>NZ_JBQWRH010000024.1:0-70342 GCF_052545115.1 Nocardia glycosmidis | reverse complement strand
GCGGTAGTTGTAGCGCGCCACCGATTCCAGACCGGCGCGTGTCCACGCATGGTCGAACAGCGATGGCGTGTCCGTAGCCGGTTTGGCGGCGAACAGCACGGCGAAGCCCTGGCTGTCGGCGCCGCTGAGCACTTCGAACCTGCCCAGCGCAGTGAGCTCGTCGGCGAACCGTTGCGAGGACACGAGCAGACCGCCGATGAGACGCTGGTAGCCGGTGACGCCGAGCATCTTCAAATTGACGTACGCCTGTACCGGCCCGGCCATCGAACGGCTGAGCTCGAGGGTGTACTGGAACGGCGAATGGTGACCGAACCGAAGGTCCTGGTACGGCAGCCCCTTACGGCCACCGCCGCCGATCGGGTGGTCGGCGTCGGTGATTCCACCCTGCTGGTAGATCTCGGTCCGGTCGGCGACCATATAAATGCTCGACGCGTACGAGGCGAATCCAGTCTTATGGAAGTCGACGCCGAAGGAGTCGGCGAGGTGGATCTCGGCGATTCGGGCGGCCTGTGTGCGGATGCGGGTCAGTGTCGTCGACGGGAATCCCAAGGGATTGGTCTGGAAGTCGTAGTCACGGAAGAACAGCCACACCCACCCGACGACCGAGTCCACGTGTACGCGAGGCACGTAGTCCAGGCTCAGGTCGTCGACAAGCCGGTCACGCAGGGCGACGATCTCACCGATGGGGTCGACGAGCATTTGAATTGTGGTGCCACCGTTGGCGAAGATCGTCACGACCTGCTCGCCAGCGCGGACGCTGCGCCGGATCGTGTCCTCCAGTGCGTGCAGGTCCATGACGCCGTCGGCTCGGGTCGGTACGCGCAGGCAGCTGCTTTCGCCGATGCCCAGCCACCCGCATGCCTCCTCGTGACAGGGGTGACCTTGGGTCGAAGACACCACCCGCACCGGGGTGGTGATGCCCTCACGGCGAGCCTGCGGCTGCGCACGCTGGATGCCGTGCTTGATCGCATGCATGTTGGTGCTCTTGCCGCCGAAAGTGAAGACCCCGCCTGACCTGTTGACGTCGGTCCCTGCCAGCTGGGAGAGCATCTTCACCACAGCGAGTTCGGTGCCGAGCAGCAGGCCGCTGGACATGTCTTGCGCACCGTTCGGGTTGAGGGCAGACGCGTATGCCGCAGCCGCCACCGACGGCAGCGTTGGTGGCGGGGTGACGTTGATCATTGTTCCGGGGTGGTTCCAGCGCAGCATGCCCTGGAAATAGGGCGCCAGCTCGGCCAGCACGGTGTCCGGTGCACTTGATTCGTGCGGGAGTGACTCGTGTTCGAGGATCTGGCCGAATGACCGCACGTCCGCACGCCTCATGCGCGGGTCCGCCGGATCGGCGTAGTGGCTGACGAGATCGTCCAGCACGCGCAGACAGCGGCGCAGGTCGGCGAGGTCGGCTCGGTCGGGGTGCTGGAAGAGGTCGAGGAGAGGTGTTTTCATCTCCCGCTCGCCAGAACGGGAGATATTGTGCGGCAACGAGTTCGAGGGTGTGCGTGTGGTTGCCCTAGTCATTCTCCGAGGATCGGGCAACGCAGGAGTCGCGGGAACGTAGCAAGCCGTAGCACACCAAAGATCGCGATACGAAGCGAATACTGGTGAAGCACACTACTTATGGCAGTGCCGACAGCGCCTGAAGCAGATCGCGATAGACGGGGAACAGTCCGGCGTGGTGTCGAGGGTGGATGTGCGCGCACCCGCATCCCAACGCTGCAGCCGGTTCCAGATCGAGGTCCGCGTTATCCCCGATAACAGTTGTCGTAGACGCACCATACGTCTCGACCAGGCTCCGGTAGATATCCCGCTTGTCCGTATGGCCGGCTTCGAACACCGAGATCGTGTCGTCGACCAACCCGGAGAGCTCGAGTGCTGCCAGGACGGCGATCGCGTGCTGTTTCGGGGCCATGGTCACCACTACTCGGCGCGCGGCCACGCGTGACAGAGCACGCACCAACGCAGGATCTGGACGGAGAAGTTGTCGATACGGTATCGCCCGATATACGGCGTGCGCCCACTGATGGCGGGGAAGGCCGAGCCGAGCGAGCGCCTCGAGGATCGAAGGTGTCTGCTCCTCCATCTCAGTAAGTTGCACCGGGGTCAACCCCGCACGCCGAGTGAGGAATTCGGTGGTGCGGGTATCGATGATCCGGGTCAGCGCAGTGTCGCTGGGATAGCAGGTTCCATCGAGGTCCAGAATGATCAGCCGCTGAGCCATCAGCCGTCCTCTGGTCGATCGGATTCCACGCGCCCGACAGTCCGTTTATGCCCGCGCGACGGAAGTGTGGATCACAGCTGCAGCCAAGTCACGATCCGCACCGGATTCTGTCAGCCGACTTCCACGACGGCGAGCGATTTGCGGCCCCGCCGCAGCAGAATCCAGCGGTTGTGCAGCAAATCCGTAGCGCCCACCACCGCGTCGGTTGTGTCGACCTTGAGGTTGTTGACGTAGGCGCCGCCCTCGCTCACGGCACGACGGGCCGCAGACTTGCTCGCAACCAGACCGGTTGCCGCGAAGAGATCGACGACGCTGTGCGTCCCGCTCGAGATCGACGCCGAGGGCAGTTCACGCACCGCATCACCCAAGGTCGACGCATCGAGCGCGGCCAGGTCGCCGCTGCCGAACAGTGCCTGGCTGGCCGCACGCACTCGCTGCATCGTTTCCGCACCGTGGACCAGGGCTGTGACGTCCTCGGCGAGCGCTCGCTGGGCCTCCCGTTGAGCGGGCCGTTCCCGGCTGGCCTGCTCGAGCGCCGCGATCTCGTCCCGGCTGCGGAAGGTGAAGATCTTGAGATAGTCACCGACTTTGGCGTCCTCGGCGTTGAGCCAGAACTGGTAGAAGGCGTATGGCGAGGTCATCTCCGAGTCGAGCCAGATCGCGCCACCTTCGGTCTTGCCGAATTTGGTGCCGTCGGCCTTGGTGATCAGCGGCGTGGCCAAGGCGTGCAGGCTTACACCCTCGACGCGGTGAGTCAGGTCGGCTCCGGCGGTCAAGTTACCCCACTGGTCGGATCCGCCGGTCTGCAATGTGCATCCGTATCGGCGGTAGAGCTGGTAGAAGTCCATGCCCTGCAGCAGCTGATAGGAGAACTCGGTGAAACTGATCCCGGCCTCGCTGTTGAGCCGCGCGGACACCGCTTCCTTGGCGATCATCCGGTTCACCCGGAAGTGTTTGCCGACATCACGAAGGAAATCGACGGCCGACATCGGTGAGGTCCAATCCAGGTTGTTCACGACCACAGCGGCATTGTCACCGTCGAAGGACAGGAACCGCTGAACCTGGTCACGGATTCGGTCGACCCAGGCCGCCACGGTGTCGTGATCGTTGAGCACCCGTTCACCCGACATACGTGGGTCGCCGATAAGCCCGGTCGCCCCGCCGACGAGCGCGATCGGTTTGTGCCCGAAGTCCTGCAAGCGGCGCATCGTCAGCAGTTGCACCAGGTTACCCATGTGCAAGCTCGGCGCCGTCGGATCGAACCCGCAATAGTAGGTCACCGGGCCGGCCGCCAGCGAAGCGCGCAGCGCCTCCTCGTTAGTGGACAGCGCGACAAGCCCGCGCCAGCAGAGCTCGTCAAGGGCATTGGCCCTGGTCTGGGTCACGACGGCGAAAGTCCTCTCAGTAACGGGGCCCGCGGGTGCGGGCTGCTGCGACTCGTCGCCCACGACCTCGATGCGGTAGGCGCGAATTGCTGGGATCGACAACCTCACAACTGTCCAACGGAAACGGCTGCCACGCCGACACAAGTGTAGTGATCACCCGCCGCCACCAACCTTCCCGGGGATCGGCCTGTGGCGAAAGGTAGCAACCTGTAGTGCGGCATCCCGCTACCGTGAATCCATGATCGAACCGCCGCGCACCACTGTTCGCCGGGAGTGGATTGTCTACGACGGGAAGCCCTGGCTCGAGGTGACCTGCAACGCGATCACCACCCCCGACGGCCTGGACCGGACCCATCACGCCATCCGGTTGAACACGGTCGCGACAGTGATCGCGGTCGACGAGCACCGCCGTGCTCTCTTGATGCGCCGCCACCGATGGATCGTGGACACGATCGGCTTGGAATCGCCCGGGGGAATTGTCGATCCCGGTGAAGACCCACTGACCTGTGCACGCCGAGAGCTATTGGAAGAAACGGGATTCGAAGTCGACAGACTGACGCTGGTGGCCGACCTCGAACCGATGCCCGGGCTCGTGCAAAGCCGCCACCTGGTGTACCTCGGACACGGTCCCTGTCAGGTCGCTACGCCCAGCGATGCCGAGGAAGCCGCCCAACTGCTCTGGATGCCGCTCGCCGAAACCACCGATCTACTGGCGAAAGGCATGCTGCTGGGTACCGGCACGGCTGTCGGCATGCTCGCGGCCGCAGCACTAGTCGCCGGCGAACCGGCAAAGCAATCGCCCGGACAACAGTTCGTGACGCTTGCCGAGCCTGACTGAGCCGAGCCGGGTGATCGTCGCGACCGCGGTATCGAGAAGTTCGCCTGCCTCCTCCAACTCACCACCACCCAGGTCCGCCTCGGCCAGGTCCAGTAGCTGCCCGCACCGTGCTCGAACGAACTCCCCGGGCACCTCGTTCAACGCTGCCCGCGTCGCATCGGCTCCAGCCGGATCACCGGATCTGACCAGGATGTGGCCCTGCCATCGTTGGAGGTGCGCCGCGTTCAAGGCCAGATACGGCATCGCCTCCTCGTCGCCATCACACGCACGGACCAGGTCGGCCTCGGCACGGGCCAACGCTGCCCGCACCGACGGCCCGCGACCCGGCAGCGCCGCAGCCACCTGAGCATGTGTCGCCGCCAGCCACGAGCGCAGCAACACTGGGAGCATCGGCATTGATTCGGCCTTGGCGACCTCAGTGACAGCAACAGCCGCTCTATCGGTTTCGGCAAGCAGCACCGCATGCTCCCCTACTGCATGAGCCCACAGCACTGGGTCGCCGGCCCGGGACGCAGCCCGTCTTGCCAGAGCGTAATGCCTCGACGCACTCAGGTAGTCGCCGACATCGAGGTCCTGCCACGCGGCAAGCGCTGCCGTGTCGGCCTGGGCGCGGGCAATGCTCACCCGGTCCGGACCGGCAGCTCCACGCCACAGCACCTCCAATGCCGTGACGTGGCCAGCTGTTTGAATCCGGACTGCCGGCGCGCCCAGCCGACGGTCCAGCAGTCTCAAGCTGTTCGTGTGACCGGTCAAAAGGCCGAACAGGGACCCGTCACCCGCGCTGTCGCGCGCGATCGGGGCCGATAGGACGTCCCCTTCATCCAGCTCCAGGACCCGGCACAGTAGGCGACTGTGCACTTCGTCCGGGACAACGTGACCGTTCTCCCAGCGGGACAACGCAACTCGAAGACTCGCCGTCGTCATCAGCCGGACACAGTCGCGCTCAGCCTCTTCCCGCAGCGCGGCAATCAGCCGGGTCTGTGACCAGCCGCGAGCCCGCTGAGCCGACCTGAGCACACTGGTGTCGATACCCACAGGCACCCCCATTCGCCACGCCTCACCCCGCGTCGTGTCGTTGGCGCCGCCCAGGAAGGTGGTCGTACATTCGCGCGGGGTTCGGTCTGCCCGATCCCAGTTCTACATTCCTAGCCGCCCGTACTCTCGCGCTATGAATCCGGCTGCCAGACAGCGTAATCCTTCTGCGGATGGTCAGGTCGAAGGGTAGACCCGGTCGGCGGACCGCGCGATATAGGCGGCGACCTCGTACTGAGGGCCTGATCAGCCCCCAACTGTGTGGCACTTTCGGTCGACGTATTCCGGAAGTGACACGGACAATTCTCCTCGTTGGGCGCGACTTTGTCTCCGGCGCCGACGGCCTGGAAGCGGTTTAGCCTGGCTTCGTCTCGATCACCCAGTGACATGCACCCGAGACAGAGGCCGGTGAGGTCCGGCTCTGTATCGCCCAGCCCCAGCACGTCATCGACGATGCTGCCGATCGAGTGCGGGCGGTGTGACCGGCGCGGTTGCGGGCGACCGGGTTCGGCGGTCAGACCAGGGCGGCGTCGAGGATGCGGACCAGCGGTTTCGGGTCGCTGCCGGGCACCAGTTCCCAGAACTGCGCGGCGGCTCCGGCGCTGCGGGCCTTGATGGTACGCACATATTGCATATGTGATACGTTCATATCGTCATACGGTCGTTCCGTAAAACAAAGGGAGGGCTCATGCCGAAGATCGGGCGGTTCACCAGCGACAAGACCAAAACGGCATGTATGCGGGCCTACGATGCGCTGGCAGCCGACTGGCCGGTGCCGTCGACCGAGATCGACGTCGAGACAACGTTCGGGACGACGCGAGTGCGCAAGTCGGGAACCGGGGAAGGCCAGCCGCTGGTGCTTCTGCCCGGCATGCCCGGAAACAGCCTGTTCTGGCGGCCGTTCATCGATGAGTTGGCACGCGACCGAGTCGTCTACACACCGGATGTCATGGGCTGGGCGGGCCGCAATGAGCAGAACGTACCGATCCGCGACCATGACCAGATCGTCGAATGGCTGATCGAGGTCCTCGATGGACTCGGCGAGGAGCGCGTCCACGTGGCCGGGTATTCCGACGGCGCCTGGCTGGCTTGTCTGCTCGGAGTCCACCGCTCCCAGCGTCTGGCGAGTCTGTCCATGCTCGAACCGGGCGGGGCAACGTTTGCCAAACCGCGCTGGAGCCTGCTGCTGAAAATGGTCATCGCAGGCATGCGGCCCACCCGTGAGTGCATGCAGAAGTTCGTCCAGTGGCTGACCCCCGGTGTTGTGTTGAGTGACAAGGAATGGGCGATGGCTGTGGCGGGGTTCGAGTTCCGGCTCGCGTTGCCGTGGCCGAAACCGTTCACCGACGAACAACTCGCGGCGATCACCGCGCCGATGCTTGTGCTGTTCGGCGGGGCGACGGTCGCCAACGATCCCGAGATCGGAGTGCGGCGCCTTCGCGAGCATGCTCCCACGGCCGACGTCGAGGTCTACCCGGGCGTGGGACATGAACTGCTATGGGCACTCCCGCAGAAGGTGATACCCCGGCTACTCGTGTTCGTCGCCGAACACGATGCGGACCGGGCGTAGGAGGCAAGCAAATTCGACCGAGCGCACACAGAAGCCGCAAGAGCGTTCGGTGCGGTGTCTCGTGATCGCTTCCGATCACGATGCCGCGCGGTATGAGCGAGTGTTCGTTGGGTCAGGGCGCCGACGGTGGCCCTCACCAGCGCCACTGGATCCCGTGATCGCCGATGAAATCCAGGGAAAACGCGGCGTGGTCGATCCCGTCCTGGGTCCTGATCGTCCAGTCGCCGCTCTCGCACCAATCGACATCAGCCTGCGTCACGGAGCAGCGAGCCATTTCACGGCTGCAGAGCTCGTCGTATGCGTCGTCATCGTCAGGTAGATCGTCTTCGTTTTCAGCGCGCCATACGAGGAACTGCGCGGCGCGGGCAGAGCGCTCACCCCGGTCGGAATCGGAATACTCGACTGTGCCGGTGGCCCAGGGTGTTTCGTAGCCATACCTGGTGACCAGGGCGACGAGTTCCTCGTCGCGGTAGAGCCGCATCGGGGTTCGCAAATCCATCTGCCCAGGATATGTAGGGGTGGCCGCCGTGCGGGCTATCCCCGGCCAGCACGGAACCGCACGTTTACGGTCGCAGGCCGATACACTCGCACGTCGGCATTATGGTGGGACGCTCAAACACCTGCGACGCCAGATCGGCGAAACGCGGCACGATCGGTCACGTGAGATTGTCGTCCACGTGGCGCTGGTTGACGTCCAGCGGTGCTGCCATGGCCGGTATCATCCTGTGAAGTAGCAGCCCCCATCGGGTTTCCTGGTGTGGGAAGCACCGCGCGAGTAGGTCGATCATGATTGCCGGGGCTGTCGATGCACCGGGCGAGGCACCCAGCAGTCCCGCGATCGTGCCATCGGCCCCGGTCACCAGTTCAGTTCCGAAGGTGAGGACGCCGACGTGATGGGGGTCCGGCTTGACCAGCTGAGCGCGTTGTCCGGCCTGGACCAGGTACCATTCGGCCGGGTCAGCGGTCGGATAGAACCGTTGCAGCTGGGCGAATTTCCGGCGGCGCGTGGAGAGCAGCTGCCCGATCAGGTAACGGACCAACGCCAGGTTCTGGACGCCGGCCGCCAGCAGGACCGCGATGTTGCGCAAGCGCAGGGTGGTGAACAGGTCGATGAGTCGGCCGTGTTTGAGCAGCCGCGTGCTGAACGTGGCATAGGGGCCGAACAACAACGATTCCCGACCGTCGACCACGCGTTTGTCCAGGTGCGGCACCGACATCGGCGGCGCACCGAGCGACGCCTGGCTGTAGACCTTCGCATCGTGCAGCCCGACCACGTCAGGATTGTCGGTCCGGAGGAATTGTGCGCCGAACGGAAATACCGCGTAGCCGCGCACCTCGGGGAGCCGAGCCTTCTGCAGCAGCCTGAGGGCGTAGCCGCCCGCACCGACGAACACAAACCTGGCGCGAACGGTGAACCTCCGCTTGGCATCGCGGTCCTGACCGGTGATCGTCCACAACCCATCCGAGTTGCGGTGCAGCCCGGTCACTTCATGTCTGACCCGCACCTGCGCACCGGCCTTGGTCATCACATCGACCAACGCGCCGGTCAGAGCACCGAAGTCGACATCGGTGCCGCGTTCGTGCCGGGTGGCGGCCATCGGCTCGGTACGGTCGCGGCCGGCCATCAGCAGCGGCGCCCACGCGGCGATCACCTCCGGATCCTCGCTGTACTGCATCGCCGAGAACAGAGGCAACGACCGCAAAGTTTCGAACCGCCGGCGCAGGTAGGCCACGTCGCGCTCGCCGAACACGACGTCCATATGCGGGACGGAATTGATGAACGCCGCGGGATCGGTGATGTCACCGTCGGCGACCAGCGCGGCCCAGAACTGCCGGGACAGGTGAAACAAGCCACCGACCTGCTCGGCCTTCGCCGGGTCGTCCGGGTCGGGCATGTAGTTCAATTCGCACAAGCCCGAATGCCCGGTCCCAGCGTTGTTCCACGCGTTCGAGCTCTCCGCGGCGATCTGGCCGAGGCGTTCGAACATCACCATGCTCCAGTCCGGCTGAACCTTCGCGATCATCGCGCCCAACGTCGCGGACATGATTCCGCCGCCGATCAGCACAACGTCGAGAATCTCCTCCGGTGCAACCGGTTTCGTGTTCGCAGTGTGCGTCGCGCGCATGTCGATACCTCTCCTGGTGCGGTGTTGAGGGAATCGTCACGCCCCGCGGATTCATCCGTCTACAACCAAAACGTGGCAATTACCATCCAGTAATGGATGAATTGCTGTCGGCCCAGGTCGAGGCCCTGGTGCCACTGCTGGCGGCATTCGATGTCACCGCTGGCGAGGGGCACATCACACGCGCCGCGCAGGCGCTGGGAGTCCCGCAGTCCTCGCTGAGTCGGAGGTTGAAAACCGTCGAGAAGACCCTCGGAGTGCAATTGTTTCAACCGGTGGGCAGAGGTATCGCGCTCACTCCGGCGGGACGTGAGCTGTTCGAACGCACCCGCGGCCTCATGCGCTCACTCGACGACGCCGTCAGCGTGGTGCGCAGTAACGCCGACCCCGACAGCGGACTTGTCCGGTTCGGGTTCCCACTCACCCTGGGGCCGATCAGCGTGCCCTCGCTGCTGGCCGGCTTCCACGCCGGCGCACCCCGAATCCGGCTCCACCTGGTCCAGGCCCACGGGGAAGCACTTGCCGAACTGATCCGGGATGGCCGACTCGATCTCGCCGTGATCATTCCCTCACCCACCGACCTGCCGGCAATAGTGCTGGGACAGCAGCGCATCCACCTTTACGTCGCGCGTCACCACCGCCTCGCCGCACACCAAACCATCGACCTCGCCGACCTGTCCGGCGAAGCCTTCATCGCCAACCCCCCGACCTACCATTTGCGCCAATCGCTCGACTCCTGGTGCGCCGAGGCCGGATTCACACCCAACGTCGCATTCGAGATCACCGAATTCGAGACGCTGCGCTCCCTCGTCGCCCACGGCCTCGGCGTCGCGCTGCTCCCCGAGCCCGAAACACCACATCCCGACCTGAGTCGTATCGCCCTCACGAACCCCCGTGACCGCACGATCGGGCTCGTCTCCGGAAACCACCGACCCACTCCAGCCGTCGCACGCCTGCACAGCTATATCGCCCAGCACGCGCTGGCGCACATCAACAGATCGCATGCCGCGCCGCCGGCGATCCCGACATCGGCCTGCGCCAGCGCGGCGGCGTCGTTCACGCCGTCACCAACCATCACCGCCTGATGCCCGCGCGCCTGGTAGTCGCGCGCGATCGGGATCTTGCCCTCCGGGAGCTGCCCGGCCCGATCCGGGAGCCCGAGCGGATCGGCGGCCGCGGGGCGTGATCGCCGGTGCTCAGTCCGATCCGTTTCAGGCCGAGACGGCGCAGTTCCGTCCGAACCCCAGGAGCCGCGATGTCCGATCGGTCGGTTTCCGTGCCGGCAAGAGGGGAGGAGCGCATCACCCCGGGTCGTCGACCAGCGTCTGCGGGGCGGCTTGCCGCCACGAATCGTGGATGATGGCTTCCAGTTCGTCCCGGTCGTCCAACGCGGCAAGGCGCACGCGGACCCAGGCGTTGTTCGCCTCGTGCGCAGCGATCCAGAACTTGTCCGGTTCGGCGACGACGAGTTCATCGCGGTCGCCGATGGGGCAGCGGGCCGCCATCGAAGTCTCGGTCTCCGGAAGCGTGAGGAACAACTTGCCCGCGACCCGGAAAGTCGGCATCCCCCAAGCGAACTGTTCGGATGTTTCCGGCAATGACAGAGCATAGGCGCGGGCATCGTCACCAGTGGCACTCATGCGCTGATCCTGTCAGGTGCCACCGACACGGCCGAACGTGTTCGGCCGGAATCTCCGCTGAACTCTGGCAGTCACAAGTGGCATCGGGCAGGTCCGCATAGGAAGTTGGGCTAAAGTGTGCCACCAGATGCCGAGCAGGGCCTCGACGTCGAGTGGACGTTCCGACATCCCCTGGGATTGCATATGACCGGGTTAAGGTAGGCGGAGGTGGGTTACGAGCGTCCGCTATCCGAGGAGTTGCGGGCATGCAATGGTTCACCGCACCCGAATACTGGTTGGGTAGGCAGGTACTGACCCGCGGTGCCGCGGCCATCTATCTGATCGCCTTCATCGCGGCCGCCAGGCAGTTCCGGGCCCTGATCGGCGAGCGCGGCATGCTGCCGGTGCCGCGATTTCTGGCGCGGCGATCGGCCCGGGAGACGCCGAGCATCTTTCATGTCCACTATTCCGACCGGTTCTTCGCCGCCGTCTGCTGGATCGGCGCGGCGCTGTCGGCGGCACTGGTCGTCGGCCTGGCCGATATGGTGCCGTTATGGGCCGCGATGCTGCTGTGGCTGATGCTGTGGGTTCTCTACCTGTCGATCGTCAACGTGGGGCAGGCGTGGTATTCGTTCGGCTGGGAGTCGCTGCTGCTGGAGGTGGGGTTTCTGGCGATCTTCCTGGGCAACGACCGCACCGCGCCGCCGGTACTGGTGATGTGGCTTGCGCGCTGGCTGTTGTTCCGCGTCGAGTTCGGCGCGGGACTGATCAAGCTGCGCGGCGACACCTGCTGGCGTGATCTCACCTGTTTGTACTACCACCATGAGACGCAGCCGATGCCCGGGCCGCTGAGCTGGTTGTTTCATCACCTGCCCAAGCCGCTGCATCGGGCCGAGGTCGCGGCGAACCACTTCGCACAACTCGTCGTGCCGTTCGGGTTGTTCGCTCCCCAGCCGCTGGCCAGCATCGCCGGGGCCATCATCCTGGTCACCCAGTTGTGGCTGGTGCTCTCGGGGAATTTCGCATGGCTGAATTGGCTGACGATCATCCTCGCCGCTAGCGCGATCAGTCAGTCCGCGGCGGCAGCGGTGCTGCCGGTTCCGGCCCCACCCTCTCTGCCCGGACCGCCGCCCTGGTTCGCGGGCCTGGGCATCGCGTTCACGGTGTTGATGGTGTCGCTGAGCTACTGGCCCGTGCGCAACATGATCTCCAGCCGTCAACTGATGAACCGGTCGTTCAACCCGTATCACCTGGCCAACACCTATGGCGCCTTCGGCACCATCGGCAGACTCCGCTTCGAGGTGGTGATCGAGGGGACCATGGAACCGGCGATCACCGAGCGGACAGAATGGAAGGAATACGAATTCAAGGGGAAACCGGGGAACGTGCACCGGCTTCCGCGGCAATGGGCGCCATACCATCTGCGCCTGGACTGGCTGATGTGGTTCGCCGCATTCTCGCCGGACTATGCGCGGGAATGGCTGGGCCCGTTGCTGGCGCGACTGCTGGAAAACGATCGGGCGACGATGCGTCTGCTCCGGCACAACCCGTTTCCCGAATCCCCGCCCCGCTACGTGCGCGCGCAACTGTACGAGTACCGCTTCACCACACCCCGGGAACTGGTTCGCACCAGAGCCTGGTGGCACCGCACGCTGGTGAGTCCGTACCTCCCCCCGGTGCAGTTCACCGACATCCGACGCCGCCACCTCGGCTGACAACTGCAGGCCGCACTCTCGGCACTGGTCATCCGGCCGGGTCCGGTCCCACGCGTGGGGAGCGAGTCGCCGGCCGCTACACGCACCTGCGCCTCTGCCAACTCGGCCGGCCAGCTGTCTATGGGGGAGTGGTTATGACTGAAACGGCATGAGGAATACGCCGCAGTCCGCTGTCCATCATCGACTCGGCCACACAATAATTGGAATCGGCGGGTGCCGGAACACGGCCAACGTGCGGAACTCGCGGTCCGGCGCACAAGCGCTGGGGCGTGTCGGTGGTATGCCTCTGGTTCAGTGCGCCGTCAGGATCCAGTCCTGATAGTGAGTGGGTGCCAGGCGTGTGTCCGGTCCAGCGGTGAGTACGTCGCCGGGGACGGCTGCGAACATGCCGGCCTGGTCGTCGGTGATGACGGCGCGGTTGTCGTGCTCTGCCGCCAGGGTGATCCTGCCGAGTTCGTCGAGGGGAAAGACGTCCGGGCCGGCAATATTGCGGATCCCTTGCAGCGGGGCGCCGGTGGATACCTCGACCACCGCGTCGACGACGTCGGCGGCGGCGATCGGCTGGAGGTGGGTGGCGGGCAGCCGCACGGTGTCGCTGTCGGAGGTCGAGGACAAGACCGCGTCCATGAATTCGAAGAACTGGGTGGCGCGCACGATGGAGTACGGTGCCGGGCCTTGCCGCAGCAGGTCCTCCTGCAAAGCCTTTGCCCGGTAATAGTCCAGTTCGGGGACCTGGTCGACTCCGACGATTGACAGGATGACCTGGTGCCGGACACCGGCACGCTCGCCCGCGGCGAGCAGGTTGCTCATGGAGGTGCGGAAGAAGTCCACCGATGCCTCGTCGAAGGTGGGGGAGTTCGCCACGTTGACGACGACATCGGCGCCCTCGAGCGCTTGGTCCAGACCTTTTCCCGTGATCAGGTCGACACCGGTGGAGGGTGCCGCGGGGACAGCCTCATGTCCGGCGGCGATGAGTTTCTGAACCACCTGCGAGCCGATCCGCCCCGTACCGCCGATAACCGCGAGCTTCATGGTTCCCACCTTTCACGGCGTGGACCGAGCACACCTCGGGTTCATAGAGCGCAGGTAGTCCTCGGTTCGCTGAGATCCCGGGCGCTCGGCGCACCAGGAATCTATGACGGTTACGCAGAACGGAACCAGCCTATGCACCGCGCTCGAGGAGTGCTTCATCCCTTGCGAATGAAACGTCGGCTCGATCCGACCGACGGGTACCTGAACCCGGGAAGGCATCTGATGACCGAAGTCGGCGCATCCGATCAGGTGCGACTCGCGTTATCGTCCGGCTTCGTCCGCCACCGCTCGCGGATGCTTCGTTCCAGTGCGGCAAGGGCTTTCGGCGACTTGTAGGGTTCGAGGTGAGCCGGAATGTCCGGTGGGCGCGTGGCGAAGGGACAGCGGGGATGTCGGACGCATCGGTCGAGGTGCTCCTGGACGACTTCGAGAACAAGGACAAATGGGAAGTCGCCGGGGAGGGGGTGAACCGGACGCACCTCACGACGTTCGCAGAGGGCGCGCCGAGCAAGAAGCCCGGCGTCTATGCCGATGGCGCCGCCGGCGCCGATCACCGGGCACTCGTCTTGTTGATCCGTTCGGCCACCGCCGAACTCGAGGTCGATCTCGTCGCGAAACCGGGCCATTCGTTCGCGATTGCCGGGCAGTTGCGCGGCGTGAACCTGTGGGCACGCTCGCCCCACGCGACCATCAAGATTTCCGCCCGTCTCGGCAGCACCGAACAGGGCGAGCGAGAACTGTTGCTGGGGAACGTCTCTGCCAGCGGCGAATGGCAGCGCCTCGCGTATGAGCTGACCGACCCGATGACCGATCCCGATATCCTCGCCCTGAAGATCCGGCTCACCGAGGTCGTCAAGCGGGAAGGCGAAGTCATGATCCTGCTCGATGACCTGACCGCCCGCACCACGGTGTGACGACGCGCCCGATCTTCGGAAACGTTGTGGGCCTTGCGCGCCGAGGCCCGTCAGATTGTTGATCGACACTGCTGTGCAGGAACATGGCGGTGTCGAGCACTGTGCCGCACCCCGCGAGCCGATTCGGCTCGAGGGGTGCGGCAGCACGATCAGGCCAGCTCGAACCGGTCGAGGTTCATCACCTTGTCCCACGCGGCGATGAAGTCCTGGACGAACTTCTGCTTCGAGTCGTCGGCCGCGTAAACCTCCGCGAGAGCCCGCAGTTGCGAGTTCGACCCGAAGACCAGGTCCACGCGGCTGCCGGTCCACCGGGTTTCACCGGTGGTGCGGTCCTTGCCCACGTAGGTCCCGTCGTCGGCCGACGACGGCTCCCACTTCGTGCCCATGTCGAGCAGGTTCACGAAGAAGTCGTTGGTCAACGACTCCGGGGACGCGGTGAACACGCCCAGCGGCGACTGCTTGTAGTTCGCGCCCAGCACGCGCAGGCCACCGATGAGCACCGTCAGCTCGGGACCGCTCAGGCTCAGCAGATTCGCCTTGTCGATCAGCAGGTACTCGGCCGAAAGCCGGTTGCCCTTCCCGAGATAGTTACGGAAGCCGTCGGCACTCGGCTCGAGCGCGGAGAAGGACTCCACATCGGTCTGCTCCTGCGTGGCGTCCGTACGTCCCGGCGTGAACGGCACCTCGACATCGAATCCGGCGTTCTTGGCGGCCTGCTCAACGGCCGCGGAGCCGGCCAGCACGACGAGATCGGCGAACGACACCCGCGTGTTCCCGGTCTGGGTGGAGTTGAAGCCCTCCTGGATCTCTTCCAGGGTGCGCACCACCTTCGCCAGCTCGTCGGGGTTGTTCACCTCCCAGCTGCTCTGCGGCTCGAGCCGAATACGCCCACCGTTGGCGCCGCCGCGCTTGTCGCTGCCGCGGAACGACGACGCGGCCGCCCACGCGGTGGAAACCAGCTGTGCGATGGTCAGACCCGAGCCCAGGATCCGGCCCTTGAGGGTCGCGATGTCGGCCGAGCCGATGAGTTCGTGCGTTACCGGCGGAACGGGGTCCTGCCACAGCAGCGTCTCTTCCGGGACCAGCGGGCCGAGGTAGCGGACGATCGGCCCCATGTCGCGGTGAGTCAGCTTGTACCACGCCTTGGCGAACGCCTCCGCGAGCTCGTCGGGGTGGTCGAGCCAGCGGCGGGTGATCTGCTCATAGATGGGGTCGAACCGCATCGAGAGGTCCGTCGTCAGCATCACCGGGGTGTGCGTCTTGGACGAGTCGTGGGCATCGGGCACAGTGCCCGCACCGGCGCCGTCCTTCGGCACGTACTGCCATGCTCCGGCCGGGCTCTTGGTCTTCTCCCACTCGTAGCCGTAAAGCGTCTCGAGGAAGCTGTTGTCCCACTTCGTCGGAGTGGGCGTCCAGGCGCCCTCGAGGCCGCTGGTGATCGCGTCCTTACCGACGCCGGTGCCGAAGGAGCTCTTCCAGCCGAGGCCCTGTTCCTCCAGTGGGGCCGCCTCGGGCTCGGGACCGACATGGTCGGCGGGCCCGGCGCCGTGCGTCTTGCCGAAGGTGTGGCCGCCGACGATCAGCGCCGCGGTCTCGACATCGTCCATGGCCATGCGGCGGAACGTTTCCCGGATATCGACTGCCGCGGCAAGCGGGTCCGGGTTGCCATTGGGCCCCTCCGGATTCACGTAGATCAGACCCATCTGGACTGCGGCCAGCGGCTTTTCGAGGTTCCGCTCGCCGGTGTACCGCTCGTCAGCGAGCCAGGTCTGCTCCGGACCCCAGTAGACGTCCTCCTCGGGCTCCCACTGGTCGACGCGGCCGCCGCCGAAGCCGAAAGTCTCGAAGCCCATCGACTCCAGCGCGACATTGCCTGCGTACACGATCAGGTCGGCCCACGAGAGTTTCTTGCCGTACTTCTTCTTGACCGGCCACAGCAGGCGGCGTGCCTTGTCGAGGCTCGCGTTGTCGGGCCAGCTGTTCAGCGGCGCGAACCGCTGCATACCGGCCCCGGCGCCGCCACGGCCATCGTTGATGCGGTAGGTACCCGCGGCATGCCACGCCATCCGTACGAAGAACGGCCCGTAGTGGCCGTAGTCGGCGGGCCACCACTCCTGCGAGGTCGTCATGACTTCCTCGATATCCCGCTTCACCGCGGCCAGATCGAGGGTCTTGAATTCCGCGGCATAGTCGAAATCCTCGTCCATAGGATTCGCGACAGCGGGATTCTTCTGCAGGATCTTCAGGTTGATCTGGTTCGGCCACCAGTCACGGTTGCCTCCACCCTCGGTCGGGTACTTGAGGCGACCGTGCACCACGGGGCACCCGGTCTGACCGGGCTCCGTTTGGGCCTCGGCGATCGGCGGATGTTCTACGGACACGGGCGTTCCTTTCGGGAATGGGTGAATCGAGCCGTGATCACAGGTGTGACCGGGATGTCTCCGAGGTCGAGCAGTCGGGGCAGAAGCCCCAGTAGATGACTTCGGCCTCTTCGAGAACGAAACCGTTGTGGTCGGAAGCGGTCAAGCAGGGGGTATCGCCGACAGCGCAATCGACATCGGCGATGACGCCGCACGACCGGCACACGACGTGGTGGTGGTTGTCTCCGACCCGCGTCTCATAGCGCGCCACGGACCCCATCGGCTGGATGCGTCGCAGCAGCCCCGCGGCCGTCAGCGCACGCAGCACGTCATACACGGCCTGGTGGGACACCGCGCCGAGGGTCTGGCGCACGCGGGCGAGGATGGAGTCGGTATCGGAGTGGGGGTGGTTGTGCACTGTGGTCAGCACCGCCAACCGTGGTGCTGTCACTCGCAGGGCCGCCCCACGCAGCATCCGTTCGAACTCCGAATTCGTGGGCACAGTCGAAGTCTGCCGGGTTTTCTGGAATCAATCAAGAGTCTGGCGGGTAAAATTATTGGAACAAGTCGATCCTCGCCGGCTCGGAGTCGATGGCAGCCCTCCGCCGTTCTCGGCCGGGATGTCGACTTCACCCGCTGCTGACAGCATGATCAGCTCGATGCGACGTCATCGCGAGAAGCGTGGAGGCGGGATCTGCTCGACGGACTCGCCGAGCGCCCGGCGCCGGAGCGCGGTGGGCAGCATGTTGTCGGTGATGAGCGGCGGCCGGTCGCCGTGCTCGCCTTGGCTCGCTAGGCACTCTCGGTAGTGCCGGCACAGTTCGCCGCGCTGGCCGACCGAGATCCTCCGGGCGAGTTGGTCGAGGTGTGCGACCTGATCACCGTGCCGCCTCGGCACATCCTCTCGCGAACAGTACTACCTGCTGCACGCCGAGGGGGAGCTCGGAAATCCACATGCCGCATGACTTTCCGGTCCGTCCGGATTCGCTCGCAGAACGCGGACATCGCGGTCGCATGCGTGACGGACAACCGCCGCCCGCCACCTGGCAAGCGATGCAGACCCCCGCATCGGGAGGCGAGGCATGCACCGAGAAAATGCGCGACCCGCCCGACGCCGCTGTGGCGTCGGGCGGGTCACTTCCCCGTTCCCGGGCGGACGCCGCCACGTCCACCGGGCATGGTCATAATACGCAATTGCGAAGGCATGTACAGGAAGCCACGCAAGCGCGGCGAGCTTCGGCTCGAAATTATTCAGCGCGTGAACGGGCTTTCGAACGGAAACCGCTCCGAGACACGCGCTTTGACCACATTGCCGAATTAAGCGACGATCAGCTGTGTCGGGCGATCCGCTCGAAGCGCGGATCATCGCGATTCGAGGCCGCGGCGGGCGGGAGATGCCGGCGCTCGACCGGTGCGGACGTACCCGAAATCAATTGATGGTCCGCAGAAAATTTCACCACGGATAACGGCATCGCCCGGCAAGTCGGCGCGGTGTTCCGGTCGTCGCTCGATGCGTGTCCGCAGTATCTGATTGCGAGCGTCCGGGTTCGGGACCGCTTCCGCGGTACAACGGACCTGGCTGCCTGCGTTCATCCTCGATCCTGGCGGGCAGACCAGCCTTCCCCGGGCTACCGGGGCGCGAGCCGGCTTCGGTCAGCTCGCGCTGCCGCTTGCGGCCTGTAGCACGGACGTCAATAGGTTGGCGAGAACCGTCAGGATTTCCACAATTACTCCATGTTGTTGTTCGGAACAGCGAAGTCCGGAGTCTGTACGGTCTCATTGTCTTTTTAGTTAACATGGCATGAACAAAGGAAATCTATCCGCGCAATGGTCGTCCGATTTGCGATCACAAGTATCGCGCCAGAGGGATAGGTGTGAGCGCCTGGTAGTCGCCCGGTCGCCCTGTGTGCGCTATTTCGATGTGGTGAATTTCTCGGTGCGCGTGGAGGTTCGGGTTGTGTTCATCGAAGTATTTTTCGTTCGCCGGGGGCGGCCGCACCGCGGCAGTTACGGCACCGCCGGCGTTCCGCCCGGCACCACTGGCAACCCGGCCGCCAGCCATGCTCGGAAGCCTCCGATGAGATCGGTGACGTGGCGCAACCCGAGGCGCCGCGCGTCGGCTGCGGCGAGACTGGACGCATAGCCTTCGTTACACATGATGACGACCGGGGTGTCTGCGTCGATGCTCGCGAGCCGGTGCTCACCGAACGGGTCGAGGCGCCACTCCAGCACGATTCGCTCGACCACGACGGCGCCGGCGATCTCCCCCTCGGCCAGCCGGTTCGCGTGTGGTCGAATGTCCACTATCAGCGCGCCGTCGGTGAGCAACTCCGCCGCTTGCTGTGGAGTGACCCGATCCAGCTGTGCGCGGGCCTGCTCGACCATCTTCTCCGCGCCGATGCTTGTTGTTCGCTCGCTCATACTGGCACCAGTACTCATTCGCCGGCGAAATCGGTCAGAGTGCGGTACTCGCGCACCGGTCGTAGCGGTGGCGAATAGGCCACGGGCGGGCCTGCGCGGCCGGCAAACCGGCGGCAAACATTGGTGGCAGGCGCCGACGATCTATCGCCCGACGCTCGAGAATCCGGGAACGTGGTCTCGGACCGTGGCGCTTCCCCGCCGGGCTGTATTCGGGGATGTCACGCCTGGGCGCCAAGGGGCGAGCGCGTGTGTGGTCTGCATGGGCAGTCTTCAGCATCGGTCGCCCGCATGGTCGCTCACCAGCGCGGGTGGCGATCGGTGGCCGACGACAAACGTGTGCGCGTGATATGGATCAACAATCTCCCCGGTAACGCTCATTCGACCCACCACGACGTTCTTGGTGGCACATGGCTTCGTCGGGGGGCCTGTCCGTCCGTTTATTGGTGATGGAATGGGGATCAGGACGTGGCTCTTCGCGAGTTCTTCGCGCGACATCGAATCGCTTCGGCTGTTGTCGCGCCGGCAATACTGGGGGTAACGGCGGTCGTCGCCGCCTCGTGGGCACTGACATCGGCGCCGCACACCGCGGATACGCGGCTCAAGGCATCTGTAACGGAGTGCCACGATATGGTCACCATCTCGGTGGCCGGTCGCAACGACACACCTGTGGCGGGGACCACGAAGATGCTGGTCGATGCCAACGGTGCGGAATTGCCCGCCGCGTTGTCCGGTGACCACAGCAGCGAGTGGGTGGATCCAGTGGTCAATGCACCGGCCGACGCTGTCGATCCCGGTTCATATGCCGCGGTCTACATCGCATACCCGGCGAACATGGCGACCTATGAAGACGCAGTCACTGCCGGTGCCGCGAATACCGAACAGGTGATGCGGGAAATCTCGCAGGCATGCCCGGACACCAAGTTCTCGATCGTCGGATACAGCGAAGGCGCCGATGTCGTCCGCCGCGTCGCGATGACGATCGGACATCAGCAGGCCGACCGGGACGGTGCATACGGGATCGTCGATCCGGCTGATGTCGTCGGTGTGGTCATCCTCGCCGACTCGGGTCGCACGGCGGGAGACGGGCCGTTCCCCGGCGCGAAGGACCCGTTCGGCAATCCTGACGGTTTCGACCAGCGGTACCAGAACGGCACGACACCAGTGCCAGGCCGGGGTGCAGTGCAGGGCACCAGCGGTGACTTCGGTGCGCTGAACGGCAAGATCGCGTCGTTCTGCTCCGACGGCGACCTCACCTGTTCGGCGCCGGAAAACATTTCCCTGCTGCAGTTGGTGGTCAACGTGGGCAGGCAGTTGAACGTCGACGCACTCGAACGTGATGGGCTCACCCCGGCGACCGGGCAGGACGTCGCTGTCGTACTCGGCCGTATCGCGCTTGCGGCGTTCGCGGATATCCAGTCGCAGCCGAACTGGATGCAAAGCGATGAAACGTTTCTCCAGGTCCTGCTGAGGGTGTCGGATCCGGCCTACAAGCCGGGTGAGACGCCGAGAACTCCGGCGAAGGCGGAGTCGATCTCGACCAGCGAGATGTCGCCGCTGGCCTATCTGCCGCAGGAGGTGCTGAACGAGATCGTCGGTCTCATCCTGACGAACCAGAACACGATCCCGGTGATCATGAGCGACCCGTACCAGCTCACCTTGGGCCCGGACCACACGGGTCACCATTTCGACTACTGGCACGACGCCAGTCCGTCCGACGGCAAGCCGCTGACCTCCGCCGAGTATGCGGCGGCCTGGCTCACCCACCTGGCGAAGCAGGCGCAGGCGGGCGAGCGGGTCGACGCGACCGCCAAACCGGAAGCGGCGGACCTCGCCGCGGCGTACAAGGCGGCGGCGACGTCCTCGGCAGCGACGTCGTCGCCGGCTACCTCGTCGGCGGCGCCGACCAGTGAACCGGCCAAGGACCGTTCGGCGTCACCGACCACCAGTGCTGTCCCCACGAAGACCGGTGTCAGCAGCGCGCCGGTGCCGACGACGTCAGCGACGCCGTCCCAGACCCCGAGCACGACAATCACACCGCAGGTGACAACCTCACCGCCTGCGACTTCGGTCGCCGCGCCGGCCAGGACCACGGAGACAACGACCACGACAACGGAACCCGCGGCGCCGACCACCACTGGTGCCGGCCCGAGGACGTCGAACTAACGGTCGCATCCGAGCCGTTGGCGAGCTAGCCTAGCCGGCTCGCGATTGCGGCAGGTGAGCGTCAACAACGATCCTGGGGCGTCCACGGCGAGCAACGCCGCGGACGCCCCAGGATCTTTTGCGGCCCAACGTCTTCGACAGAGGCATCGGCAATGGCAAGATCCGCCGGTGGCGTATGGCGGCTGGGGTTTCACCACCTCGGAACGTGGGAGAAGCGGTTGCCGGTGCCGGTCAGCTGGGTGCGAACTGTTGCTGGAACCAGCTGAGGATCTCTGGAAGGGCAACCCGGGCCGTGCCGGAGTGGTCCAGGTCGCCCAAATTGTGCAACGTGGCAGTGTCGCTGTGCAGGGCCTGGAGGCAGTGCTCGGCATTGGCGTAGGGGACAGCGCGGTCTCCGGTGGCGGCGTAGAGGCGGACGGGTACGCGTGGCGTCCAGTCACAGGTGTCCTCGCTGTCGGCCAGCGCCTTCGCGGCGGCTCCCGTCGGATCGGCGGCCCACGCAAGGAAGCGGGGAGTCAGCAGTCCCGCAGGCGTGATCGCCAGTGCGGTCACGATCGTGATCTCACTGTGGGTGCCGTCGAAGAGCTGCTCGACCCGGTCGGCGTAGGGCTGCTGGAAGGCCTCAGCGGGATTGTCGTAGAGGTGGTGGATCCGATTCATCGAGGTGATCCAGTAGGCCAGGAACAGGACCCCGGCGCCTGGGGTGACGCGCCCGTCGAGCGCGGCGGGTAGCTGGACCTGCCGCAGGTCGAAGGGACCGCTGACCGGGGCAAGCGCGGCCACGCCGAAGCCCGGAACCGCGCCGGCCTGCAGTGCCTCGGCCAGTGCCATCGCGGCCTGGCCACCCTGGGAGAAACCGGTCACCAGCACGTTCGGGTCCAATTCGCGATGGTGCCGCGCGGCCAGCGCAGCAGCGGCGCGCAGCAGGTCGGCGGAGGCGCTGATTTCGGATGGCGCGTGGGTATAGGGGTGCCGCCCTGGGCCGTTGCCGAGTCCTAGGTAGTCCGGGGCGATCGCCGCGTAGCCCGCCGCCGCGAACATCACCGTGCGCAGCCGGTCGGGTAGGTTGCGGGTGTCGACCGATGGCGCGTCACTCTTCAGCACCATGGTCCCGTGCTCATAGCCGACCACCCGCAGTCGACGCGAATCGCTGCGCGGAAGCACGACAAGCCCACTGGCAGTGGTCGGTTCGCCTTGTGGGCCGATCGTTCGGTAGTCCACGCGAAATGCGTCGACGCCGTTGCGGACGGGAGTGTTGATCCCGCCATCGGACAGCAGCACCGCAGTCTGTTCGGCCGGCAGACCCAACAGGGGAGTGGTCGACACGATGTCGCCCCGTTCCGGTGGCGTCCCGTGCTCGGGGCTCCCGCATCCGGCGAGCGCACTCGCGAGGACGAGGACCGCCACCAGACAACGTTTCGGGCCGTCCATCGTGGATCCTCCGGATGAATCTCTGTCGGTTCGGTTCCATCATCGCGCGTGGGGCAGGCCAGCGATCTGGTGATCACCACATCCCGATGCCAGAGAGCTCCTCTTTGCCCCACCGGTGGAGCCTCGCTCTACGCCAGTTCGCGCTGCGGATGTCCACAGGCGGCCTTCGGCACCGCCGCGACGCTCTATTACACAACCGCAGGTAACGCCGGCGGGCGGCGGGGAAGTAGATTCGACATTCCCGATTCGCCGTCCTTCACGATCGGCGCGCTGTCGGGGCCGGTCGATCTCGGCGTGCAGCGGCAGCGGTCCAGGGCCAGGTCATGAGGGCCCAGACGGCGAGTAGGAGAATGGTCACGGTAACCAGGTACCAGGGCCAGGGGCCGAGAACATCGAGCAGTGATGCGGTCGTGGGTTTCCCGTTGACGAATCCATAGTTGGTCTCGGCGGCAGAGTTGAAGACAAAGGTGACCGCGGCCCAGGCTACGGTGACCGTGACGGCAGTCCAGTAGCTTCGCCAGTCCGGGTGCATGCCGATGCCCCAGGTCAGGTAGACAGCCGCCCACACCACCACCAAGTGGACCGCCCAGAAGGCCAGGAATTCGTAATGCGGGAAGTCGGGGCTGTGCAGCGCGGGCGACACAAGTGCCTGCGTGCTCAACGTGAGACACCAGTAATAGGTCAGCGCATAAGCCCAGCGCTGGTGCGACCATAGCGCGTACGCGGCCACCACCGTCGCGAGATCGGTGAGCCGCAGCGGAACCGAGCGGCCGAGGCTCGGGGGGACCATCGTGGAGACGTAGATCGCCAGATACAACATCATTATCGAGGCACCCGAGGCCCGCCCGAATCGGCGTGCGCTGGAGGGGCTGGAGTGTGTGCGCCCGACGCGGATGACCACCGCCGCCCCGACCGCGAATACGGCCAGCACCACCAAGTGTGACGGCCCGTACGCGGAGAACTCCCGCTGCGTCGATGGCGGGTCCATCTACCTGATTTTATAGGTGCGAGCACACCACGTCGAAGCTGTCGCCGCCGACTTGGTCGTACGCGGTGACGTCGTTGGCCTGGGCTTGGCAATACGCGCCGCGACGGCGACGAATCGCGTGCCGCTTCATCTTCGCGGGAGCTGGGTCCGGTGACGATGCGACACAGTTGTCGAATGACGCCGCTCTTGCGGAACGTCGCTCGCCTGGGGCCGTGCAGTAGGACGGCGTGGCCCGATGCTTGGTCCTTCCCGGCTCGCCGGCAGCGCTGACGGTGGCATCCGGGTGCCGGACCGCGATCGCGCACCGAGGTCGATCGCCTTGCCGGAACCCACTGAACCGGTCGTCACCTCGTAATCTACTGCGGGACTCCGGGATTGGAAACCGCCACGAATGCCGTTCGTGTAAGCTCTGTTACCGAACGGTGATCCGAAGTTGCTCGAACCACGTACCGACGTCCAGACAACGGAAGAGCCAGGTATGACCAGATACGCGCACTATGTCGGCAGCCTGCCCGCGGAACTGACGACCGGCGATCGCGGCGTCATGCAGTGGTTTGCCGACCGTAGCAACGGATCGCCGGTCACCGCCGTGCCCTGCGATCTCGACCCGGACTGGATCCTCGACTATCTGCGCACGCGCAAGAAGCATGACGACGTCTTCGAGTTGGTGCGGGCGGGTGCGTGGGCCGATTACAGCGACTTCCCCAGCTACGGTATCCGGCCCGGCCGCACGTTGCAGCCGCAGCATGTGTCGATGGATCGGGTCGAGCGAATCGGTGCGGTCGTCGCGGAATTCGAAGCGCTCCAGCGCAGCCGACCGGAGCTGGCCGAGACGAAAGTCCAGATAAGCCAACCGAATCCGCTGGATCTCGCCATGTTCGTGTTCGCGGGCGCAGCGGTTTCCGCCGGTCTCCCCGTCGGCCAGGCATTGCGCCGCCGCAATCTCGTGGTCGATGCGCTCCGGCATCTGCCGGTGTTCACCGAAGCGGTGCTGCAGGAGGTGGCCGAGGTCAACGATCGGTACGGCGACCGTGTCGTCTGGCAACTGGAGTCGCCCATCGCGCTGCTGAGTATGGTCAAAGCCGAGCAATTGCATATGCAGTGGGCGCTTGTCTCCGTGGTCGCGCGGCAACTCGCCGGCATTCTCGGTCGGATGCACGAACTCGGGGCGGAGACAACGGTGCACCTGTGCTACGGCGACTATAGCCACAAGAGCCTGCTGAGCCCACCCACCCTCGCACCCGCGGTGAAGCTGCTCAATACGAGCGCACGATTGCTGAGCAAGCAGGGGAGTCCACTGCCCCCGGTGCATATTCCGTGCGCTCACGGTGCCGAGCCCGCGCCGCTGGACGCCAACTTCTATGCACCCTTGCGCAAGCTCGACCCGGACTGGCGGTTGATCGCCGGTGTTGTGTCACCGGACTCCGCGGCGGACAGCGCACAGGCGCTGTCGCTTTTCGAGCAGGCTGCTGCCCGAACCGCTTACGGCGTCGCCGCTGCCTGCGGGCTGGGCCGATGCACCGTCGACGCCGCGGAACAGGCGGCCGCGACCACCGTCGCCTTAGCCCGCATCGGGGAAACGCATGGTTGAGTTCTGGTGAAATAATTCGCGGGCAATGGAATAGACAGTTTTCCTGGCCCGGCGCAAGGTGTATGCATGTTCATCGACCTGTGATCGGTCGGACTGCGCCCGGGAATAGATTTTGCGTGTCCGCAAATCGGCCCATCGAAATGGCGCAAGTATCAGCGAAACCCGCTCAGCCTGCGGTTATATTGCTGGCAGGCAACGTATTTCAGCTAATATCCCGCACGGGTCGGTATCTTTTGCTACGATGAAAATCGTGTGCGCTCTGGTCCAGCTAACCAGAGACAACACGTGATCCGGGTTTACGCAAGGTCGTGGGCCCGGAGTTGGTTCGGTTTTCGGTGCGGGCGCACCATCCGTTATCAGCACTTCCAGGGAGTTTGCTATGGGGTACAATCCGCATGTTCTGGTAATCGGAGGAGGCCCAGCCGGTTCGACTACGGCAGCCTTGCTCGCGCGAGCGGGCATTCGAGTGACCCTTCTGGAAAAAGAGAGATTCCCGCGATATCACATCGGGGAGTCGCTGCTGGCGTCGTGCTTGTCGACACTGCGCCTGTCCGGCGCCTACGACGCGATCGCTGCGCACGGTTTTCAGGTCAAGCGCGGCGGAGTCTTTCTATGGCAGAAGGATACTTGGCTATTGGACTGGTCCAGGCTCGTGGACGCGGACGCTTGGTCATGGCAGGTCGACCGCGCCGCGTTCGACGACATCCTGCTCCGTAATGCCGCCAAGCAGGGTGCCGAAGTGATCGAACAGGCCACTGTGACCAAGGTGCTGTTCGACGGCGACCGTCCGAGGGCTGTCGAATGGACCGGGCCGGACGACGATCAGACCCGAACCACGGAATTCGACTTCCTTGTCGACGCCTCGGGCCGCGCGGGTTTGCTGGCCAAGCGGCATTTCGATATGCGCAAGCAGCACAAGGCCTTTCGGAACACCGCGATCTGGTCCTACTGGACCGGAGCCCGCCTGCATCCGGACAGTCCGGAAGGCGCGATCAACGTCATCTCGACCCCGGAGGGGGGTTGGATCTGGCACATTCCCTTGGCGGACGGCCGCTTCAGCGTCGGCTATGTGATCTCCAAACGTCAGTTTGTCGCGAAACGCAGTGAGCACGAGTCGCTGGACTCTTATTACCTCGATGTCATCCGTAACAGTGCGCCATTGAGTGCGTTGCTCGAGGGAGCACAGCAGGTCGACGAGGTCCGGGCCGAGCAGGATTATTCCTATGTCTCCGACCGGTTCTATGGTCCCGGTTATGCCATTGTCGGGGACGCGGCATGTTTCCTCGATCCGCTGTTGTCCACCGGCGTACATTTGGCGACGTACGGAGCGCTGACCGCGTCGGCGGCGATCGCGACCGCCTTGCGCGGTGAGATGAGCGAGTCCGAGGCGCTCGGCTTCTTCGACTACACCTATCGGCGGGCGTACTGGCGATTCCTGGTCTTGGTTTCGCGTATGTACGAGCAGTACGTCGGTTCGGAAGAATATTTCACGCATGCCAGCAGCCTCACCGAGGCACATATCGGCGACACCCCACAAGAGTCGTTTACCCGGATCATCGCGGGCCTGACCGACGTGGACGAGTCATCGGGAGAACAAGAGCGCACCGATACCGACGCCATCGTCACCGAAGCCGAACTTCTCGACGAGGATCCTGCCGAGGTGAATATCAAGTACATGGGGCACTTGGATATGTCCCCGGTCTGGAATATCTGGCGCGATCCATTGGGTGCGGACACTGTGATGGGTGAGGTACGAATTACGACCGAGCCAGTACTCGGCCTGACCAGTCGACCTCGCACCGCCGACGAAATGGATGGCATCGTTCGCCCATTCATTCCGCCGAAGGATGCGGATGCCGCCACTGCTTAGCCCGGCTTTCCGGCACGGATTTCCAGTGCAAATCACTGCACGGAGCCGACAGTTGTGACGATCATTCGATCCGTCCCCGAACCGCCGGGCCTTCCCTCGGCCGGTGGTTCGGGTTTCCGGATGAACAGAGACGTGATCGGGCGGTTCGGTCATCCGCTCACCAGGATGCTGCTGGCCGGAGATGGTGCCACCATGCCGGTGCTCGAGGCGATGCTCGGGACGGAACTCCAGGTTCGTGTGCTCCGGCAGGACGATATGGTGGCCAGTCGCCTGCCCAGCAGCGTCTCCGAGGCGTTGCGGGTATCCGGTACCGACCGCGTCGTCGTCCGCCGCTCATCGCTGGTCGACTCCGACCTGGTGACCGTATCAGTGAATTACGTCGTCTTCGTCGGCGGACCCGCAGCCGAATATGGCGTGGACGATGTCCGGATGCCGATCGGCCACAACTTGATTTCTCGAGGTGTATCCCAGCGGCGTGACATACTGCGCGCGGGCTTGACCAGATGGCCGGATGGCCGTCTCTGCGCCGCGAAGGCCTACGTCATCGTGCTCGTCGATCGGCCGCTTTGCTATATCCGGGAATCCTTCAATCCCAACGTTGTTCCGCCGGATCACGCGCATACTGCTGACCGCGATCTGCACTGGGACGACGAGCCGGTCCGGGACCGACCGACCTCCCTTGGATAGCACGGGACTTACTCAGGCGAGTTCGTGCGGTGCGGTCAGTGGGCCGCGCACCCGTTCGTGGGCCGGCCAGTCCGCGTGATCCGCCAGCGCGGCGATTGCACCGGCACGGGACTGATCGCGAGCCCCGGCATCGAACTTCGTCGCGAGGTTGCTAGCGTGGGCTGGTCGCCACGTGCCGGACGACAGGTAGCGGAAGCTTGTAGTAGTTTCGAACCCGTCAACGACGAGAGGACTGATGAATCAAGATATCGCCGTGGTGTTTTCATGGTTCTGACCCCTCACGATGCTGAGTGCCGTGGCGGTCGTGGTTGATCTGGCACCCGACGCACCACTGACCTCGCTCGATGCACGTCATCGAGGCGCGCGTCCGCACTCACTGCACTCTCGTCGAATCCCTGTTCACCATCTGGAGTCACGTCTTTGACCACCCCGTCCCCAATACCCGCACCGCACACCGCTGCGACCGGAACTTGCCCCGTCCCGCACGGACCACTCATCGGTATCGATGACAGCCGAGTTCCGCTGTATACGCCGGAGTTCGTCGCCGACCCGCATCACGCTTATCACGAGATGCGTCGCAAGTACGGCACGCTCGTTCCGATCGAGTTGGCACCGGGCGTGCCGGCGACCTTGGTGATCGGCTACCGGACTGCGGTGCGAATCCTCAACGACCCCAATCACTTTCCATCCGATCCAAGGACCTGGCAGAAGACCATCCCCGAGGACTCTCCGGTTCGGGCGATGATGGAGTGGTTACCGGCCGCGCGATACAACACCGGTGCGGTGCATGCTCGCTATCGGCAAGCGTCCGTCGCGAGCATCGACGGGATCGATACGCACACCCTGCGTCCCACCGTCGAGAAAATCGCTGTCCCGCTGATCAACACATTCTGCGAGTTCGGTTCCGCCGACTTGGTGAGCCAGTATGCGTTTCCGCTGGTCCTCGAGTTCCTGAACCAGGTGGTCGGCTGTCCGGCTGAGATCGGGCGGCGGGTCGCGACCGGGATGGCCGCGCGGTTCGATTCGGTCGATCCCACCGAAGGCATGAAAATGCTCAAAGACGCGCTGATGGAGCTGATCCAGCTCAAGCGGCAACAGCCCGGCAACGACGCCACCTCGCGGCTGGCGCAGCACCCGGCCGATCTCGACGACGTGGAAATATTCGCCCAACTGATGAGCTTTTACGGCGCGGGTTTCGAAGCGCAGCGCAATCTCATCACCAATACCTTGCTGCTGATGCTCACCGACGACCGGTTCCGGTACGGAAGCGACGGCCTTGGCAGGAACCTGTCCACCGAACACGCACTCGACGAGGTGCTGTTCAACGACCCGCCGATGGCGAACTTCTGCACGACGTACCCGCGGCAGCCGATCATGATCGACGACGTCTGGTTGCCGGCGGACCAGCCGGTCCTCATCAGCCTCGCCGCGTGCAACAACGACCCGGAGATCCGTGGCACCGACGAGCCCGGCGGGAGCCGGATCGGCAATCGCTCGCATCTGGCGTGGAGTACGGGCCCGCATACCTGCCCGGCGAAGTTCGTCGCGTACCCGACTGTGCAGAACGCGATCGATCAGCTGCTCGATGCGCTCCCCGAAATGGAGCTCGCGGTGCCGGCGGACCAGCTGGTCTGGCGGCCCGGTCCGTTCCACCGGGCGATGACGGCAATGCCGGTCTACTTTCCCCAGTCCCCGCCACTGACCGTGTACTGAGAGGCTGCCGCAGCGGCAGGAATCCTGATCCAGCATCAGTCCAGCCGGGCGCGGTATGGGCGGCGCCCGGCAAACTCACCCTTTGACGAAGGTGAATCCGGTCGCGTCGGAACGGGTCCCGCGACCTGGTCGGGCGCAGCAGCTGCCGCAATGGCGGCGAGGTCCTCGGTGAGCCGGCCTGCGGTGCCTGCCTTCGCGGCAGCCGGCTCGTGCCGCTGCTACGAGTCCGCGCCACCCTCGTTTGCCCCCTGGCCACCGGCCCGTCCGGTGATACCGATCAAAATCCGTGCGCGGCGGCGCCGTCGATCCAGTCCAATGACTGCCCGTGCGCGCCCGCGTAGGCAAGCGGTTGCCCATCGAGGCTGACGACGAAACTGCCCCGATTCGCAGTGGGCGGCTCGGGAAGTCGTGCCGCAACCGCATCGAGCACGCCGGCACCCTCGTTGGCGATCCAACGGCACCGAAGATCCCGTACCATCGCCTCGAACGCGCGGCGGGAGTCGGTGTCGAGATAGCCGAGTACTGCGCTGCCGAAGACCACCGCGGTGGTATCCGAGGAAGTCGCGTCGACCAGATCCGCGACGGTATCGAGCAGGTCACCGGCGACCAGTCGAGGCGGGTCCGTCCGAGCGACGCCGACCGCGGCGCGCAATCGCCGCAGCCGATGCTGCTGCTCGGGCCAGATCAGACATTCGAGCGAGCGCACATCGTCGGTGTCGTTGACATCCAGCGGATTCAGATCCACCCCTGTCCGTGCTGTCACCGTTGGCAGGCCGGAAGGCAGCGGCGGATTCCCCGACGTCGCACAAGAGAGCACGACCGACGACACTTCGTCGCCCGGATCGAGCGCTACCCGGTCGTCGTAGCGGTAGCTGTACCGGTCGGGATACAGACACAACCCGGCTGAGGCGCCCACCTCGATCAGCGACAGTGGGCCCGGAATACGCGCCAGCACCGGCAGCAAGACCGCCGCACGACCGGGTTCGTTGGTCTGTGTGCGCCGGACCGATGCCACCTCGGCAACCTGGACCCAATGCTCCGTCAGCCAGGCTTTGAAACCCGGATAGTCCGATGGTTCGACGCCGACATAACGGGCCGCGCCCAGGACCAGGTTCGGTTGCCGCTTGTCCGGCGGAAGCTGTTCGATCAAATCGACAACATCAGTGTCAGAAGCGATTCCACGACACCACTCGTCGTAACACGGTGAATGCCCGCGTACCTCGTACTCGGCGAATAACTCGTAGCGCTGGGCCGTATTCATCCGTGCCCTCCAACTCTCCGACTGGCTTCCGAGGCCAGGTCGCTGCTGTCGACGCTATCAAGTGGTCCGCAATCGGGACGTCCTGTCATGCCGCTGATCGCACTGTCCGACGAACCGGCCGGCGCCGGCGGACCCGGCGGCTTGTGGGACCTGATGGTGCAGCTGTGAATAATAGACCGCCCGGTCACCACTTCGGCGCACCGTGCGCGAAAGGGTCGCGATCCGGGGAGCGGGCGGTTTGACTGGAATAATGCCTGCTCCATCCTACGCTCGCGGCTACGAAGATTTCGGTGGCCGTATCGGTCGCACCACGGTCGAATCGACCCCAGAGTGGGCCTATCCGCCTACCGCACCCGCGGAAGCTCCGAACATTGTCGTGGTGCTGATCGACGATATGGGATATAGCGACATCGGCCCGTTCGGCTCCGAGATCGAGACGCCGACGCTGGACAGGCTTGCCGCCACCGGTCTGCGGCTGACCAACTACCACACCACCCCGCTCTGCTCGCCGTCACGTGCGTCGCTGCTCACCGGAATCAACGCTCACCGAGCAGGTTTCGGATTCGTCGCCAATGCCGATCCTGGATATCCAGGCCTTCGCTTGGAACTCGCGGACGACGTCCTGACCCTGCCGGAGATCCTGCGCGACAATGGGTATGCGACGTATGCGGTGGGCAAATGGCACCTGGTACGCGACGCCACGATGAACCCGGCCGCGAACCGAAATTCGTGGCCGACCCAGCGCGGTTTCGACCGGTACTACGGATCGTTGGAGGGGCTCAACTCCTTCTACTATCCGAACCAGCTGGTCTCGGACTCATCGGTGGTCGACATCGAGGAATACCCGGACGGCTACTACCTCACCGACGATCTGACCGACAAGGCCATCGGCTACCTCAAGGATCTGCGCGCGCACGACGCCACCAAGCCGTTCTTCCTGTACTTCGCCCATGTCGCCATGCACGGACCACTGCAGGCCAAGCCGGCGGATCTGGCCAAATACCGAGGCCGTTACGCCGAGGGCTGGGATGAACTACGTCGGAGCCGGTTCGCCAACCAGCTCGCCCAGGGTTTGTTCCCCGCGGGCACGCAGCAGAAGCCGCGCAACACGGAGCCAGGATACGAAGCGGCGGAATGGGATTCGCTGACTCCTGCCGATCAGCGACGATTCGCCCGCTACATGGAGGTATACGCGGGCATGGTCGATAGCATCGACCAGAGCCTCGCACGCATTCTCGACACGCTCGAGCAACTCGGCGAGCTCGACAACACCATCGTGGTGTTCACCTCCGACAACGGCGGCACCGCCGAGGGCGGACCGGAAGGCACCCGCACCTATTTCGCGCAGTTCGCGCAGATCACCGATCCGGATTGGGTCGGCGATGTGCCACACGACGAGGAGCTGATCGGCACCGCGAAGCTCGGCGTGCACTATCCGCGCGGCTGGGGCCAGGCGTCCAATACGCCGTTCCGCTTCTACAAGGGCCAGACCTTCGCGGGTGGCGTCCGTGTGCCGTTCCTGCTCTCCTGGCCGAAGGGGCTGCCGCGCACCGCGAATGACAACGGTATCCGGCACGAGTACACCTATGTCACCGATCTCGCACCGACGCTGCTGGAGCTGGCCGGATTGCGTCACCCCGGTGTGCGCAAAGGTCTGCCCGCCAAGGAATTCGACGGTGTTTCAGCAGTCGATACGTTGCGCGATCCGCGAGCGCTGTCCAAGCACACCGAGCAATACTCGGAGATGGTAGGCAACCGCGGCTTCTACCGCGACGGCTGGAAGCTCTTGTCGCTGTATGACCCGGAGACCGATGTCGACCGGCCGACGTGGCAGCTGTTCGACGTCCGTACCGACCCGACAGAGCTGCACGACTTGTCCGCGCAGTTTCCCGAGAAGGTCGCGGAACTGGCCGCTGCCTGGGACGAATCAGCCTGGGCCAATACGGTTTTTCCGCTGGTCACGCGCCAGGATCTGGCGCGGCGGCGGCCGGAGGAGTCGCGTTTCTCGGCTCCCGTCCGCCTCTTGTTCGGCACGCCCACCCTGGAACGCTATCGCTCACAGCGCCTGATCGCGTACCGGTATTTCGCCATCGAGGCCGAACTCGGCGACTACCAGCCTGGTGACGAAGGTGTCCTTGTCGCGCATGGCGATCCGTTGGGCGGCTATGTGCTCTATATCGAGAACGGCCGGGTGACATTCGGTCTCAACAGCTACGGCCTCGACAACACGGTCACGACCGGACTTCTCGCGATCGGCGCACAGCACATCACAGTTCGCGCCACAGTGCGACCACGACTGCGGTGGGATTTCGCCATCGAGATCGACGGCGTCCAGATCGCGCAGCTACTCGACCAGGTCCAGTTGGTCGGCATGTCGCCGTGGACCGGTATCTCCGTCGGCGTCGACGCCCGCGGCCCGGTCTCGTGGGATCTGCGCGAGCGCCGCGGCACCTTCCGCTACACCGGTGACCTGCGCGCGATTACCTACACCCCCGGTCCGATCCAGGTACCACAACAGACCATCGAGGCGGTGGAGCGCGAGGCGGAATTCGTTGCTGAATGAATCCCGGGTGCACAGCGAACCACGGCTGTAGTCGGGGATGATCGCCCGCTGGGCCACAGAAGTCGTGCACCGGTTGGTCGCACAGGCGTAGATCATGCTCGTCGACCAGGACCTGCAGCGGTGGGTGTCGGAAAGATCTTGCGGCACCGGTCGGCAATCGAGCGGCCGGATCGCGGTCGGGGTAGCTGGTTTTCAGCACCGTTTGTGACCCGAGGCAGCGCGTCCGCAGCTGTTCGGTATGCGGCAGTTCCGGCTGCTTTGCGCCGCATGGGTTCTCGTCTGTCGCAGCGCCGCAACGTCTACGATCCCCGCGTGACGCTCACCCTCGCCGACCTGGTCGGCTACACCGATCGCGACCTCGACGCCGACCTGGCGCGTTGGTTTCCCGCTGCCGAACCCGTCCACCTTTCCGGGCAGACCCGGCCGGTGGCGCCGCTTCTCGCGCGACTGGCTCCCGCGGATGCGGCGGCACTGGCCGCGTTCGACCGCCGGGTGCGCTCAGGCCGGCTGCCGCAGTTCTTGGACATCTTCGACTGGTCCTACGGGTTCGAATTCGCCGGAAACGACTGCGGCATAGTCGATTCGGATTACACGACAGAGCTGACCGACGACGATGTCTACTCGATCGGTGCGGACGGGGGCGGCAATCTGTATGTCGTGCTCGCCAGCGGTCAAGTGGCCGTGTGGTTTCACGAGGAGGAGGTGCTCGAAGGTGGCACCCGCTTCGACAACCTCGATGTCTTCCTCTGGTCGTTCGTGCGCTACCGCGCGGTACGCGCTGGGAAACTCGCGTACTCGGCCGTCGAGGCAGACTTCTTGGCGCTCGGCCAGGACGGCGCACTCGAACCAAATCTCGGCTTACTGAGGCTCATGAAGTAGGTGACGGGCAGGTACGCCTGGGTCGACACGCCCTGCTGTCGCATAAGCTGCCCCGCCTGATAGCTCCGTTATGATTGCCAGTCGATAGCTACAGCTGCTGTCCGGCGATATCGAGCTGTCGAAGACACGCTGGTGCACATCTTCGAGAACAGGATCCGGGTATGCGACGTCCGCTCCTCATCGCCGTGGCGGGCACGGCCTCGGCTACCCTGGCCATCCTTGGCGTACGGGCCTGGGATGCCGAAGGCCGAGCTCAGCCGCCCGGCGCGGATGTGTCCGGATCGGGAGTTCATCTGACGGCATCGGTCGACTATATCGGGGTGAATCCGCCAGGTGACCGGGCTCCGAACTTCCTCATGTCGTTCTCGCATGCCGCGCAGATGTCCGGAAATTACTCGGTCGATGTGGAGGGTGACCCGATCACGTCCGGTCAGGCCGCCGCAGGGTTCATCCTCGGCTGCGGGATCAGTGTGGCCGGCGGTGTCACCGTCGGAATCGAGCCTGGTCAGGCGCTGGACTGGAGTATTTCGCCTACACTCAGCCCGCCGAGCGTTTCGCTCAACCCCGCGAGCGCTTCGCTCGGCCCCGCAAGTGCTTCGGCCGGCCCGGCGAGTACTTCGCTCAGCTTGGCGAGCCCTTCGACGAGCCCTGCCACCACTTCGGCGCGCCCTTCGGCCGGCCCGGGCGCCACGTCAGCGAGCGCGGCGAGCCCTGCCACCGCTTCAGCCGGCCCGGCGAGCCCCTCGACCAGCCCGGCGAGCGTCACGCTCACACCCGAGCTGCCTACGCCCACCACCACGATCAGCCCGCCGAGCGCCTCGATCACTCCACCCAGCGTCAGCCCGCCCAGTGCCAGCCTCGGACCCAGCGTCGGCGGGACGCTGGGCATGACAGAAGTCTTGACGGCTACCTTGGGGCCCGGCCAGGTCACCACGGCGACAACGGCGACGGCGCCCCTGACCAACAACACCGCGTTCCCGTTCCATATCACGTTCAACAACGCCGCGTTGAACGTCGCCCAATGCGCTTCGCCGGTGTCGGCCGTTCCCTTCATCACCACCACGTTGAATACCGCACAGGGGCTGGTGCAGACTACCGCCTACGGCGACCAGTTCACCTTCTGAGAATCGACAACAACCCGCGCCCGCCGCCACCCGATACGGCTCGACGCTCCCGCCGAACGCGACTACCGACTTTCAGCCCCGCGACCGGCATGCCATGGCCTCCGCAAAGCGGGACACAATCCAGTGGCAGGCCATCGGAAGCTGTGGCAGCCGAGCGGAATCGTCGCCGTGGGATGACGAAGACGAATCCGCTCAAGCGCCGACGTAGGCCGCGAGGTGTTCACCGGTGCGGGTGGAACGGGCGCCGACGAGGTTGGTGGGGGTGCCCTCGAAGACGATCCGGCCGCCGTCATGGCCGGCGCCGGGGCCGAGGTCGATGATCCAGTCGGCGTGCGCCATGACCGCTTGGTGGTGCTCGATGACGATGACCGACTTGCCGGAGTCGACGAGCCGGTCGAGCAGGGCGAGCAACTGCTCGACATCGGCGAGATGGAGGCCATTGGTCGGCTCGTCGAGGACGTAGATGCCGCCCCTGTCCGCCATGTGGGTGGCCAGCTTGAGCCGCTGCCGTTCGCCGCCGGACAGCGTGGTGAGCGGCTGGCCGAGGGTGAGGTAGCCGAGCCCGACGTCGGCGAGCCGGTCGAGAATCTTCTGCGCGGCCGGGGTGCGCGCCTCGCCGGCATCGAAGAATTCCTGGGCTTCGGCCACCGACATCGCGAGCACCTCGCTGATGTCGCGGCCGCCGAGGTGATAATCCAGCACCGCCGCCTGGAATCGCTTCCCCGCGCACTCCTCGCAGGTGGTGGCGACGCCGGCCATCATCGCCAGGTCGGTGTAGATGACACCGGCTCCGTTGCAGGTGGGGCAGGCGCCCTCGGAGTTGGCACTGAACAGCGCCGGCTTCACGCCGTTGGCCTTCGCGAACGCCTTGCGGACCGGGTCGAGCAGCCCGGTGTAGGTCGCCGGGTTGCTCCGGCGCGAGCCGCGGATCGCGCCTTGGTCGACCGAAACCACATCCGCGCCCGCGGGGATCGATCCGTGCACGAGCGAACTCTTGCCGGACCCGGCCACCCCGGTGATGACGACGAGCACCCCCAACGGAATGTCGACATCAATATTGCGCAGGTTGTTCGTCGTCGCGCCGCGAATCGCCAATGCGCCGTCGGGCTTGCGCAGCGTCTTCTTCAAGGTGGTCCGGTCATCGAAATGGCGGCCGGTGATGGTGCCGCTGGCCCCCAGCTCGTCGACGGTGCCCTCGAAGCAGACGCTGCCGCCTGCCGTACCGGCGCCCGGGCCCAGGTCGACGACATGGTCGGCGATCGCGATCGTCTCCGGTTTGTGTTCCACGACGAGTACGGTGTTGCCCTTGTCCCGCAGCCGCAGCAACAGCGAGTTCATTCGCTGGATGTCATGCGGGTGCAGGCCCGCTGTGGGCTCGTCGAAGACGTAGGTGACGTCGGTCAGCGAGGAACCGAGGTGGCGGATCATCTTGACGCGCTGCGCCTCGCCACCGGACAGCGTGCCCGAGGGCCGGTCGAGCGAGAGATAGCCCAGCCCGATCTCCACGAACGAGTCGAGGGTGTGGCGCAGGGACATGAGCAGCGGCGCTACCGACGGCTCATCGAGGCCGCTGACCCATTCGGCCAGGTCGCTGATCTGCATCGCGCAGGCGTCGGCGATGTTGATGCCCTTGATCTTCGATGACCGAGCCGCCTCGCTGAGCCGGGTGCCGCCGCACTCGGGGCAGACGGTGAACGTCACCGCCCGCTGGACGAACGCCCGGACATGCGGCTGCAGCGCGTCGAGGTCCTTGGACAGCATCGACTTCTGGATTTTCGGGATCAGCCCCTCGTAGGTGAGATTGATGCCGTCGACCTTGATCTTCGTCGGCTCCTTGTGGAGCAGGTCGTGCAGCTCTCTCTTGTTGTACTTGCGGATCGGCTTGTCCGGGTCGAAGAAGCCGCAGCCGTTGAAGATGCGGCCGAACCAGCCGTCCATGCTGTAGCCGGGGATCGTGAGCGCACCCTCGTTGAGCGACTTGCTGTCGTCGTACAGCTGGGTCAGGTCGATGTCGTTGACCGAGCCGCGGCCCTCACAGCGGGGACACATGCCCCCGGTGATGCTGAAGCTGCGACGCTCCTTCATGGTCCGTCCGGCGCGCTCCACGGTGACCGCGCCCGCACCACTGATCGAGGCGACGTTGAAGGAGAACGCCTGCGGCGAGCCGATGTGTGGCTTGCCCAGTCGGCTGAAGAGAATGCGCAGCATCGCGTTGGCGTCGGTGGCGGTGCCGACTGTGGAGCGGGGGTCGGCGCCCATCCGCTGCTGGTCGACGATGATCGCGGTCGTCAGCCCGTTGAGGACGTCGACTTCCGGCCGCGACAGTGTCGGCATGAAGCCCTGCACGAAGGCGCTGTAGGTCTCGTTGATCAGCCGCTGCGACTCCGCGGCGATCGTGTCGAACACCAGTGAGCTCTTGCCGGAGCCGGAGACGCCGGTGAACACCGTCAGCCGGCGCTTCGGGATTTCGATGCTGATGTCCTTCAGATTGTTCACGCGCGCGCCGTGCACGCGGATCACATCGTGGCTGTCGGCAGGGTGCGGCGCGGGCGGGTGCGCGTCCGTCTTCGTGGCCATGCTCATCGTGTCTCCATCTGGCTACGCGGGGCCGCCTTCGCGGTCTCCGTCGGCGTCGCCTGTCTCGATCCAACCAAGCTTCGAGTGCAACGTCTGGTTCTCGCTCGTCGCTGCGCAGCCATCGCGCATCAGTTCGCGATCGGTCATCAGCGGCGCGGCGATCATCGTCTTTGCCGCATGAGCCGGTGGTTACCAGGCGGCGGCCACCGGCGTCGTGCGTGGGTCCTTCAAAGGATGTCTGTGCAGATCGAAGCCGCGATACCCGGATGGCTCACGGCAGCTCCTGGATGCGGACCATGTTGCCCGCGGGATCGCGGAAGGCGCAGTCGCGAACGCCGTAGGGCTGCTCGGTCGGCTCCTGGACAACCTCGGCGTCACCTGCCTGCACCCGCTCGAAAGTGCCGTCGAGGTCTTTGGTTGCCAGAAGGATGCTGCCATAGGTGCCCTTGGCCATCATTTCGGCGATGGTGCGGCGCTCGTCGTCGGTGAGGCCGGGCGTAGCGTCCGGCGGAAACAGGACGATGGCGGTTTCGGGCTGGTTCACGGGTCCGACCGTGAGCCAGCGCATGCCCTCGTATCCCACGTCCTTGCGGAGCTCGAAGCCCAGGGTGTCGCGGTAGAAGGCCAGTGCTGCGTCCGCGCCGTTGTGCGGGAGGAAGCTCGAGTTGATGGTGATGTCCATGGCGATCACGCTAGTTGCGACTCGGTAGCCTGCGCTTCTCGATTCCTGATCGGTCTGGTCACCTGTTTGGCGACGCACGGCGGCATGCCGGCGATCGCCTGCGCGGCCTCCCGCCGGTAGACGCTGGGCGGCACACCGACCAACTCGGTGAAGCGAGTGCTGAAGGTGCCCAGCGACGAGCAACCGACCGCGAAACAGACCTCGGTGACACTGAGGTCGCCACGACGGAGCAGCGCCATCGCGCGCTCGATCCGCCGCGTCATCAGATAGGAGTACGGCGACTCCCCGTAGGCGAGCCGGAACTGGCGGCTCAGGTGCCCGGCCGACATGTGCGCGTCGCGCGCGAGCGCCTCGACGTCCAGCGGCTGCGCGTATTCCCGGTCGATCCGGTCGCGGACGCGGCGCAGTCGCGCAAGGTCGTCCAGGTGCTTGTCCCTGGCGGATCTACTGGTCACCTGCGCGATCGTGCCACACGCACGGACAAGCGGTCGAGAGCGAGCGCATCGAGGATTACGCCGTCACGCTCGAGGAGGGCGCGAGCCGTAGTCTGCGAAGGCGGGGCGGGTGGGACTTTCCGGGCCGGAGCCCGGGTTATAGGGGGGACGGTATGAGGAGGTCATGTGGCACGCGAGTACAACTTGAATCCCGCGACGGTCCATTCCCTGTCGCCTGAGCAGCACCCCGCCACTCAGGAGGACCGGACGGAGCCGGCTTTCACCGGCCGGAAGGCAATTCTGGCCGGCGGATGTTTCTGGGGCATGCAGGACTTGATCCGTAGACAGCCGGGAGTACTGTCGACGCGGGTCGGCTACACCGGCGGGCGAAACGAGCACCCCACGTATCGCAATCACCCGGGCCACGCGGAGGCCATCGAGATCGTCTACGACCCGGTGCAGACGGATTACCGTGCGCTGCTGGAGTTCTTCTTCCAGATCCACGATCCGACGACGAAGGACCGCCAGGGCAACGACATCGGTACCAGCTACCGTTCGGCGATCTTCTATCTCGATGAGGACCAGAAGCGCAGCGCGCTGGATACGATCGCCGATGTGAACGCCTCGGGCCTGTGGCCCGGCACGGTGGTCACCGAAGTCACCCCGGCGAGTGACTTCTGGGCGGCCGAGCCCGAGCATCAGGATTACCTGCAGCGCTACCCGGACGGCTATACCTGCCACTTTCCGCGGCCTGGTTGGAGGTTGCCGAAGCGGCAGACCACCGCGCAATAGGCTCAGCCGAGATCTGTGGGCCGTGCCGGAGCGGAGCGGCCCGCAGATCCATTCGAACGCGGGGGCACTCATTTGTCGCTGCACGGTGGGTGCGGAATACATGCAGTCAGCAGCACGGGTGACGCAGTTCGACGGCGTGGGGGCGCGTGCGCGAGAGTCGGAGCGCGGCTGCGGGGCTACTAGCCGCTAAATGTTCGCCGATGGCTGCATTTGGGCGATGATCGCGGCCCCCATCCAGCGCCGAAGATATTGGCGCAGATCATCGTCGCCGCGTGGTGGATTGCCCGGGGAAATGAAGAACGACTGCATCGTTCGCAGGACGTATTCGACGAGCTCACGCAACGATGCGTCGTCGTATCCGTAGTGCTCCCAGTCGACGTCGAAGCGCCTGACCATCGTCATTCCGAAAGTTCGCGCCTCTTCGGAGGTGAGGCCATCGGGGTGGGCGTTCGAGTAGCTGCCGGTGAGCAAAATGCCCAGATGGGGGGTTCGGCGCACCTCGGTCAGTGTGTAGACCACGCCCTCTGTCATCGCATCGACAGCATCTTCGATACCGCTCACATGCTGTGTCAATCGATCGAGAAATCCGTCGACCGACGCAATCGCCGCAGCCTTCATCAGGGCGTCGGCACTGGGAAAGTATCGGTACACCGTCTGACGGATGACGCCCAGGGACTCCGCGACGTCCGCGATGCTGATTTCCGAACCCGTTCGTCCGATCAGATCGACCGCAGCGGCGACTATCCGACGGGACGCTTCCTCGTCGTTGTCCGGTGGTCTGCCGCCCCACCCGCGCCTTCCTGCCACTGCCCGCTTCCTCGGCTCGAACCGTGTCGGTCGACGAAGTCCTCCATGTGGGAAAGTCCGCCGACAATCCGGATCAGGGTCCCTGACGGTACCACGGGGCCTCCGCTCGCTTGTCGCGCGATTCGGGCGGTAACGACGAATATGACCATACACTTGTTCCGCTTTCTGTATGATTAGTGCACCATGGCTTCGGTGCCATCCGAACGGGCCGCCGGACCAGCTCATTCCCGCACGACGAGGTGCCGCAAAGTGACCGATCTCCACGTCCGAAAAATGAGCTTCGCGTTCGCGGACTACGCTGTGCCCTTCCTCTGGAACGAAGCGAATCCGGCCTTTTCGAGCATGGCCAACGCGGTCTCGTTCCTGGCGATCGGCTTCGAAAAGATGATCGTGAAGACGATTCTGCAAACCAAGCCGCTGATCACCGATCCTGCGGTTGCCGAGGAAGCGGACGCGTTCATGCGGCAAGAAGGACAGCACTCGGCCGCGCACCGGCAACATGTCAAGGGCCTGATCACACGGTATCCGGGGCTGCAGGAGACGCTCGACGAAGTGATCGGCGAATTCGACCGGCTCACCAGAGACCGCTCGCTGAACTATCGGCTCGCCTATACCGCCGACCTGGAGGCGACTTTCACTCCGGTGTTCAAGCTGATGCTGGACCACGATTCGACTCTGTTCCGGCCCGGAGACGACCGCGTCGCCTCACTGTTCATCTGGCACTTCGTCGAAGAAGTCGAGCATCGAGGTTCCGCGCTCATCATCTTCGATTCCGTTGTCGGAAGCGATGTCTACCGGATGCGTACGTCCCCATCGATCTTCCGGCACGTCATGAAGGTCATCAGGGTGGCTTGTGCCGGCTTCAACAAGCATGTCCCGCTGGAGGATCGGAAGATCGATGCGCTGTCGATGTTCGCATCCCACCGGCATAAGCAGAACCTGTGCAAGCGACTACCGCTGCTTCGCGGCGCGGACAACGGCCCGATGGGGCGCGCTTTCGATCACCTACCGCTGGGGGAGCAGCTCATCGCATTGACGGGAATTGTCCGCAGCCAGTTGCCGAAGCACAACCCAGCCCACGAAAAGCTGCCCGCGCTGGCCGGCATATGGTTCGAGCGCTACGAGGCCGGCTACGACGTCTCGCGCTGGTACACCGCCGACGCGGCCGCGTTGTAGGAGACAAACCGTTGGCCGATCACTGCTCACCCACCTTCGAGCACCTCGCCACCGCACTGGGCTTTTCGTGCCAGGAGGCCGGCGGACTCGTTGAGGTCCGTAACCCGCTCGCATTGGAGAACTGGACGCTGCCGGTCCTCGAGTTCACCATCATTCTCGGCTCGGCGCTCGCACTCGTGCTCGCCATCGTGCGCCTGCGCCGGAATGGCGATCCCACCAACCTGGTGCTGTGGTTCGGCGCTACCGCATACCTGTTCATCATCGAACCACCGCTCTACTTTCCCGCCGCCTTCGGCATCGGAGACCACGTGGACACGATGTTCGCGCACAACGTGTTCACCGTCGACTTCCTCTGGGGCCGGCTCCCGCTGTACATCATCGCGATCTATCCGTTGATGGCCACACTGGCGTTCGAAATCGTCAGAATGCTCGGCGTCTTCCGGCGGTACGGTGTGCTCGTCGGCGCGGCCTGCGTAGGATTCGTGCACCACGTGTTCTACGAAATCTTCGACCACCTCGGACCGCAGCTGCGATGGTGGGAATGGTCGACCACGAACCCGATCAACCAACCCCTGTTCGATTCGGTCCCGCTGGGCAGCCTGGTCGTCTTCGCGGCTCTGTGGCCGATGTCGCTGGCACTATGTGTCCAATTGTTCGTCGGTCGCGACGTCGACCAGGGCCGGCACTTCTGCGGTCTCCAGTTGGTGTGGCGCACAATGGCGATCGGTATTTCGGCGTCGCTGGGCACGTTCATCCTCCCGCTACCGGCGACGGTCCTCGGCGTAAGCGGCACGACGGTCCGGGCGGTCGTCTACGTGGCGGAACTGGCTGTCGTCACGCTCGTCGCGATTCCGATTCTGGCCCGTCAATGGTTGTCGCTGCGCCGGGGACCGTCAGATGTCCCCGTATACACCAGCCGCTTCGTCCAGTGGTTCAGCGTGGTGTACCTGTGTGTCATGGGGTTGCTCTGGGGCACCGCTCTACCCGAATTCTTCGGCGCCGTAGACGGTTACACGAGCGGGGGAGACCCGGTCGGGAACCTTTGGTACACACTGACGTGCTTCACTCTCGCAATCCTTTGTGCCGCCTCGACATTCACCGCGCCGCAGCGAAAACCGGAAGCCTCACTGGTCGCTCCTATCAGGGAGAATTCGGCAATCGACGCGGCGTAACTCGCGGTCTCGGCGCCCAGGGGAGTGTCAGGGCCCGCGCCGAGGATAACCATCGGTGCCCGGAGTCGGGCGGGCTCGGTATCGATGTGCGTTGCCGAGTTGGTGTGTTCTCCTGTCGGGCGTGATGTCGAAGTTGGTTCGGGTGTCCACTGGCTCGCGTGGATTGCGACCGTGGCGGGGGCCGCTGGGGTCGCGTTGCACTTCAATCGGGGAAGGCAATAGGGACAGGAGTCCAGGCATGACACGACCGTTTCGATTCGGAGTCGTTACCCCGCTCAGGACCGACGTGGCGACGTGGCGAGATCGCGTGCGCCGCATCGCCGACAGCGGCTACTCGACGCTGCTGGTGCCCGACTTCCCGCAGACGCAACCGGCGCCCGGCCCCATGCTGGCCACCGTCGCGGCTCTGACCGACCTGCGTGTGGGCACCTGGGTGTACGCCTCTCCGCTACGCCCGGCCTGGCTGACGGCGTGGGAAGCGCACTCGCTGTCGCTGCTGACCGAGGGTCGCTTCGAGATGGGCATCGGCACCGGCAGGCCGGGAATCGAGGACGAGCTCCGCGACAAGGGACTGCCCGGCGTACCGCCGCCGAACGAGCGGCTGGCACAGGTACGTGCGACCGTCAGGAAGCTGCGAGAACTCGACGGCCCCGACCGGCACACGCCGGTGGCGATGGCCGTACTCGGCCCGAAGGCCCGGGCGCTGGCGGCCGAGGTCGCAGACACAGTCACCTTCGCGCTCGGGGATCAGCCTCGGGGCGCAGTCGAGCGGCTGGCACGCGAGTTCCGCACCATCGGGGACGTCGAGCTCGCTCTCGCCGTGCCGGTCATCGGTGACACTGTCGCACCGCACATGGCGCCCCCCGACACCGACCCTGCCGCGCTTCGTGCGGCGGACGCGGTGACCGTACTTCCGGATGACCCGGCGGCCGCCGCCGAGGAAATCCAGCGGCGACGCGAGGAGATCGGCTTCTCCTATTTCGTCTTCGGCGCCGACTTCGCCGACAGGTTCGCTCCGGTGGTCGCCGAGCTAGCCGGACGTTAGTTGGGGCGGCGAGGGACGATATGCGGCGGCACCTGCCAGTTTCGTGTACCGATGCCAGGGAGTCGTTTCCGTCCCTCGCCGAAGCCGGGCTGCCACGTTTCAGCGCTCGGCTACGAGCTCCGGTTCCGGATCGAGGTTCTGCCGCTGAACATCTTCCTCCATCACCGCTTCGCCGCGGGCGACCATGCCCGCCTCGTCGGAAAGCTTCATGTGTGGAATGAACAGCGCGAGCACGAATGCGATCACGACGCCCGGAATCAAATACCAGAAACCGGGGACCAGGGCGTCGACATACGCCCCGACGATCGCGTCGTGCAGGGCCTCGGGCAGGTTCTTGACCACCGATGGCACCAGCGCACTCGGGTCGAGTTTCGCCTGAACCGCCTCGGGAGCGTGCGACCGGAACACCTCGGTGAGGCCATCGGTCAACCGGTTGGTGAAAATCGAGCCGAGGACAGCGACACCGAGCGCGCCGCCCATCTCACGGAAGTAGTTGTTGGCGCTGGTGGCGGTGCCGATCTGACTGGGTGACACCGCGTTCTGCACGACCAGGACGATGATCTGCATCATCAGGCCGAGGCCCGCGCCCATCACGAACAGCATCGCCGAAACCACCCACATCGGGGTGTCGGCATCCAGTCGCGTCAGCCACAGCAGGTCCACGAACATGAGCGCCGCGCCGAGCGGCGGATAGACCTTGTAGCGACCGGTCTTGGTGACCCTCGTCATCGACGCGATCAGGGTGATCATCAGACCGACCATCATCGGTATCAACAACAAACCCGAAACCGAAGCCGAAGTACCGGTCGCCATTTGGAGGTAGGTGGGAATGAAGGCGAGCGCGGCGAACATCACCAGGCCGACCAGGAAGCCGATCGCCGAGGTCAACACGAACGTTCGATTGCGGAACAACCACAACGGCAGCATCGGCTCCTCGGCCCGTGCCTCGGTGATCACGAAGGCGGTCACGACCACCACGAATGCGGCGATCATCGTCAGCATCACCGTCGAACCCCAGGCGTACTGTTTGCCACCCCAGTCGGTGATCAGAATCAGCAGCGTGGTCGCGGCCGACATGAGCACGACGCCGAGGTAGTCGGGCCGAGTCTTGGGGCGGTGGCTGGGAATGCTCAGATAGCGGAACGCGATGAACAGCGCGGCGATACCGATCGGCACGTTGATCCAGAAACACCAGCGCCAGCCGAGGTGATCGGCGAAAAGGCCGCCGAGAAGCGGACCGGCTACCGACGTAATGCCGAAGATGGCGCCCATCGGGGCCATGTACTTGCCGCGGTCCTTCGCCGGCACCACGTCGGCGATAATGGCTTGCGCCAGGATCATCAGGCCACCACCACCCATGCCCTGCAGGCCGCGAAAGGTGATGAACTCCCAGAAGCTGGTCGAGGCGGCGGCGCCGACGGACGCGACGGTAAAGATGGTGATCGCGAACAAGAACGGCCACCGCCGGCCGAACAGATCACCGAATTTTCCGTAGATCGGCATCATGATGGTGGTCGCCAGCAGATATGACGTCGCGGTCCAGGCCATGTGCGAGATGCCGCCGAGATCGCCGACGATGGTCGGCATGGCGGTGCCGACGATCGTCTGATCGAGGCTGGCCAAGAACATGCCCGCGATCAGTGCGGCGAAGATGAGCCCGACCCGCCTCTGGGTGAGGACGATAGGGGCGGGCGAATCGGCTGTCGTGGTCATGTCGGTACGTCTCCTTTCCGGCCCGCCGGCTGCTCGAAGAGCCGGGCGGCCATTGCACAGTGCTCGCGCATCGCCGCAGCCAGCGATACGGTCGGATCACCCGTCGAGGACTTCGCCGCCCTCGTGGTGATGGTCGTCATGATTCCCGCTGCGAGCGAAACGAATTCGGGCGTTATATCGTCGGTCAGGCGCGCCGAGAGAAGTTCGCCCAAGCTGGTCTCCAGCCGTACGCCGTAGGCGACGAAAGCCGCGAGCACCCGCGGCTCGGTCTTGATTATCTCGGCTACCAACGAAATTCCTTCGCGCACTTCACTTTCGGATTCGAACCCGGAGGCGAAAAGCCAAGTGAGATCGTGCATGAGGACGCCGGTCGGCCCGCCTGCGACGAACTGTTCTCGCAAGTGCGGTGTGCCGATCTCGCCGACCGGACCTACCACCGCGTCGATCTTCGTCTCGTAGTAGTTGAAAAACGTGCGCGGCGAGACGCCGACGGCTCGCACGATGTCCTCGACGGTCGTGGCATCGAGCCCATGCTCTACCGTCAGCCGCCGAGCGGCCATGCAGAGATCCAGTTGCGTCCGTCGCTTCTTCTGTTCACGCAAGCCGATCGTTGGCTCGGCATGCTCGGAGCGGGACATGGCGAATAATTTAGCACAAACTGCAAATTTTCATAAACTGCAAGTTGGCGCGGCGGTGACACAAGGAGTCAGTTTGTCATGTCGCGACGGCCTTGGGATGCGTGGTCGAGAACGACCACGCCGGAGCTGGATGGCAAAACGAGTCCAGGCCGACCCCACAGGGGGCCGGCCTGGATTCGTCTATGCAGATCAGGCGAGGTCGAACCGATCGTTGTCGACCACCTTGACCCACGCGGCGACAAAGTCGTCCACGAACTTCCGTTCGTTATCGTGCTGGCCGTATACCTCGGCCACCGCACGCAGCACCGAGTGCGCCCCGAAGATGAGGTCATTGGCTGTGGCCGTCCACCTGGCCCGGCCGGAGGACCGGTCGAGACCTTCGTAGACGTTCTCCGCCGACTCGGACGCCTTCCACTCCGTGTTCTGGTCGAGAAGGTTGACGAAAAAGTCGTTCGTCAACACGCCCGGCCGGTCGGTGAATACACCGTGCTGGGTGCCACCGTAGTTGGCGCCCAAGACGCGCAGGCCGCCGATCAGCACCGTCAGCTCCGGAGCGGTCACGTCCAGCATGTACGCCCGGTCGAGCAGCAGACGCTCCAAGGGAGCTTTCTCGCCGGTCCGCACATAGTTCCGGAATCCGTCGGCACGCGGTTCGAGCACTGCGAAGGACTCCACATCCGTGTCGTCCTGTGCGGCGTCTGTTCGCCCGGCCGCGAATGGCACCGTGACGTCATGTCCCGCGTCCCTGGCGGCCTTCTCGATCGCCGCGGACCCGGCCAGAACGATCAGGTCGGCCAGCGACACCCGCTTGCCGCCGGAGGCCGAGCTGTTGAAGTCCTGCTGGATCTGCTCGAGTACCGGCAGTACCTCGGCCAACTCGCCCGGCTCGTTGACCTCCCAGTCCTTCTGCGGCGCCAAACGAATCCGCGCGCCGTTGGCGCCGCCGCGCTTGTCGGTGCTGCGGAAGCTTGCCGCCGCCGACCAGGCGGTCTTGACCAGCTGAGCAACGGACAGGCTGGACTCGAGGACCTTGCTCTTGAGGGCCGCGATATCCTGCTCGCCGATCAACTCATGATCGACATCGGGAACCGGATCCTGCCACAGCTGCGGCTCGGGAACCCAGGGTCCGAGGTAACGGCTGATCGGCCCCATGTCGCGATGCAGCAGCTTGTACCACGCCTTGGCGAACGCCTCGGACAGCTCTTCGGGGTGATCCAACCAGCGTCGTGTGATCTCCCGGTAGATCGGGTCCTCCCGCAGCGCCAGATCCGTGGTCAACATGCTCGGATTACGGGCAGGCCCACCGAACGGATCCGGGATGGTGCCCGCACCCGCGTCGTTCCGCGGCTTCCACTGCCATGCCCCGGCGGGGCTCTTGGTCAGCTCCCACTCATAGCCGTACAGGTTCTGCAGGAAGCCGTTTCCCCACTTGGTCGGGGTGGAAGTCCAGACAACCTCCAGGCCGCTGGTGATAGCGTCCTTCCCCTTACCCGTGCCGTGGGCGCTCTTCCAGCCCAGGCCCTGCTGCTCGATCGAGGAGCCTTCCGGTTCGGCGCCGACCAGGTCGGCATCGCCCGCACCATGCGTCTTGCCGAAGCTGTGACCGCCGACGATCAGCGCGGCGGTCTCCTCGTCGTTCATCGCCATGCGCCGGAAGGTCTCGCGGATATCCCGCGCCGCGGCCACCGGGTCCGGCTGGCCATTGGGCCCTTCCGGGTTCACGTAGATCAGGCCCATCTGGACGGCGCCGAGCGGAGTCGACAGTTCGCGGTCACCGCTGTAGCGCTCGTCCCCGAGCCAGGTGTCCTCCGGGCCCCAGAAGACCTCTTCCGGCTCCCAGATGTCCGGGCGGCCGAAGCCGAAGCCGAACGTCTCGAACCCCATCGCCTCCAGGGCCACGTTGCCGACGAACACCAGCAGGTCGGCCCATGAGATCTTGTCCCCGTACTTCTGCTTGACCGGCCACAGCAGTCGGCGAGCCTTGTCCAGGTTGGCGTTGTCCGGCCAGCTGTTGAGCGGCGCGAAGCGCTGGGCGCCCTGACCGCCGCCGCCGCGGCCGTCGGCGATGCGGTACGTACCGGCCGCGTGCCAGCTCAGCCGGATGAACAGGCCGCCGTAGTTGCCGTAGTCGGCCGGCCACCAGTCTTGCGAATCGGTCAAGACTGCACTGACGTCCGCCTTCAGGGCGTCGACGTCCAGCTTCTGGAATTCTTTGGCGTAGTCGAAGTCCTCACCTAGCGGGTTTGCCTTGGACGAGTGGGCGTGGAGCACCGAGACATCAATCTGCTCCGGCCACCAGTCCTTGTTACTGCGGGGCCGATGATCCGTCTTCGGAGTCGGGGACGGTATCGCCGGATTCTCGCTCTCGCTGTTGCTCTGAGTCTTGGTGTCAGGATCGGGTGGGCGGCTATCGGATGACACAGCATTCCTTCCTGAGAGAGTGAGGGTGGGCTGGGATCACGGATGTGATCGGGAAACCTGCGATTCCACGCAGTCGGGACACAGGCCCCTGTAGACGACCTCGGCTTCGTCGATCGCGAATCCGTGGTCATCGGAGGCAGTAAGGCACGGGGCCGCGCCGACGGCACAGTCGAGGTCGGCGATCACCCCGCATGACCGGCATACGACGTGGTGGTGATTGTCGCCGACCCGCGCCTCGTAACGTGCCACCGAACCGGGCGGCTGAATACGCCGGACCAAGCCGGCGACGGTGAGCGCGTTCAACGAGTCGTACACCGTCTGGTGGGACACCTCGGGCAGCTCGGATCGCACCGCGCGGATGATCGAATCCGTGTCGGCGTGCGGGTGGACGTGCACAGCGCTCAGCACCGTGACCCGGGGACGGGTCACACGCAGTGAAACTCCCCGCAGCATCTGCTGAAGCTCCGAGGCCGTCGGCATGCCTCGAAGTCTTCTCGGCTTTCTGGAACGAGTCAAGAGTCCGCGCCGAAGTCGTACCGTGACCCGTTTGCCCGCACACGTCACCTTGGTGGTGATCTGCCCACCCTCGGGGCCCTCGCCCCAGCACTCGGGGGCCTGATCCCGGCGGCGAAGGTAGCGGAGAGTTGAACGAGTCACCGCAAGCAGACCGGAGCCTCCCATGTCGATCTCCAGCACCATCGCCAACTCGGCAGAGCGTCGTCGCACGGTCTCGACCGCAGACGGTGTGGCACTCGCGGTTCGCGAATACGGCCCCCGCGATGCGGACCTCACAGTCGTCTTCTTGCACGGGCATTGCCTGCGCGCCGAGTCCTGGACCTACGTCCGCGACGCGCTGCTGCGCCGATACCCCGGCGCCCGGATCGTCTGCTACGACCACCGCGGCCACGGCGATTCCGCCGAAGCGTCCTGGCGCACCTACAACCTCGAGCAGCTCGGCTACGACCTGGGGGATGTTCTCGACACTGTCGCCCCCAGCGGACCGGTCGTCCTGGTCGGCCACTCGATGGGCGGTATGACCGCGCTGACCTACGCCAGCCAGAACCCGCACGAGATCGGCAGTCGCATCGTCGGCGTCGGACTCATCGCGACCGCTGCCAGCGGGCTCGCCGACGCCGGCTTCGGCCGCCTGCTGCGCACCCCAGCTGTTTCCGCATTCCAGTCCGCCGTCCGATACGCGCCGGGCCTGATGCACCGCGCGAAGCGTCTGGCCTGCACGCTCTTCGCCCCGATCATCCATACCGCCGAATTCGGCGATCGCAATGTCAGCCCTCGGGTACTCAGCCTGGCCAACGCGATGCGCAACCAGACGCCGATCGTGACGATGGCGAGCTTCCTGAGCGCCTTCATGGTCTATGACCAAACCGATGCGCTCGCAGTTCTCTCGAAGGTTCCCACATTGGTGCTGTGCGGCTCCGCCGACCTGATGACACCGCTGTCGCATTCCGTCGCGATGGCCGCCGCCATCGGGTACTGCGATTTCGTGCCGGCCGACGGCGCCGGTCACTCAGTGATTCTCGAGCAGCCGAACCAGGTTGCCGAGGCCATCGGACGCCTGATCACGCGAGCGGGTGGCGGCGCCGAACCCATTGCCACTCACCTCACACACGTTGCCTAGTCGGCTACACCAGACCGGCATCGGCTGATCTCCCCGCTGCGCCGACGGTTGAGTTCGATCCGTCGCGGGTCCACTGATCAGTAATCCGCGCAGAGCGCCAACTGGTCGAATACGACCAGGGCTATGGTCGTTGGGTCGTTCGGCGGATGCACCCGCAGTGTGTGGTGGGGGTTCGGTTCATCATCGAGGATGACCACTGTGTCGGTCCCGGGAGGTAGATCTGCGGGCCAGTCGATTTCATCGGTGGGTTCCGCGACCAGGATCCGGGCCAGCCTTCCTCGCAGCCCCTTCTGGTTGTATCGCAGTGGCGTAAGACCCTGATTTTCGCTCATGTGATGATCGGCTTCCTAATCTCGAATCACCTTGCACAGCTTTGCCGCAAGGTGACTCGTTCGCGCGAAGTTAGTGTGCTCGGCCTCGTGTTGCGGTCTCCGCCTTCTGCCTCCGCTCTGGGTTCGGCCGCCGAAAAACCCTTGGTCGAGATTGTGCCCCTCGGGCACACTGCCAGGCGTGGCCGTACTCGACAAGGACGCGCGGGCGTCGAGCAGGGCATGGGCATCCGGGCTGAGCCTGACCTCATGGGTGTTGTTCGCCGGTTCCGGCTCGCTCGCAAAGGCCGTGATGGACGCGGGCTGGTCCGCAGCCGCTGTGACGTCGGTGCGGATCGCGGTGGCCGCGGCACTGCTGGTGCCGGTGGTCGCGGTGCTTCGGCCGCGGGCTCTGTGGTTTCGCCGTGCCGACCTGTGGCTGCTGTTCAGCTATGGCCTGCTCGGCGTGGCCGGGGTGCAGCTGTTCTTCTTTGTTGCCGTGGCCCGGGTTCCGGTCGGGATGGCGATGGTGCTGGTCAACTTGGCGCCCGCGCTCGTCGCACTGTGGATCCGGGTGGTGCGGCGCACTCGGCTGCCCGGGTTGGTGTGGCTGGGTATCGGGCTGGCCATGGCCGGATTGGCGCTGGTGGTGGAGATCTGGCGAGGCAGCCGGCTGGATCTGCTCGGTGTAGCCGCCGGGCTGGGCGCGGCGATCTGCTCGGCGGGTTACTTTCTGCTCGGCGAGCACGGCGCGCGCAGGCACGACTCGTTCGGGCTTACCGCGGCCGGTCTGGCGATCGGCGCAGTGGTGGTAGTCGTGGTCAGCCCGCCGTGGACGCTGCCCCGGAGCCTCCTCACTGCCCCTGCGGTGCTCGGCGGTCTCCAAGCCCCGGTGTGGCTGGTGCTGCTGGTGCTGGCGGTGGTCGGCACCGTGCTGCCCTACCTTGCGGGGCTGCGGGCGTTGCGTGATCTCCCCTCGGCTTGGGCCAGCGTGCTGGCCCTGGTGGAGCCGCTGGTTGCCGCTATGCTGGCGTGGTTGCTGCTCGGCCAGGCGCTCGGGTTGACGCAACTGGCCGGGGGCGTGTTACTCCTGGGCGGCGCAGTGTTGGTGCAGCTGGCAAAACCCGACACCGCTCTGGCCGCCGGGTGAACGCCGCTGATCCGGGCAACGTTTATTCAGGTAACCGGCGGCCAACCGACCGGTACAGCTCAACCAGTGTTCACGGGGTGGCACGGTTGCCTCGATAACGTCCGTCTCGTCGGTACATCGACGAGACCTACGTCAGGGGTTGTGATGGGCCACAACGATCCTTCCCGCAGGACGATGCTCACCGCGCTGACCGCGGCGGCGGCTTTTCCGGTCAGTGGGTTCACGTTGTTTGCGCCCCAATCTCTTTCGATGACAGCCCGGGACCTAGAGCTCATCACGGTGAGTGATCAGTCGGTGGCGGTCAGTTGGACGACCGCTGCGGCTGACCTGCTCGGCCGCTGGCGGCCGGTCGCAGCGGACACCGAACTCGCACTCGGTCCTGCGGATTCGAGCATGCCGCTCCCGGTCGTCTACTCCGACGACACACCCACCGCCTTCCATTACGTCGAAATCACCGGGCTCGAACCGGGCAGGCGCTATCGGCTGGAGGCCCGCTCACGCGGCGTGCGGGCGGTCTCCGGCTCGACGCGGCGTTGGTGGGATGACGAGCAGAGACATGAGTTCCGCACCCTGACGTCGCCGCCGGGTCGACTGCTGCGCACTATAGCGCTGGCCAACGACGTGCACTTCGGGGAGGAGATCAGTGGCCAGATCCTGGCCGCGTTGCCGACCGGTGTGCGGCAGGAGCCGGGGATGGCCCCGTATCCGGCCGTGATGCTGGAGGCGCTGCTGAGCGACGTGGGCGCGCCGGATCGCAACGTCGACCACGTGGTGCTGGCAGGCGACCTCACCAGTTGCGGCACCGCGACCGAATCTCGCGCGCTGCGGGGGCGCCTCGACAAGTGGGGCGAGTTCGGCCGAGATCTGTTGGTGTGCCGGGGAAATCACGACCGGCCGCGAGTCGGCGCGAACTGGCGATCGGGTCTGCAAGTGCCCGGAACCGCGCACCACGACTGTTGGGGCCCGCACTTCCTGCCCCGGCAGCGACTATTCAGCTACGATCTGGACGGGCTGCGCGTGATCGGTCTCGACACCACGGATCTCGACGGCTCCGGCGGCCGCATCGACGCCGATCAGATGTCTCGCCTCAGCAGTCTGCTCCGCGCTGAACCCGACCAGCCGACATTGGTTTTCGGCCATCACCCGGTCACCAGGGAGTCGGGGCTGAGCAACCTCGGCGGCCCCGGCTTCGTGCTCAACCGGCACGACGCGGCCGCGGTGCACCGCCTATACGGCCGCTTCCCGGGGGTATTCCTACACCACAGTGGGCACACGCACCGCAATCGACGTACACGCCCGGACACCCCCATCGCGGTGGAGTTCCTGGAGGTGGCCTCGATCAAGGAATACCCGGCCGGTTACTCGCTGCTGCGGCTGTACGAGGGCGGATACATGGTCACCTTCCAGACCACCCGCACGGCCGCCGCCCGGCGCTGGAGCGCCCGAACCCGTACTCAACTGTTCGGGTTGCAGTCACGCTACAGCCGGGGATCCCTCGCCGACCGAAACCATGTGGTGCGCCGCGATCTGTCCGGGATCAAGCAGATACCGCAGCGACGCAAGGCCGCCCTTGCGGCCCAACGCCAGCCCCCTCGACTGCACGCAGCCGCCCAGCGATAACCGGCGCAAATTGCCGTGATTAGGCTGCGGCCTTGTGCGCGGGCTGTCATCGGTGTCGAGGTTGTGGTTGGTGTGGGTGGTAACGCGGACGGTGATGGTGGTGTTCACCGGTGTGACGGTGCTGCCGCACAGCGTCTGGGATGCCTCGGCCGCGGATTTGACGCTATACCGCGGATGGGCCGAGCAGATCATGTCCCAGAATGCTTTCCCGCTGACGGACGAGCGCTGGCAGTACCCGCCCGGAGCGGGCGCACTGCTGCTGGTGCCCTGGCTGCTCGGCGGCGGGCTCGGCTACAACTGGTTTTTCTTCGCGCTGGTCGCCGCGGCGGATGCCGCCGTGCTGGGTTTGCTGATCCGGGCGGCACGGCGCGCCGGCTGGGAAACGGCGCAGGCAGGCCCATGGGTGTGGACGGTGGGCGTGGCACTGTTGGGCCGAGTCTGTTACGGCCGTTTCGATTTGATCGTGGCGGCGACCGCGGCCGCGGCGCTGCTGTGGGCGGCGCGCCGACCAGTGGCGGCCGGCGCAGCCGTTGCCGCGGGTGTGTTGCTGAAAGTCTGGCCGGTGGTGGTTGTGCTGGGGTTGCGGCGGCGCGCACTGTGGCGGATCAGCGCGGTGGCCGCCGGCATCGGTCTGACGGCCACCGTGGGATTGACAGCGCTGGGTCCAGGCTCCTGGTCTTTCCTCGAGTTCCAGTCGAAGCGTGGGTTGCAGCTCGAATCTGTTGCTGCCACACCGCTGTTGATTGCTCGACTGATGACCGGCGGCTGGAGCATCGTCCATCGTTATGGGGCCGAGGAGCTATCGGGGCCCGCGGTGGCCATCGTGGCTCGAGGGTGCGTGGTTGCCATGGCCGTCGGCGGCGCGATTTTGCTGATCATCTGGTGGCGCGCGCGGCCCCCGGCGCCGGACCTGGTACTGGCCGCGGTGCTGCTCGCCCTGGTGACCAGCCGGGTACTCAGCCCGCAGTACCTGGTGTGGGCGGTGGCAGTGGCCTCGGTCTGCGCGCTCGACCCACGCACCACGCAACGGCCCGTGCTGGTGCTGGTGCTGGCGACCGCGCTGATGAGCCAGGTGGAATTCCCATTCCTCTACGATCGGGTAGCCACCGGAAGCTGGCCGGGAGTAATAGCTCTGACGGTGCGCAACGGCCTGCTGCTCGGTGCGACTGTCTGGTCGGTTTTTCGGCTGAGCCGCAATATGTCTCGCGAAAATGCGGAATGCAGTCGGTCGGTGGCATTTTTGAGCGCCGCATCGTCCTGAAGTATTCCGTAAGCGAGGCAGGGCTGTCGGCTATCAGAGCGCATTTCGGGATCATGCCGTTATGACCTCGCCGCCGCGCGTTAAGGCCCTGGTCGAACTGTGCGGGTTGAATCGTGTTACGGGGTAGCTGGAAAGGGGCTGCCGAAGGTACTGCTGCACGATTCCGGTGAGCTGTGGATCGTGGAGATCAAACGAATGAACTACCACCTCACCGACGAGGAGTACAACCGCGCGATCAACTACCTCTATGCCCTGGACAGCTTTCTGAACGATAATCCGCGCGTCGGCACGCAATTCCCGCGCCGCAGATTGACTTTCATCGTCGACCACATCGACAAGCTGCGCCCGGCCTCATTGTCGTCACTGGACAGCGACGCCCGCATCGATCGTCGTACCTGGCGGGAACTGCTCGATTCGACACGACGCGCACCGCGACTTCCTCGAGCGGGTCTACATGACGCGCGGCGAGGAGGACGACCCCCCGTCGAGCGGAGCCCGGGCAGGCTGAGTATCGAACCGAGATTGCACATCGCAGCGCCGGTTGCCGAGGATGGCCGGCTTCGTCGGCTTCTGGCGCTTTCGACTGTTCACCTTTCGGAAAGAATCTGTCGATAGTGTCCTGAGAATGACCGACACCGCGACACGGCAGCTATTGCGTGACTTCAGCGAGATCGGCGACCTCGAGTCCGCGGTCGACCTGTCCGACACTGCCGGTTTCCTCGTCGATGATGTCGACGATGACGACCCGATCCTGATCACTGCCGGGGGCGGCTTCGTCGTCGACACCTGGCGCGAGGGCTACCCCTACGACGAGCGCCTGGCCCGGGACAGCTACGAGGCCGACAAACGCCTGCTGCAGATCGAGTTGCTCAAGCTGCAGAACTGGGTCAAGGCGACCGGACGCAGGCTGGTGATCGTGTTCGAGGGCCGTGATGCCGCCGGTAAGGGCGGAACGATCAAGCGGTTCATGGAGCACCTCAACCCACGCGGCGCACGCGTAGTGGCGCTGGAGAAGCCGACCACTCGCGAGTCCACCCAGTGGTACTTCCAGCGCTACGTCGAGCATCTACCCGCGGGCGGCGAAATCGTGCTGTTCGACCGCTCCTGGTACAACCGTGCCGGAGTCGAACGGGTCATGGGTTTCTGCACCCCCGAACAGCATCAGCGATTTCTGGCCCAGGTCCCGCTTTTCGAGCGCATGCTGGTCGACGACGGCATCGACCTCGTCAAATTCTGGTTCTCGGTGTCCGCGTTGGAACAGCGCACTCGCTTCGCCATCCGCCAAGTCGACCCGGTCCGCCACTGGAAGCTGTCTCCGATGGATCTGGCGTCGCTCGACAAGTGGGACGACTACACCGCCGCCAAAGAAGAGAGCTTCGAGCACACCGACACCGACTACGCCCCGTGGATCGTGGTCAAGAGCAACGACAAGAAACGCGCCCGCCTCAACGCCATGCGCCACGTGCTCGGTCTTTTCGACTACGTGAACAAGGACCACGAGATCGTCACCCCCGCCGACCCACTCCTGGTGGGGCGTGCCTGCGACGTCATCGGCTCCTGACGCACGCGAACGCCTGCCGACCCCAGCTCTGCCAGGAGATGAGGAGCGCGGATCTCGCTGCCTCGAGAAGCTGATCGAGGCGAAACAGGTGTCCGGGCGTTGGCGGCCTGGCGCTCAACGCGAGAATCGCCCCCGCCGATCCGGCGCGCTATCGCGGAATCCGGTGGTCAGGGATTCGTCTGCGCCGGTATTCGGACGGCGATTTCACCACTCAGTTCGTGGTTGCCGGAAAGCCGCAATTTGTCGCCGCTCCAGAATCGGCCCGGGTCGTACCAGTCGGGGCTACGGTGCTGCCGCAACAGTCCCATCGACTGATATGTCGCGGCGACGATTTCGGCGCAGTACGCGTTCTCCAGCTCCCGGGCAGCCGACCGACTCGGCTTTCGGCGCGGAAGGCGCGCGCGGCCGCGGAGCCAGCGCCCGGCGAGACCGGCGGTGGAGGGGAACGGGGTGCCGTCGAGCCGGGCGATGGTACGCAGCACACTGTCCTCCATCTCGCGGGTAGCAGGAGGATCCAGCTGGCGTAACCAGACCCGCTGGCCATAGCGGTGCGCCCACACCAGCACCGCATCGCGCAGGTTGTGCAGCTGAACGCCGCGGTGCGTCGTTCCCGACCACATGTCGGGCAGGGATCGTCCGAGCTCCGCGTGCCAGATCAGCGCGGGCAGATCATCGATCACCACGGACATCCCGACATGGTTCACCGGGCTGTTCGTCGTCATCCGGATCACCCGGTCGGCTGCCGAATGGCCCCGGAATAGCCAGATGTCACCTGTTCTTGTGACCTCGACCGCTTTGTCGAGACTTATGCCCGTCCCCGTCATGGTCGTAGCCTATGCGCTATGAGGTGGTGGAAGGTATTGGGATTGGCGGGTGCGGCCGGTGTGGTCGCCACTGGTGTCGTGGTGGTGCGCGCCGAGCGCCGCCGCCGGGCCTATACTCCCGACCAGGTCCGCGAACAACTACACGTGCGATTCGCCCGGGCGACGTCAGACCCGGAAGCTGTCGAAACAAGCGCTCCCGAACAGGGCGTACCGTCCCGTGTCGGTAGCTATATCCGACGATTGTTCCGGCGCCGATCCCAACGGGGATACGCGCCGCGGATGTCGCCCTGATTCGAGACATCACGAGCCCGCTGCGCTCGATCGTCGAGCGGTGGCCCATCGACCGAGAGGAACCAAAGCCGTGATCCGCATCAACATCACCAGCGTGTTCGTCGACGACCAGGCCAAGGCGCTTGCGTTTTACACCGAGAAGCTGGGGTTCATCAAGAAGACCGACCAGCCGGTCGGCGAGGCCCGTTGGCTCACCGTGGTTTCCCCCGCCGCCCCGGAGGGCGTCGAGTTGCTGCTGGAGCCGGACGGCCACCCGGCGGCAGTCGCGTTCAAGAAGGCTCTGGTCTCCGACGGCATCCCGTTCACCCAGTTCGCCGTCGACGATGTGTACGCCGAGGCCGAGCGACTCAGGGGGCTCGGCGTCGAGTTCACCCAGGACGCGACCGAAATGGGGCCGGTGGTCACCGCCGTCTTCGACGACACCTGCGGAAACCTGATCCAGATCGTCGCCAGGACGTAGTCGCCGACCACCAGATGAGTTCGCCTGGAAATATGGATGAACTCATCCCTGCCTGCAGGAAAACGCGCTGATCGCCTGAAGTTTCGGCGAGCCCGAACCGATTGTCGGATGGGAAGCGGGGCCGCACACTTGCGTGGTGAACAGCGAATTGATCATTTTGCTGTTGGTGATCGTCACGGCTCTCGCCTTCGATTTCACCAACGGTTTCCACGACACGGGCAACGCGATGGCCACGTCCATCGCGACGGGTGCCCTGAAGCCCAAGACGGCCGTTGCTCTTTCCGCGGTCCTGAATCTGGTCGGCGCGTTCTTGTCGGTCGAGGTCGCGTTGACGGTGACCAACGCGGTGATCAAGATCCAGAACAAGGACGGCTCACCCAAGCCCGAATTCACCGCCGATCACGGCCGAGCGTTGTTGATCATCGTGATGGCCGGTCTCATCGGCGGCATCATCTGGAACCTGCTGACCTGGCTGCTCGGCCTGCCGAGTTCCAGCTCACATGCCCTGTTCGGCGGAATGATCGGGGCTGCCTTGGTTTCCGGCGCCGGAGTGGTGTGGATCGGACACGGCAAGATCGATGGTGTGGTCGGCAAGGTGATCATGCCCGCGCTGTTCTCGCCGGTGATCGCCGGCATCGTCGCCGCGGTCGGTACGTTCCTCATCTTCAAGTTCGTTGCCGGTGTCGCAGAACGATTCACCGAGGCGGGCTTTCGGTGGGGCCAGATCGGCACGGCGTCGCTGGTTTCGCTCGCGCACGGCACCAACGATGCACAGAAGACGATGGGCATCATCACGCTGGCTCTTATCGGATACAGCGCCGCCACGCCGGATTCGACCGGCATCTTCGCCTGGCACGACACCCATAACGTGCCGCTCTGGGTCAAGATCGCGTGCGCGGCGGCCATCGCTCTGGGCACCTACATCGGGGGTTGGCGCATCATCCGGACCCTCGGTAAGGGTTTGATCGAGATCAGCTCACCACAGGGCATGGCTGCGGAGGCGTCCTCGGCGACGATCATCCTCGCTTCGAGTCATCTCGGATTCGCGTTGTCCACTACACATGTGGCAACCGGTTCGATCCTCGGTTCCGGTGTCGGCAAGCCTGGTGCCACGGTTCGCTGGAGCATCGCGTTGCGCATGGTCGCGGCGTGGGTCATCACATTGCCCGCCGCGGCCGTGGTGGGAGGAGTCATGTGGGTCGTTGCCGCCAAGATCCCGACGTTGGCCGGGCCGCTGGTCGCGTTCGCAATTCTGTGCGGATTGTCGGGTTACATGTACTGGCGCGCACAGCAGCAGAAGGTCGACCACAACAATGTCAATGCCGAATGGGACGACGAGAGCAACGCTGTCACCCCGGCTGACGCGATCGCGAAGGTCTAGCACATGGAAACCATCAAGCTCGTCCTGGATTCCGTCTGGAAAATCCTGCTCGTCGGGCTCGTGCTCGGCGCCGGTCTGCCCGCCCTGTTCGCCATCGGCGTGCGGGGCCTGGCGATCGGTAACGGCCACGAATCCACCGACGGCGTGGTCCACAAACCGAACCTGCTCGGCAATGTGCTGGCGGCAGTCTCGTTCCTGGTCGTGATCGCCGCGATCGCCCTCGGAATCACCATTATCGTCGCGTCGGGCTTCGGGATGAAAGTCAGCTTCGAGCACATTTATCCGACTCTGGTCGAGAAGTAGAGGATCGCAGATGAACCAGAGAAACAACAGCGACAGCGTCATGACCCAGATCCTCGACTGGCTGCGGGCAGGCTATCCCGAAGGCGTGCCGCCGAAGGACTACTTCCCGCTGTTGGCGTTGCTGAAGAAGTCGCTGACCGATGACGAACTGCACCAGGTGATCGGTCGATTGCTGGCCGAGCGCCCGGACACCGTCGACCGCGCCCATGTCGAGGCCGCCATCATCATGGTGACCCAGAACCAGCCGAGCGAAGAGGAACTGCGGCAGGTGGCCGCGAAACTCGCCGCAGGTGGATGGCCCCTGACCGGCTTCGCCGACTGAGAGCCGGCCCTGCATCGGACAGTCCGCTGCCCCGCTGAGAGTCGACGGGGATGAGCGTGCGGTTCGCCGGGACGATGACGGGATCGGCGCGGTCGGCGCCACCCGCCATCGTCCCTGGATCTCCCGTCATCGGGTGCCCGTCAGGGTTCGCAGTCCTGCGGCGGCGAGCGGCGCGACGGCGTCGCCGACCTTGTCGAACCCGTCGCCGCGGGTCATCCCCTGCTGAAAGCGGGCGTGGATGCCCTCGGCGATCACGGCGATCTTGAAGTAGCCGAGTGTGAGGTAGAACCGCAGATTGTCCAGGTCGCGTCCGCTGGATCGGGCGTACCGCTCGGCGAGATCGGTGACGCTCGGCAGCCGCGGGCTGGTCGAGGCGGCCGAGCCCGCCAGGACCGGCGCGAAGGTCGGATCGGTGTAGACCAGGTGCAGGCCGAGGTCGGCGAGCGGGTCGCCGAGGGTCGCCATCTCCCAGTCGAGCACTGCCAGCACTCGGCTCGCATCGTTCGGGTCCAGAATCGCATTGTCGATGCGGTAATCACCGTGCACGATCGAACTGCCCAGTTCCGCTGGGCATTCGGCGGCGAGCCGCGTGTGCAGCCGGTCGATATCGCCGAGTTCGCGGGTGCGAACGCGCTGCCATTGGTCGTACCACCGTTGCACCTGCCGACGCAGATAGCCCTCGGGACGCCCGAATTCGGTCAACCCGACCTCGACGGGGTTCACCGCGTGCAACGTGGCGAGCACGTCGATCAGGCTGTAGGCACAGCTGTCGATCTCGGCCTGCGGCAGGGAGTGCAGATCGTCGAGCGTACGCACCACCTTGCCTGCGACGAACTCCATCACCGTGAATGGGACACCGAGCACGTCGGCGTCCGCCAGTGCGGTGGCGCGCGCGACCGGAACATGGGTGCCCTGCAGCGCGGCCACCACCCGGTATTCGCGTTGCATGTCGTGGGCCGACGGGGTGAGGTTCCCGAGTGGTGGACGGCGCAACACCCAGGTGCTGTGCCCGTCGGAGAGTCGGTAAGTCAGGTTGGATCGGCCGCCCTGCAGCAATTCGGCAGTGAGCCGGCCACGGAATTCCGGTACTCGCTCCGTGAAGAAACGCTGCAGGGCGGGCAGGTCCAGCCCATCGGTTGTGGCCTGCGCCGCGCTCATTGGTTCGCCTGTGCGTCATGGCGGCGCAGCACTCGGCGTGCGATAGCCCAGCGGTGCGTCTCGGAGGGCCCGTCGTAAATCCGGAACGGGCGCACCTCACGCAGGAACCGGCCGAGCAGGATGTCGCCGGATACGCCGAGCGCTCCACAGATCTGGAAGGAGCGGTCGACGACCCGCCAGACCGCCTCGGCGGTGAAGGTCTTGGCGATCGACGTCGCCTGTGACGCAGAGCGGCCCTGGTCGAGTTCCCAGCATGCCTGCAGGGTGAGCCCGCGGGCGGCGGCGATGTCGATCTCGTTGTCGGCGATCATCTGTTGCGCCATGCCCAGCTCACCCAGCCGGGAACCGAACAGGCGCCGTTGCGCCGCACGATCGACGGCGATGTCCTGCGCACGGCGGGCGATCCCGAGCCACCGCATGCAATGGGTCATCCGGGCCGGTCCCAGCCGGACCTGGGCGTAACGGAAGCCCTGGTCGACCTCGCCGAGTACTGCCTCGTCCGGAACGACACAGTTGTCGAACAGCAACTCGATGTGTCCGCCGTACAGACTCTCGTCGAGGGTCTCGATATGGCGAACCGTCTTCATACCGGGATTGTCGGCGTCTACCAGAAACATGGTCGCGCCGCCGGGGTCGCCCGGCGCCCCGGCAGTACGCGCGAAGCAGATCGCGAACCCGGCGCCGTCGGCGCCGGTGATGAACCACTTCCGGCCGTCGATACGCCACCCGCCGGGTACCCGCTGCGCCCGGGTGCTCAGCGCGCTGGGATCCGATCCGGCACCCGGCGCCGGCTCGGTCATCGCGAAGCAGGAGCGAAGCTCCCCCTGGGCGAGCGGGCGCAGGTATCGCTGCTTCTGCTTGTCGGTGGCGATGGCTTCCAGCATGTGCATGTTGCCCTCGTCCGGTGCGGCGATGTTGAGCGCGAGCGGTCCCAACAGCGAGTAGCCGGCCTCCTCGAACACCGCGGCCCGGCCGCACATATCCAGCCCGTGCCCACCGAACTCCACGCTGACGTGTGGGGCGAACACGCCGGCGCGTTTGGCCTCGCGCTGCAGGTCGATCCGCACTTGCTCGGAGGGGGCGACGCCGCGTTCGCGGTTCTCGACGGGGACCACCACGGTGCGAACGAACTCTGCGGTGCGCTGGGCGAGTTCGGCGACCTCCGGATCCGGCGCCAGGTCGACTGCCATGACAACTCCTCATTGGCTAATGACTATTAGCCAGGACGATATCTGGCCTTGCTGGCAGTAGGCAATATCTGATCTGTAGATCGGATTTCTCGGATCAATCGGCTACAATGCGCTAGCCGGACTGGAGGAGTAGTGAGTCGATTCGACGAGATTCGGACAGCAGCGTTGAACCTGTTCACCGAGCAGGGCTACGAAGCCACAACCATGGCCGACATCGGGGACGCTGTCGGTATCCGCGGTCCGAGCCTGTACAAACACGTGGCGTCGAAGCAGGACCTGCTCGCCGATATCATGATCGACACCATGCGGGCATTGCTCGCTGGATACGACTGCGCCATCGCCACCACCGGCGACACCACCGAACGTCTGCGCCGCGCCACCGAGGCCCACGTGCGCTATCACGCGCGGCACCGGCTCGAGGCCTTCGTCGGAAACCGTGAACTGCGCAGCCTGGCCGAACCGCATCGCACCCGGGTCTTGTCGCTGCGCGACAAGTACGAGACCGGCTTCCGCGGCCTCATCGACGCCGGAGTCGAGCAGGGCCGGTTCCAGGTTGTCTCGGCGCGCTTGGCTTCCTACGCCATCCTCGATCTGGGCATGGGCCTTGCCGCGTGGTATCGGCCGGACGGCGATCTCAGCGAGGACGCCGTCGTTTGGCAGTACAGCGAATTCGCTCTCCGTCTGGTGGGGGCCACTTCGGACCCGCTGCAGGGGCGGCCAGAGCTTATCGCGCATTGATCGGCTCGGTTTACGGCGGAAGGATGAATGAATGACGACTTCGACCACTCTTACGCTCGTCCCGGGTGCTACCGAAAAGACCGGCTCGCGCGTCGCGAGCAGACTGCGCGCGGCTGGGATCGCGGTGCGCACCGCCGCTCGAGCCGCTGCCGAGGCTGCCCGATGACACCGATCGGCGATCTCGGTGACTTCCGCGCCTTGGACCCGTTCTTCCGGATCATCGAGCAGGGGGTGGCCGGCCTCGTGGACGGTGACCACTTCTTCGACATGCTCGCCGACGACATCGTCATCGAATACGTGATCACGGTGCCGGGTTATCCGCGCCGCGTGGTCGGCCGGCAAGCCGTCGCCGATCTGTACCGACCCTACGGCGAGGTATTCGTCCTCGACCGCTGCCACGACCTGGCCGTCCACCACGACAAGGACACCGGCGTGGTCGTTCTCGAATACGCATCCCAAGGCCACACCGTCGCGACCGGCGCCGCATACGCCAACCGCTACATCTCGGTGTTGACAATCGCCAACCGCAAGATCGTGCACTGGCGCGACTACCTCGACCCGCTGGCGGTCTTCGACGCCATCGGCTGGCCGGCCGATACCGGCAACAACCGAAGCTGAACACGAAAGGCACGCAGCACCTCGGCCGCACAAGCCGATTTGTCCTGCGCCATACCGAAATCCGCTATTTCGGGCGCCTCACCTTCCCTTCTTGTCCAGCCACTGTGTCTCCGCACCGGGCTCCGGCAGTACCCGACCGCCTTCGACGGCCGACCGCGCCGGGCTGTCCTGGATCACTACCAGAACGTGCTCCTGGTCCACCCCGGAAATCTCAGCGGCGGCCGCTGAAAGTTTCAACGCCAGTTGGGTTGTCATCTGCTGCGGATGGCCTTGTCGCGCCCAACCGCTGATCAGCAGGGGCGCCCCCGGCTCCCCACCGACGAATACGCAGTCCACCGGCAGCTCGGAGAACACCACGTTGACATAGGCGGGTGGCACACGATTGGCAGCCGCGTGAATCCTGGTGATCTCGGCGGCCAGTGCGGCCTTGGCTTCAGCTATCAGCGTTCCCTGTGCAGTGGTGCAGGTATAGACGGGCATGTCAAAGCGTGGCCTTTTCCGGTTGGGTGGTCACCACGATGACTGTGGTGGTGCCGGATTCCAGTGCGAGCTCGAGCTCTTTTTCGAGGTCTCCGGTGGAGGTGACGTCGACGGCGTGGCAGCCCAGCCCCCGTGACACCGAGGCGATGTCCAGCCCGGGTAGGTCCAGCCCGGGCACACCTGGCGTCTGTTCCAGGTCGGCGAAGGATTTGAGGATCGAGTATTCGTGATTGCGCATCACGACATACACGATCGGCAGGTTTTGCTGCACTGCGGTCCACAGAGCCTGGACCGAGTACTGGAACGACCCGTCCCCGATCAAGCCGATCACCGGACGACTCACCCCACGGTCCCGGTCGCCGAGCGCGACGCCGACGGCCGCAGGCACGGCCCAGCCGATACCACCACTGGCGGTGGCGAAGAACGAGTCGGGCTCGACGGTGGGCAGCCACTCGGCATGTTGGGCCATCGTCGAGGTGGACTCGTTGACGAAGACGGCGTGGTCGGGCCGGGCCATGTTCAGCGCCGCGTAGACCTCGGCCGGGGTCAGCGGACTGCTCGGGTTTTCCGGCAATTCCCTGGGACGTGGCAAGGCCTTCGGCTGCACGCGGCCGCTGCCGTCACCCACCAATTCGGTGAGCAGTTCGATCGACAGCCGGGCATCGCCGAGCAGGCTGTCACCGGCCCGGGCAGCTGCGGCGACCGCTGGGTCGTCGGTGATCTGCAGCAGTTCCGTCCCGGCGGGGAGGATGTCGCCGGGCACGTAGGGGTAGTAGCGGAAGACCTCGGCCCCGATAACCACGACGAGATCGTGTCCGGCCAGTCGCTCGCCGACCGTCTTGACCGACATGCCGACCGAGCCCTGGTACAGGGGGTGGTCCTCGGGGAACGAGGCGCGGTCCGGAAGGGGCGGGCTGTAGACCGCGGCATTCAGTTTCTCCGCCAGCGCGATGCCGGCCTGCCATCCACGGGCGCGGTCGACGTCCGGCCCCAAGATCAGGGCCGGCCGATGACTCGCGGTGATGCGCGCCGCGAAGCGCCGCAGGCGCTCGGGATCGGGCGCATAGACCGTGCTGACATCGCGCACGACAGCGGGCCCTTCCAGCGGGTGGTTCCAGTCGTCGAGCGGAATGGACAGAAACACCGGCCCGGCGGGCGGTTGCACGGCCATCGCGTAGGCACGCATGAACGCTTCGGGCACGGACTCGGCGCGCGCGGGCTCGTAGGACCACTTCACCCACGGCCTCGGCATGTTCGCCGCGTCGCGGTTGCCCAGGTAGGGCTCACCGATCAGCAGTTCGCGGTGCTGCTGACCAGCCGTGACGATCAGGGGAGTGTGCCCGTGGTAGGCCGCGACCAGATTGCCGATGCTGTTGCCGACCCCCGCGGACGAGTGCAGGTTCACCAGCGCTGGGCGGCGGGTGGTCTGGGCGAACGCATCCGCCATCGCGATAACGGATGCTTCTTGCAGACCCAGCACATATGTGAAGTCGTCAGGGAAGTTCTTGAGGAACGTCTCCTCGGTGGAGCCCGGATTACCGAAGACGGTCGTCAGCCGCAGCGACCTCAACAAATCGTATGTCACGCTGTGCACGGTCGATTTCTCGGTCATGGTGCTCAACAGCTCCCTTCGCCGGCAGGCGCCGGCACCTCGGGCAAGCTGTCATCGTGTGCGTATAGAAATCCGGCCGGCGGCCGTTTTCTCCAGCCGTATGGCACACAATCCACAACAGACTGCCCAGCACGGGTGTTAACGCAATGACGAAACGAGACACTAATTGCCTTCGCATTGTGATGTCAATCATGCTGATAACCCAACCCAGCAGCCGAAAGGCTGGTAGGGCGCCGCGGTCCGCCGCCTCGACACCTATCTCACCTGCGGTGGGGCGAGTTGTTCCTGTGCGCGATCCGGGACGGGCATTCGCGGAATGAATTCGGAGGCGTGACTCATCGGACGGGCCGCAGCGCGGCGGGGGTGAGGTCGGCAAGGGTGGGGTAGCCGTCGACGGCCATGAGGAGGTCGGCTTCGGCGAGCAGGGAGCGCAGTACGTGGACGATGCCGTCGGCACCGGCGAGTGCGGCGCCGTAGGCGTAGGGGCGACCGATGCCGACGGCGGTGGCGCCGAGGGCGAGCGCTTTGATGATGTCGGAGCCGCCGCGGATACCGGAGTCGAACAGCACCGGCAGGCCGTCGGCGGCGGCGGCCACCTCGCAGAGGGCGTCGAGGGCGGGCTGGCCGCCGTTGGCTTGGCGGCCGCCGTGGTTGGAGCAGTAGATCGCGTCGACGCCGTTATCTATGGCGCGGCGGGCGTCGTCGGGGTGGCAGATGCCCTTCACGATCAGGGGCAGGTCGGTGAGCGACCGCAGCCAGGGCAAGTCGTTCCAGGTCAGAGGGTTACCGAAGACTTGTGCCCAGCGAAGCGCGACGGCGCGGGGGTCCTGCTCGGGGCTGCGGTCCAGGCCGGCCAGGAAGACTGGGTCGCAGGTGTAGTTGGCCAGGCAGTGTCCCCGCAGCTGCGGGAAGTTGCCGGTGTTCAGCTCGCGGGGCCGCCAGCCGGTGATCCAGGTGTCGAGGGTGACGACGATGCCCTTGAACCCGGCCTTTTCGGCACGGTTCACCAGGCTGGCGGCGAGGTCGCGGTCGGTCGGGGTGTAGAGCTGGAAGAACCCCGGGGTGTCACCGAATTCGGCGGCAACCTGTTCCATGGGGTCCACACTCAGGGTGGAAGCGATCATCGGGACGCCGGTGCGGGCGGCAGCGCGCGCGGTGGCCAGATCGCCGTGACCGTCCTGGGTGCACAGTCCGATGACACCCACCGGTGCCATGAACACCGGCGAGGGCAGTCTCATCCCGAGCAGGTCGATCGACATGTCACGGTCGGCCGCGCCGACGAACATCCGCGGCACCAACCCCCACCGCTCGAACGCGGCGACATTAGCGCGCTGGGTGCGCTCGTCGCCGGCGGCGCTGGAGACGTAGGACCACACCGACGGTGGCAGCGCCTGCTGCGCCCGCTCCTCCCACCCGGCGAAACTCATCGGCAAGGACGGCTGGGTCCCCAGCAGACCGGCGACGTAGATCTCGTTCTGGAAATCGGCGAATGCCACAGCTCTACCCTCTCGACGTAAGGGACTGCTTGGTGACCCGTCTACGAGGCTGCACTCAGGACGATATCTGAACAAGAATATGCAGAATTTCGCTGCCGAGAACGGTATCAAACGCGGGATTCAGCCGTACTGCCAACCGAGGAAGAGTTCGAACTCATCGACGCCCCGGCAGCTCGGCTGAGCGCTTCCTGGTCTGAGCTGGGCCGGGTTCTCGACGTCGACGCGGTCACCATGGCCCGGCGAATGAACCCACTGTTTCAGCCCGGGGCATATCGTGCACCACATTCGGCAATTTTTCGTCGAGCCCTGGCGTAGACGGCGTTGCTTGCTTATTTTTGAATCGCACCTCTGAGCATTTGGTCGAAAAGTGAGCGGGATCGTCGCACCGCAAGAAAACAAAGGTTTGTTTTCAGCCGAAGGGCCGACCAGAAGTCCGCTGCACTCGGCAGTCGGACTCGACGGCTGGCAATGACACGGGAAACATCGCCCGAGGAGGTCACAACATGAATACGTTCTGGGATTATCTGTGGTACACGATCCTCGTCTTCGCCTTCGTGGCGTACCTGATCGTGCTGTTCCAAATTATCGTAGATCTCTTCCGCGACCACTCCGTCTCCGGCGTCGCCAAAGCCGTGTGGGTGATCGCCCTGGTGGTGTTGCCGTACCTGACGGCGGTGGTGTACCTGATTGCCCGCGGGCGGGGCATGGCCCTGCGCACCCAACAGGCGCAGGCCGAGGCGAAGCAGGCCACCGATCAGTACATCCGGCAGGTCGCGGGCAAGTCTCCCGCCGAGAACATCGCCGACGCCAAGGCACTCCGCGACTCCGGTGTCATCACCGACGTGGAATTCGAACAGCTGAAGGCTCAGGCCTTGGGGCAGCCCGTTTCAGCACACAACGCGCCGACGGGACAGTGACACCGCGGCCCCGTGCATGATCCGCCGCCCGAAGCCATCGTCTACACCGACGCGCCGAATCGTGCGGGAGTGTCGACCCGGCTGAGAACGGCTTGTTCGGTAGCCGTCGTTGATCGTCATGCTCCAGCCCGCGGTGAGGATCTCGATCAGCCGGGTACCGCGGCTCAAAGGTGTCCCTGGTTTGCCAGGGCGCTACCGCCGCGTCTTCCTATTCATTCTGCCCCTATCGACACGCGCGGTGACGCTCGATAGTAAAATGTCGTACTCGCTATTCGATCATCGGCCGCGCCGAGCGCTGTCACCCGAGGATGTGCAGGATGAGCCCGAGAGATCTGGCGCCGGTACGCTACGACTGCGGTCCCGATCGAGGTGGTGACTCGCTCCTGGCTTGGCGCGCCGGGATCGAGGACTTCTTTCCGCCGCTGCGGATCGACGCGCTCGATACCCGATTCGCTGGAACGATCAGCGGTGCCCGCACTACCGACCTGCAGGTCACCGAAATCTCTGGCACATCGCACCAGGTCGCGCGCCGCCCCATCGGCCGCCGCCCCTCGGACGGCGAGTTCTTCAAACTCAACGTGCAACTCGAAGGTAGCGGGTCCGTGCGACAGGCCGGCAACGAGACCCGGCTACGGCCGGGATCGATCGTGATCTACGACCTCGCGCAGCCCTACGACCTCGTTTTCGAAGGCGACACCCGGTTCCTGATCGCACTGGTCCCCAAGCGCGCGCTCGGATTGCCCGGTGGCGTCGCGGCCGACCTTATGGGCGCCCCGCTCGCCTCGAGCGAGGGGACCGCCCCACTCGTGGCCTCCTATTTGCACAGTCTCGCGGACAACCTCGATATGCTCGCCGGGCCGTCCGCGGGGCGCGTCAGCCGCCTGTTCCTCGAGCTGGTCACCACGTTCCTCGGCGAGCAACTGAACCGGCGGAGCGGACCGGCACGCACCGACCTGAGCACGCTCACCATGATGATCTTGCGCTACATCGATGATCATCTCGCCGATCCGGAGCTCGATCCGGCGCGAATCGCCGAAGCGCATCACATCTCGGTGCGGTACCTGCACAAGCTGTTCGAACCGACCGGCGTGAGTGTCGGTCACTGGATCCGGCAGCGCCGGCTCGAACACACGCGCAGCGAACTCGCTGACTCCGCTCGGATCGATCAGACTGTCGCCGAGGTCGCGCGCCGATATGGTTTTCTGGATGCGGGCTACTTCGGACGGGTCTTCAAGCGCACCTACGGGATGACGCCGGGACAGTGGCGCGACAATCGTGCGCGACCGTGATATCCGAGTGCGCGATAGTCACACTCATTCGCGCGTGACCTGTTGCATTCTCCTTGTCAGTCCGCTCAGTCACGAATCGTGACGCGCCGGCCGATAGCCCCAGCCGACAGACCGTGCGGAGCCAAGGAGATTGTGATGCCCGACGTCCATACCGCCGACGACGCCCTGCTCGCACGTGTGCAGGCCACGCCCGAGACGGGCCGCGCCATCCCCGACGCCGCCACCGGCGAGACTATCGGTTACGCCCCGGAGCATGCCGTCGCCGATGTCGACACGGCCGTAGCCAGGGCGAAGGCGGCGCAGCCCGCCTGGGAAGAACTAGGTCACGAGGAGCGCTCCGCACTGCTGCTCGCCGCTGCCGACGCCGTCGAAGCGAACTCCGAGGCGCTGGCGCGGTTGCTCTCCCGCGAGCAAGGCAAGCCACTCGCGGGCCCGAACGCGCGCTTCGAAGTAGGCGCTTGCGCGGCATGGCTGCGCGACACGGCGACCACGGTGCTCGAACCCCAGGTGCTCATCGATGACGGCACCGACTACGCCGTGCTGGCCTACCGAGCCGTCGGTGTCGTCGCGGCGATCGGTCCGTGGAACTGGCCGTTGATGATCGCCATCTGGCAAATCGCGCCGTCGCTGCGGATGGGTAACACCGTCGTCGTAAAGCCCAGCGAATACACGCCGCTGAGTGTGCTGGCTCTTGTCGAAATCCTGAACGAGGTACTGCCCTCCGATGTGCTCGTGCCGGTTGTCTCCGGCCAGCGGGCAGTCGGGGGGGGGGG
>NZ_JBQWRH010000023.1:0-70746 GCF_052545115.1 Nocardia glycosmidis | reverse complement strand
GTGACGACGCCACCGGTGATGGCAAGACAGAGAACAATGAGGGATCGAACTCTGGCACCAAGACAACCGAACAAAAAGCGGCGGCAGTCAACGATGCAGTTACCAACGATTCAGGACAATTGATAGGCAAGGAGGATGCCGCTGGAGTTCAGCTGGTTTCAAGGGAGGAACTGGAACAGGCCCACAAAGAATTGATCGAGAAGCTTGGCCCACCTCAGGTAAAATCGACCCCCAAGGGGGATATCGAGGTTTGGGAGATTTCTGGCGATCCCAAATCGACCGTCACCTATCGACCGTTCAGCAAGTCCGGTGGAGCCACCCTGGACTTCAACGAGGTCCCCGGTGTTACGATCAAGCGATGGCATATACCCGAAGGGTGATATTTTGTGGAGGAGTTCAATTGCGATTGGAGGCAGGAAGTGAAGGCGGGGCACGTTCTCAGTTATAATGGGCAATCGTTCATAAATTTCCGCGACTTCGAGTTTGACGCAGAAAGCAGCCATCGTTTTCAATGGATCGACCTGAAGAAATTCGATTTATCGGCAGTTGCGTCCGACGACAAATCGATACTGAACGCGCTGATCGCGAGTGACGAATTCAAGGATGATTACGTCGGAGGGGGTGTGGATCCGCAAGGAACGCGTCATGGACCGTACTGGCTCGATCGGATATCTGCCGATTCGTACCGCTTGGTCGGGGAATCGACCGTGGTCGGTATATTGGAAAAATGGGTTGGGCGTTGCGGAAACGCGCCGCGTCAACTTCAGGAGTCAATAGGTCATCAGTTGTTTTCTCCCGCGAGTGCAGCGTCCAGCCGTTATGTACTCGACGACCTCGGCAAATCGGCTACGAATGATTACGGCGACATCCATATCGAATTCCATGAAATCGTGCTCATCGACAGAACCGCGCAATCCGTGCTTCTCGCGGTGGCGTCCGACGACTAATAGCTGTTCCGGCCGCTCACTGGCCGCGGCGCCGTCACCCCTCCCACTCGAGGTCATCGGAGCCGATGATGCCGATTTCGAATGGCTCAGACGGGTCGGCTGGACCGTCGACGACAGCGAGTGGCCGCGGTAGTAGCCGCCTTTGACCATCTGGACCCGCCAGCACTCCAAAGTCATTGCACCACCACTGAACTGCTCTCGGAGAGCGGGCGTCCTAATCCAGGGCCAACCTGCCCAAGGCGTTGCACAGTGCTGCCGAAACTGCGCAAATCGCCGCCACAACGCGGGTCGCGCAGGAACGCCCCAGCCGGATTAGCCTGTTCACCAGCAGCACAATCAGCCTGCAAGGAGTGAGATGCCCCCGATCCAGGTTGCTGTATGCGGTCCCCGGCATGCCACCGACATTGAAGCGACGAACGCACGAAAAATCGGCAGACTCCTCGCAGAAGCGGGCGCAACTGTCCTATGCGGCGGCGGAACCGGCGTGATGGCCGCAGTAGCCGAAGGGGCGTCCTCCGCCGGGGGTCTAGTGATCGGCGTTCGGCCCGACACTGATCCCGACCGCACATGCGAAGGACTGTCCGTAGTGCTCTACACGAACATGGGTGAGGCACGCAATGCCATCCTCGTATGGTCCGCTGACGCTGTGATCATCGTCGGCGGCTCGTGGGGCACCCTGTCCGAACTGGCGCTGGCGAACAGGCGCGGGAACGTTCCCATCGTCTCGATCGGCGGCTGGCAGATCCTCGACAGCGACGGCAAACCCGTCGACTCCGCCGTGGTCGCGTCTACCCCACGGGCGGCTGTCGAAGCTGCGCTATCCGCCGTCCAGCGTCGATAGGCATAGATGCCGGGTATGCCCGGGCGCACCCACGACTATGTCCCCCACGGGGCGACCACCTTGTTCGCGGCATTGAACGGGCCACCGGTGAGATGATCGAGCCGATCCATCATGGCCATCGTGCCGCCGTGTTCAAGAAGCTCCTGATCAAGCGCGACTAGCAGGTTCGCTCCCTAAGAAAGAAGGATTATCTTGCAGGTCGGAACGCCCTTCCCCGTCTCTAATCCACGCTGCCACCAATTTCGGTGAATCGCACGGACTGCGGTGTCGGCCGAGGTCAACAATCGGAGCGGAACGGGAGGCACAGCGGCAGCAGATCGAACCGAGCCGGGGTCTGGGTGACGGTCGGGGGCGGTGGGACGACCTCGGTGCTCGACGGTGGCTCGGTGGTCGATGAATGTAATGGGGTCTGGTGTACTGCGTCGCCGTGGGGGGTCGAGCAGGCGGCGGCGAGCAGCCAGATGGTGCCGATGACGAGCGCGATCAGTGCCACCGCGGCGATCTGCTGCGGGCGATGGCGGGGCGGGCGCAGTTGCTCGGTCTCGCGGGTGCGTGCGGGCACGGCAATCGTTTGCCGGAGATCGGCGAAGCGTGGTCGACGTGCAACGACGCGCGGTGCGGTGGGCCGTCGGGGTGGATGCGCTTCGGTCTCGTCGCCGGACCACGATCGCGGTCGATTCGGCAGAGGTGACGGTGTGGAGCGCGGACGCGACGGCTGGGCGTCGGACTCGATCCACGACGACCACTGGTCCGCGAAAGGTGACGACAGCGAAGGTGCCGCTGCGAAATCCGGCGTTGCGACCGATGGCAGGGGTTCCGGTGCGATAGGTCCTGATGCGTAAGGCTGCGGTGTCGAGGGTTCCGGCTCGCCCCCGTGCGTCTGAATACTCGCAGCGGGCGGACCGTCCGGCCGCGATATCGGCTCTGCCTCACCACTTTCCGACTCGTCCGCGACGTCGATCGACTGCCGATCCACAAAAGACGGCCGATCCACGATCGACGGCGGCAGGCCGTGCGCGTGTAGGCGGCTTTCCTGACCAGGATCGACTGTTGCCACAGGTTCCGAGCGCAGCGCCCGCGCGTCGGTTGCGGCGGGCGACGTGGCCTGGTCCGGCGCGATAGCCCCATCCTGTCGTGCATCCTCGCTCACGGGCGGTGACGTCGATTGGGAATCACCGAGTTCCGATTCTGTTCGCACCACGTCCGGCTGATTGTCGTGGGTGGGTCGCCAGACACCCGGGACCTCGGCGCGCCGCGCGTCCGGCTCGAGTCCCACAGTGGAATGCGCCTGCAGAATGTCCGTATCAGAAGACACATCGTCCGCGGCCGAGCCTTCTTCGGACGTCGCACTGCCGAACGATGGAGCTCCTTCGAACACCACAGCGCCCGCCTCGCCACGCGACGGAAACCCATCCGCCACAAGGTCTTCGACACTGACCTGATCCGCAATGTTCAAATCGCCGAGCAGAGCATGCACCCGTTCAGCGGTCCAGATGAGCTTGCGGCTCGCGGTCCGGTGGAACCACGCACGTAGCTCGCCGGGGGTGTTTCCGAGCACCACCCCGCAACCCTTGCGCCGCGATTCGACGTTCAACGTGACAGTCGATTCCCTGGGCGGTACCACGACGATCAGGCCGTCGACGTAGGCGTCGGCCTGGTGCTTGCGCACGAGTTCTTTCAGGTTGAAGACGTTGTTCGTCACCTGGTCGAATGGGCTTCGGTCCTGCTCGCGCACGTGGATCGGGTCGCCTTCGAACCCGGACAGCCGCCAGCGCCCGTTGGCCCGGACGGTGAGGATGCCGGACAGGGCTTCGGCTACCGTGCCCTTGACTTCTACCACTATCGCCGCCCTGGGGGTGATCACCACCAGATCGGCTTCCTGCGTTTCGTCCTCGCGCTCACGGTCGGGTAGGTAGCACCCCGAGATCGCCAGTCCGACAATGACGTACTGCCCGGTCCACCCGCGCATCCAGTTGAGCACGCGCTGCTCGGATCGCGGTGCCGTCGTTCGTTCGTTGATGACCAGCATCAGCGGCCACCTCCATCGCGTCCCATACAACCGACCACTCAACGGTATTCGGCGCAATATCCTACGAAAACGCGAAAGACACTGTAATAGCGGGTATTTGGCGACGAAACGGCACGCTCAGTGCGACGGATGGGCAGCGGTCAACTCCGCAGAGCAGCCGCCAATGCCGGGTCGACGGAAAACGCTATGGCGATCAGGGATTCCACCAGCAGGTCGATGTGTTGCTCACGGGAAATGGGCTCGGTGCGCAGCCAGGTGAGCGTGGTTTCCTCCACGAACGCGATCCAGCCGCGCATGGCGAGCAGCAGTCGGGGGCGGTCGGCGTCGGCGATGGACACCGGGGCCTCGGTGAGGATGATGTCGATGATGGCGTCGCGCGTCTGATCGAGCGGCATGGCCAAATCGGGGCTCACGCTGGTGGGGCCGCGCAGCAGCGCCTGGTAGGAGTTGCGGTTCGCGCTGACGTAGTCGATGTAACGCTCCATCGAGTCGCGCAGCATCTCGAATACGCCGAGGGACCGGTCCGGGGCGACGTGCTGGAGTAGTTCGGTGTTGGCGTTGCGCACGATCGCCAGCTGGAAATCCTGTTTGGTCGGGAAGTAGTGGAACAGCAGGCCGCGGGAGATGCCGGCCTGTGCCGCGATCTCGCTGACGGAGATGTCGTCGATGGAGCGCTCGCCGAGCATTTTCGTGCCGAGGGTGATCAGCTGCGCGCGCCGCTGGTCCGGGCTCAGCCGAGTGCGCTTGGCGGTCTCCCCTTGGCTGATGGTCACCGGATCATCCTACTGAACGCTGATCAACAGTCTGTTGACCAGCGTTCAGTAGGACCGTAGTCTCGGTTATATGAGTCGCATGGTCACAGACAATGCTGTCACCGACCGAGTTGCCGCCGACCGACCCACGCGCCACGCCAAGACGATCATCATAGGCAGCGGATTCTCCGGCCTGGGTCTGGCCATCCGGCTGGTCAAGGAGGGGCGCGACGACTTCCTGGTGTTGGAGCGTGGCAGCGATGTCGGCGGCACCTGGCGCGACAACACCTATCCCGGGGCGGCCTGCGACGTCCCCTCGCACCTGTACTCGTACTCGTTCGCGCCTAATCCGAACTGGTCGCGGTCCTACTCGCGCCAGCACGAGATCCAGCAGTACATTCGGGATGTGTCCCAGCGCTTCGGCGTGCGCGACAAGCACGTCTTCGATTGCGACGTGACCGGCGCCCGCTGGAATGCGGACGCCGCGCTCTGGGAGATCGAGTCGGCTCAGGGCCGGTTCACCGCGAACACAGTGGTCTCGGCGGTCGGCGCCCTGTGCGAACCCGCGCTGCCGGATATCGAAGGCATCGGCCGGTTCGAAGGTGATGTCTTCCACTCCGCCCGCTGGAACCACGATGTCGACTTGACCGGCAAGCGGGTCGCCGTCATCGGCACGGGCGCCTCGGCCATTCAAATCGTGCCCGCGATCGCCGGGAAAGTCCGCCACCTGGACGTCTACCAGCGCACCGCACCGTGGATTCTGCCGCGGCTGGATCGCCCGTATACCAAGGCAGAGCGACTTGCCTTCAAGCATGTACCTGGCTTTCAGCGCCTGTCCCGTGCCGCCATCTACGCCGCGCGCGAGACCCAGGTGATCGGCCTGGCCAAGGCGCCCGCCCTGCTACAGGTGCTGGAGATGCTCGCGAAAGCCAAGTTGCACTACGAGATTCGCGATCCGCGGCTGCGCGCCAAGGTCACGCCGAATTTCCGGATCGGCTGCAAGCGCATGCTGATCTCCAACGACTACTACCCCGCGTTGTCGCGTCCGAACGTCGACGTGGTCACCGAGCGCATCGCCGAGGTGCGCCGGAACTCGATCGTCACCGCGGACGGCACCGAGCGTGCGATCGACGCGCTGATCGTGGCGACCGGCTTCCACGTCACCGACTCGCCGACCAACGACACGGTCGCCGGCCGCGACGGCCGCGTCCTCTCGGAAGTGTTCGACGAGTTCGGCCAGCAGGGCTACAAGGGCGCCTGCATTGCCAACTTCCCCAATATGTTCTTCCTGCTCGGCCCGAATGTCGGCCTCGGGCACACGTCGATGGTGTACATGATCGAATCACAGATCAATTACATCGCCGACGCGTTGGCCACCATCGACCGTCTGGGCCTGCGTACTGTGGAAGTACGCCGCGACGCGCAGGATGCCTATAACGCCGGCCTGCAGGCGAAGCTGGCCCGCACGGTCTGGCAGACCGGCGGATGCTCGAGCTGGTACCTGGACAAGCACGGCAACAACACCACGCTGTGGCCGGACTTCAGCTTCGAATTCCGGCGCCAGACGAGGACATTCGACGTGTCGGCCTACGATGTCTCCCATTCCCGATCCGACCTGAAAGCGGTGGCACAGTGAGCAGCGACGCCTACTTCGAGAACAAGGTCTGTGTGATCACCGGAGCGGGCTCCGGGATCGGTCGCGCGCTGGCGGAGAACCTGGCCGGGCGCGGCGCCAAGCTGGCGCTGTCCGATATCGACGTCGACGGCCTGGCCGAGACCACGCGCCGCTGCGAGCAACTCGGCGCCGAGGTCAAATCCGACCGGCTGAACGTGGTGGAACGCGACGCGGTGCTGCGCTACGCCGACGCGGTCAAAGCGCACTTCGGCACGGTGCACCAGGTCTACAACAACGCCGGCGTCGCCCACCACGGCTCGGTGCTCCGCTCGGAGTTCAAGGACTTCGAGCGCGTCATGGACATCGATTTCTGGGGCGTGGTCAACGGCACCAAGGCGTTCCTGCCGATGCTCATCGAGTCCGGCGACGGTCACATCGTCAACGTGTCCAGCCTCTTCGGCCTGATCGCGATCCCCGGCCAGAGCGCCTACAACGCGGCGAAGTTCGCGGTGCGCGGCTTCACCGAGTCGCTGCGCCAGGAGATGCTGGTCGCGCGGCACCCGGTCAAGGTCACCTGTGTGCACCCCGGCGGCATCAAGACCGCAGTGGCCCGCAACGCCACCTATGCCGAAGGTATCGACGGCGAGTCGGCCGCGGCGATGTTCGACAAGAAGCTGGCCACCCACACCGCCGAGATGGCGGCGCAGACCATCACCGAGGGCGTGCGCAAGGGCCACGGGCGCGTCCTGATCGGCTGGGAGGCCAAGCTGCTGGACCTGTTCGTCCGCGTGACCGCGGCGGGGTACCAGCGGATCGCCGCCAACGCCGAACGCCGCTTCTTGCCCTGATTCGAATTCGGGTAACGACGGTGCGGCACATCGACCTTCCGCTGCCCGTCGCGCGGCCGGGTCATGCTCGATGAGTCGTTGGCGTTCGCTCGAGCGTTATTCCAGCGTAGCGGCCGAGTAGGCACGCTCGCGGTTGCGGCGCGCGAACTTGCCGAGCTCCTGCCCGAAGGTATCGAACGTGCGGTCCTGCGCGAACTAGGATAAGTAGCAGAGCGGTCCGTATCGGGCGGTAGTGTGCGGAGCCGATTTCGGTCGCCGACCGACGACCCCAGCGCAGGTGTCGTAGATTGCTGGCGAGTAAATCCACGTGGAAGGGCACTGATGCGAGAGTTCGAAGTCCCGGCTTCCTACACCATTCCGGACGACGCGAACAATTCCGACAACGTCTTCCGCCACGCCGAGCAGTCACCGACCACGGTGCTGTTCAATGTGCCGAACGGCAGTGGCGGCTGGCGCGACGTGACGGCCGCGGAGTTCGCGAAAACGGTTACCGGCGTGGCGAAGGGCCTGATCGCCACCGGCATCGAACTCGGCGATCGCGTCGCCATCATGGCCCCCACCCGGTACGAATGGGCCGTGCTCGATTTCGCGATCTGGACCGCGGGCGGCTGCACCGTCGCGATCTATGACAGCTCCTCCGCCGAGCAGGCCAAGTGGATCCTGCAGGACTCGGCCACCGGGGTGCTGATCCTGGACAGCGACAAACACCGCAAGGTGATCGACGATATCGAGTCCGGATCGCTGCCGGATCTGCGGGAGATCCTGCAAATCGACCAGGGCGTGCTGGACGAACTGATCAGCCGCGGCGCCGACCTGGACGACCAGGTTGTGCACGACCGGCGCGCCCAGGTCGGCGCGCAGTCGCCGGCCACCCTGATCTACACCTCGGGCACTACGGGCCGGCCCAAGGGCGTCATGCTGACCCACGCGAACCTCTACGCGGAGTCCAAGTCCGATCGGCTCGCGCTGCCGAAGTACGTCACCGAGGGCAGGAAGACCCTCATGTTCCTGCCGCTGGCGCACGTCTTCGCCCGCGGGGTAGCGCTGGCCGCGTTCGACGCGAAAGTGACCGTCGCGCACACCTCCGACTGGTCCACCTTGGTCGAGCAGTTCGGCAGCTACCAGCCGCACTTCATCCTCTCGGTCCCCCGCGTGTTCGAGAAAGTGTTCAACGGCGCCAAGCAGAAGGCGCACGACGGCGGCAAGGGCAAGATCTTCGACGCGGCCGCGGCTACCGCGATCGCGTGGAGCGAGGCGCTCGACACCGGCGGACCGGGCGTCGTGCTCCAGCTGAAGCACGCGCTGTTCGACAAGCTGGTCTACGCCAAGTTGCGGGCGGCGCTCGGCGGCCGATGCGAGGCGGCCGTGTCCGGCGGCGGCCCGCTCGGCGCGCGGCTCGCCCATTTCTTCCGCGGCGTCGGCGTGACCATCTATGAGGGCTACGGCCTCACCGAGACCACGGCCGCCATCGCCGTGAACACCCCCGAGCACCTCAGGGTCGGCTCGGTCGGGCGCCCGATCGAGGGCCACTCCGCCAAGATCGCCGACGACGGCGAGCTGCTGCTGCGCGGCTCGGTCGTGTTCGATGGTTACTGGGGCAACGCGGCGGCCACCGCGGAAGCGTTCGAGGACGGCTGGTTCAAGACCGGTGACCTCGGCGCCATCGACGCGGACGGGTTCATCACCATCACCGGCCGCAAGAAGGAGATCATCGTCACCGCCGGCGGTAAGAACGTCTCCCCCGCGCTGCTGGAGGACTCGCTGCGGGCGCACCCGCTGATCGGTCAGGTGCTGGTGGTCGGCGACGCGCAGCCGTTCATCGGTGCGCTGATCACGCTGGACCCCGAGTCGCTGCCCGGCTGGAAACAACGCCACGGCCTGCCCGCCGACACTTCGATCGAGCAGCTGATCGAGCACCCGGATCTGATCGCCGAGGTGGATGCCGCGGTGGCCGAGACCAACCGGAAGGTCTCGCACGCCGAGCAGATCAAGAAGGTCCGGCTGCTGAGCACCGATTGGACCCAGGAGACCGGCGAGCTCACCCCGAAATTGTCGCTCAGGCGCGCGATCGTGCTGAAGCAGCACGCCGACGACGTGGCGAATATCTACCGCTGAGCTGGTTTCCGGGCGGCGCTGTCCGCAAAGATCGTTCGCGGACAGCGCCTTTCGCGTTCCGAAGCCGGGACGCAAGATGGTCGACCCCATCGGCACCGACATCGTCGAGAACACCAAGCAGAGCCTTCGCCGGACGACCGACAACCGCCGCGTCCGGCGAATCGCGGCAGGCACGGCACCCCGGGCGGTGGTCGCGGCCGTCGCCGCGAACAAAGTAGGCTCGATGCCATGCCCGAGGCGCGACTGCGGATGGTGGCCGGGATCGTCTCGGCGGCATTGGTGCTGGGTGTCGCCGAACTGCTCGCGGCGCTCATCGGCCCTGGCACAGCGCCGCTCGATGCGCTCGGCTCGGCCGTGGTCGACCACACACCCGACAATCTGCGCGAGTGGGCCATTGCCACTTTCGGCACCAACGACAAAGCGGTGCTGTATTTGATCATGGCCGTCATCGCTCTGGTCGTCGCCGGGCTGGCGGGAGCGGTCGAGCGCGGCACGCGCCCGGCGGGATCATGGTTGTTCGTCACGTTCGCCGTGCTCGCCGCGGGTGTAGCTGCGACCCAAAACGGGCTTGTCGGCGCGTTGCCGACTGTGGTCGGCGCTGCCATCGGTATCTACGCGCTGCGCGTGCTGACCCGGCGGATCGACCGCACGGTCGCGCCGCAGACCACATCGCCGGCACGGACCGACACCGGGCAGCGACGGGTGTCCGGCCCGCAACGGCGAGATGTCCTGCAGGGGCTGCTGGTAGCGGGTGGCCTGGCCGTGGTCACGGGTGTCGGTGGGCGGCTGCTGGGATCGCGGCGGCGGGACGTGTCGGGTGAACGGGCAGCGGTGCGATTGCCGGAGCCGACCGCGCCGGCCGCGCCCCTCCCGCCCGGTGCGGATCTGCGCGTCCCCGGACTGACGCCGTACTTGACCGCCAATGACGACTTCTATCGGATCGACACCGCACTGATCGTTCCGCAAGTGTCCAAGGATGACTGGTCGCTGCGCATCCACGGCATGGTGGACCGCGAAATCCGGCTCAGCTGGGCGGATTTGGCGCATCGGCCGGTGGAGGAAAAGCTGATCACCCTGGCCTGCGTGTCGAATCCGGTGGGCGGCGACCTGATCGGCAACGCGCGCTGGCTCGGCTATCGCCTGGACCGATTGCTCGCCGAGGCCGGCCCGCACCCGGATGCCGACATGGTGCTCTCGCACAGCACCGACGGTTGGACCGCGGGTACTCCGCTCGTGGTACTCACCGACGGACGCGACGCGCTGCTGGCAGTCGGCATGAACGGCGAACCCCTGCCGGTGCGGCACGGGTACCCGGCCCGGCTCGTCGTGCCGGGTCTCTACGGCTATGTCTCGGCCACCAAATGGGTGACCGAACTCGAAGTCACCCGCTTCGACCGCGCCACCGCCTACTGGACACGTCGCGGCTGGTCGGCGCTCGGTCCGATCAAGACCGGCACCCGCATCGACACCCCACGTGACGGCAAGCGTCTTGCGCCGGGCCGCGTTCGGATCGCCGGCATCGCGTGGGCACAGCATCGCGGCATCGGCACCGTAGAGATCCAAATCGACAACGGCCCCTGGCAACCGGCCCACCTGTCCGACGAACAGTCCGTGGACACGTGGCGCCAGTGGGTCTTCGACTGGGACGCCGACGCGGGGCCGCACACCATCCGCGCCCGCGCCACCGATGGCACCGGCGAAATTCAGACTGCCGAACGCCGGGATGTCATCCCTGATGGAGCCACCGGCTACCCTTCAGTCGCCGTCAGCGTGGGTTGAATCGCAACCCGGATGGTCGCGCAATTGCAGGTACTGAACAATTCTGGACCGGGCTCGATCGAGCGACCCCGGTAGTCGTCGGCCGTTCGAGGGAGCAATGTCCGAAGTCTTGGATTGGGCGCGGGCAGAAAACCTGCAGCCGGCGCCGATCACGGTGGAGATCTGGAAGAAGCTTCCTGAGGATTTCTGCCGCTTGGTGGAGGTCGTGAACGGGGAAGCCGTTCGGGGCGAGTCGCCTACGCGGCCGCATCAGAAGTCCGCTCGCCGGATCGCAGACTTCGTCGAGGCCGCCGCCGAAGCGCACGTCGGCCGATACCGTGATGGCTGCTTGGACGTAGATATGGACTTCGATGTGCTGCTGTGGGAGCTGCCGAGGGTGACAATTCGGCGGCCGGACATCGCACTGTTCGAATGTGCTCCGGCTGAAGTGCGGCCGCTACCCGCTTCCATGGTCAAGCTAGTGGTCGAAGTCGTCGCACCGGGCACCGAGCGTGTCGACACGGTCCACAAGCTCGCCGAGTACGCGACGGCCGGGATCCCGTGGTACTGGATTGTCTGGGTGTCGAATAATCGCGTCGATTCGATCGAGGTCTATGTACTCGATCATGCGCTCGGCCATTATCGACCGCACGCGAAGCTGGAGCCGACCGATTCACAGACCGTGATCGATGTGCCGATCGAGATCGAGATCGACTGGACTCGGCTGGGGGTGCTGACCCGCTGATGCCCGCCCGGGAACATTTTCCCGGGGACCGGCAGCACCAGGGTCAGCTGCCGAGATGGGCCTTCACCGGTTCCGCTGCGGTCGGTGCGGCGGCGGGAGCGGACCGCGCATGGCGGACGAACAGCACCGTGGCGATGACGCCGATCAGCAGGATGCCCGCGGGAAGCAAGGTGGACTGACCCAGCGCGGCGCTGAAGGCGTCCTTCACGACCTCGGGAATGGGCCCCGTGCCCGCGCCACCCTCGGCGACCTGACCACCACCCAGGCCGTTGGCCGTCATCCTGGCCGCGATCAGAGCGCTGATCGCCGCACTTCCGAGCACCGAACCCACCTGGCGGGTGGTGTTGTAGACGCCCGCGCCCGCACCGGCCTGCTGTACCGGCAAGTTGTGCGTCGCGATCGACGACAGCGGCCCCCAGACGCAACCGTTGGCGAACCCCGCCACCCCGGCGGCGACGAGGAACCCGATCAGCGCCGAATTCGGCTGCATCAGTGCCGAGAACCAGAACACCGACACCGCGAACAGGGCGAAGCCGATCGCGGGTGCCCACCTCGGGTGCAGCCGGTCGGCGAATTTGCCGATCAGCGGCGACGCGATGCTGCTGCCGATCGCCATGGGCGCGAAGATCAGCGCGGACTCGGTCGGCGACATCTCCCGCACGGCTTGCAGGTAGAAGTACGCCGGCACCATCAACGAGGTCATCGCCGCGCCCATCGCGGCGATGGCGATGTTCGCCAGCGCGAAGTTGCGATCGCGGAACAGGCCCAGCGGCAACAGTGGCTCACCGGCGTTGCGCGCCTGGTTGACCACGAAAGCCGTGAGCACCAGCAGGCCCGCGCCGATCATCAGCCAGATCCGCGCCGACCAGTCGTAGCTGTTGCCTTCCTGGATGCCGAACACCAGCAGGAACAGGCCGATGCCGCTGAGCAGCACGCCGGGCAGGTCGAACCGGTGCTCATGCGTCGGCAGCGCGGGCACCAGCCAGACCGCCAGTGCGAAGGCGAGCACACCGACCGGGACGTTCACGATGAAGATCCACTCCCAGCCGAGACCGTCCACCAGCACGCCGCCGAGGATCGGGCCGACCAGGGTGGCCAGCCCCGCGATGCCGCCCCACAGCCCCATGGCCGCGCCGCGCCGGTTCGGCGGGAATGTCCTGGTGATCACGGCCATGGTCTGCGGGGTCATCAGCGCGGCGCCGACACCCTGCGCGGCGCGGGCCGCGATGAGCGCGCCGATGCTGCCCGACAGTCCGCACCACAGCGACGCGCCGGTGAACACCGCGAGGCCGATGAGGTAGATGTTCTTGGGGCCGAAGCGATCACCCAGTCTGCCGGTGACCAGCAGCGGCACCGCGTAGGTGAGCAGGTAGGCGCTGGTCACCCACACCACCTGGGAGATGTCGGCGTGCAAGTCCGTCATGATCGCTGGATTGGCGACCGCGACGATCGTCATGTCGAGCAGGATCATGAAGACGCCGGCGACCAACGCGAGCAGCGCCGGCCACGGATTGCGTTCGGTGGGCATGTATTTCGTTCCTAACTCGAATCATTCGACAAGCTCGGGGCGTTCGCCACGGCGCCGCCCGGCACCGGCAGCCGCTCGGCGCTACCGAAGGCGGCGGATGCCCCGCTCGGCCGGGCGCGCGCGCCGGTAGTGGGATCGATGTCCTCCCATTCGAGCGCGCCGCTGTCCAATTCGGCGGCGAACTCCCGGACCCAGGCTGTTTCGGCGGCGAGTGTGGCCCGCACGAATGGCAGGGCAATCCAGTAGCGGCGGGGGATCTCGCGCTCCTCGGCCCACGCGATCAGCATGTCCGCCTCGGCGAGTTGTGTTTCCAGCTCACCGATTCGTTCGCGCAGCAGTGCGAGCACTTCCGGCTTGGACAGGTTGTGCAGCTCCCCCAGCGCCACGGGAAAGACCGGATATTCCGAAATCGGTCGCCGTACGATCTCGGCGATGCGATCGCGTAGTGCGCCGCTGCCGCGCGCGGTGATCCGGTAGGTGGTGCGCTCGGGCCGGTTACCCGCCCGGTCGACGCCCTCGGCACGGACCAATTCCTGCTCGGCCAGCCGGGACACGGTGTGGTACAGCGAGCCGGGCCGCACTTTGACCAGCCTGTCCTCCCGCCGGGCGATCAGCGTCTGATACATCTCGTACGGATGCATGGGCCGTTCCTCGAGCAGCGCGAGCACGGCGATCGCCAACGGCGTCAGCTGTGAATGCGCCCGTCCCATGCTTGGTTGCCTCCTGGATCAGTGATCTCCGCCGTTCGGCGATCTCGGCCCGTCGGCCGCCGGCGAACTGGATCCGAGCCGCACGACACCGGGTATGCTCGGCGTCGTATATTCCGTGTGGAATATACGACGCGGAGTAGAAGGATGCAACCGAACAGCAACCGGGCCGGCAAATCGGCGACACCGCTCCGGTCCGGACCCGCGAAACCACCCCGCTATCAGCCCGCACGACGAGAGGCCACCGAGATGAACTCTCGATGGCCTCTCGATCCAGCCCGTTGCGGAGCCGACCGCACCGGCCGGCTCCCACCAGCGCCGTTGCTGGTGCGGAACTGATATACACGTGGCTTTATACCGGCCCTGTGCGGACCGTGACACGAAGCCTAGGTCGAGCGTAACCGGGAGGGACAGTGTCGGATGCGACAACTATCGCACTATTTCCGACATCAATTGGTATGACCGCCCATCCGACCGACCAAATCATGGGTGCAATAGAGTCCTACAGCGAGAGTCCTACAGCGCGTGCGCGTCCAACCAATCACGGGCCACGTCGCCCGGCACGACGCCGTCATCCCGGACCCGCCGGATCATGGCGGCCAGATCGCCGGTGGTCAGTTCACCCGCGACGTAGTTCAACTTCTTGATCTGCCGCTGGTCGAGCACGCCTTTCCGAAACAGCGGCAGCACGTTCTCCGCGCGCACGGCATAGTCGTCGTCGGACAGCTCGGTCAGCCCATCCGTCGCGTCCGGCGCGAGCTCGGGCGGGCCGGTCAGCAGGCCCGCCTGGATCTGCCCGTCCAGCAATGCCTTTCGCAGCGCGGCCGGATCCGGGAAAGTCATCGTGGACGCGAAGTCGCACCCGGCGACCCGATCGAGCGCCGCCGGACGCGGCAGCAAACCCGGCGCCGGCGCAACGCCTGCGGTCAGGCCCGCGCAACGAGGTGCGAGATCGCCCACGGACCGGAGATCGCCGCGTGCGGCCGCCGCCGCGGTGAGCACCACCCGCGGCCGTAGATCTGCGCCGTCGGCGATGTCGGAGACCACCAGCCCCTCGGGCAGCGCGGCGCTCAACGTCTGCGCCACCTTCGCCGGCGGGCGGGCGGTCGCGTGTTCGTCGAGATGGGCCAGCAACGCGCCGGTGTGCTCGCCGACCACCTGGACCCGATCGGCGTCGAGCGCGGCGAGGTAGTCCGCCCGGCCGCCCAGACGCGTCACGACCGCGGTACGCGCACCGGTACGCGCCAGCGCGCCCGCATAAATTTCGGCGAGCACCACCGACTCCGCCGAATCGCCGGCCCCTACCGTGATCGACCTCCCGGACTCGTCGTTCCCGCAGGATACGACAAGCGCGACGGACGCAAGGACCAGAAATCGAGCCAGCACCCGCTGTGACGCGGCCAACACCATCCGGCGACACCAACTCTCCGACGAATTCGACACAGTCAACGAAAAAACCCGGAAGCGGGCAGTATGGACACCCAGAATGTACCGGCGGCCGCTCGGCACCGAGACCGCGCACCGCCGTCAGGTCGGAAGGACTCCCGTGAAAACCACCCGCGCCCTCGATGCTGTCGGGCATCAGCGCCCCACGCTGCGCCTGGCGCTGCGTGCCGCCCGCGTCCTCGCCGCCGCCGCGGCCCTCGCCGCCGCGATGGTCCTGTCCGCGTGTGGCAATTCCGATCCGCTGGCCACCAGCGGCAGCTGTGCGGGAGATGGCCTGATCGTGGGCTCGGCGAACTTCCCGGAGTCCGAAACCGTCGCCAATGTGTACGCGGAGGTGTTGCGCGTCAACGGGTTCGCGGTCGACACCAAGCTCAATATCGGCAGTCGCGAAGCCTACATCCCGGCGGTGCGGCAGTGCGCCATCTCGGTGATTCCCGAGTACACCGGCAATCTGCTGCAGTACCTGGACAAGAACGCCACCGCCACCAGCGCCGCCGACGTCGACAGCGCGCTCGGCGCGGCGCTCGGCTCCGGCCTGGTCATCGGAAAGCCCGCACCCGGCGAGGATTCCGACGCCGTGGTGGTCACCCGGGCCACCGCCGAACGCTGGAACCTGCGCACCATCGGCGACCTGGCCGCGCACTCGGCCGAGGTGAAGTTCGGCGCGCCCGCCGAATTCCAGGAGCGTCCGGGCGGTCTGCCCGGCCTGAGGAAGAACTACAACCTCGACATCGCCGCGAACAATTTCGTGCCGATCGCCGACGGCGGCGGGCCCGCCACGGTGCGTGCGCTGGTCGAGGGGCAGGTGACCGCGGCCAACATCTTCACCACCTCGCCCGCCATCGCGCAGCACAATCTGGTGGTGCTGGAAGACCCGAAGCACAATTTCCCCGCCCAGAATGTTGTTCCGCTGCTCAACGCGGCGAAGAAGTCGGACAAGGCGCTGGCCGCGCTGAACGCGGTGTCGGCCAAGCTCACCACCGCGGAGCTGATCAAGCTGAACGAGGCCGTCTCGGGCGCGAGCAAGACCGAGCCGAAAGCCGCGGCCGCGGCCTGGGTCGCCGCCCAGGGGTTGAACAAGCCGATCGGCTAGGGAGGGAAAATCGGCTAGGGAGGGAAACAGCATTGTCCGATATCGAGTTCACCGGTATCAGCAAGACCTATCCGGACGGCACCCACGCGGTCACCGATCTCGACCTGCGCATCGAATCCGGTTCGTTCACCGTTTTCGTCGGTCCTTCCGGCTGCGGTAAGACGACTTCGATGCGGATGATCAACCGCATGATCGTCCCCAGCTCCGGCACGATCACCATTGCCGGTCAGGATATTTCGACCGTCGATCCGGTGCGTCTGCGGCTCGGCATCGGGTACGTCATCCAGAGCGGTGGCCTGCTGCCGAACCGGACGGTCGTCGACAACGTGGCGACCGTCCCGGTGCTGCGTGGTGACTCGCGCCGCGCCGCCCGAGCCGCCGCGCTGGAGGTGCTGGACCGGGTCGGGCTGGATCGGTCGCTGGCCGGACGCTACCCGGCGCAACTATCGGGCGGGCAGCAGCAGCGCGTCGGTGTGGCCCGCGCGCTGGCCGCGGACCCGCCGATTCTGCTGATGGACGAGCCGTTCAGCGCTGTCGACCCGGTAGTGCGCGCCGATTTGCAGATCGAAATGCAAAGACTGCAGGCCGAATTGCACAAGACCATCGTGTTCGTCACCCACGACATCGACGAAGCGATCACCCTCGGCGATCGAGTCGCGGTGTTCGGCCGTGGCGGCGTGTTGCAGCAATACGACCCGCCGCGCCATCTGCTCGCTCAGCCCGCCACCGATTTCGTCGCCGATTTCGTCGGCCGCGACCGCGGGTATCGCGGGCTGTCCTTCCGCACCGCGAAGAACGTTGCGCTGCACGAGATCCGGACGGCGGTCGCGGGCGACGCGACCGCGCTGCGGCTGGACGCGGGCGAGTGGGTGCTGATCGTCGACGCGGCGGGTAAGCCACTCGGCTGGGTAGACGTGACCGGCGTCGAGGGCCTGCGCGCAGGGCACCCGCTGACCGACAGCATGTCGGCGGGCGGTTCGTTGTTCACCCCGTCCGGTGACCTGCGCCAGGCACTGGACGCCGCGATCTCCTCGCCGTCCGGAATAGGTGTCGCCGTGGACGATTCCGGCGCGGTGCGCGGCGGCGTGCTGGCCACCGAGGTACTCGAGCAGCTGGCCGGCCAGCGTGCGCACGAGGACGCCGAACGCAACCGGCACTTCTTCGAACAGCACGTGCCGTAAGGGCGACCGCGATATGACATACCTTGTCGAGAATTTCCCGGAGATCATGGGGTTCACCGCGACCCATCTCTACCTTGCGCTGATGCCGCTGCTCCTGGCGCTGGTGATCGCGGTTCCGGTCGGCGCGCTGGTGCGGCGGGTGGCGTGGCTGCGGCGGGTCACGGTGACCACGGCGAGCCTGGTCTATACGATTCCGTCACTGGCGTTGTTCGTGATCATTCCACCGCTGCTGGGGATTTCGGCCATCGATCCGCTGAACGTGATCATCGCGCTGACCCTGTACTCCACCGCGCTGCTGATCATCGCGGTTCCCGCAGCCCTGGATTCGGTGCCCGCCACCGTGCTCGACGCGGCCGACGCGGTCGGCTACGGTCCGCTGCGCCGCACGCTCACCGTGGACATGCCGCTGGCCGTCCCGGTCTTCGTGTCCAGTCTGCGGGTGGTGGTGGTGACGAATATCGCGATGGTGTCGGTCGGCGCGCTGATCGGCGTCGGCGGCCTCGGCAAGCTGTTCACCCAGGGCTATCAGCGTGACTATCCGGACGAGGTCGTCGCGGGCATCATCGTGACGCTGGCGCTCGCGGTGGTCGCCGACCGCGTGGTGTACGCCCTCGGCCGCTGGTCGACACCGTGGGTACGCGCGGATGCCGGGGGCGGGAAAGCGAAAGGCGGTGCCGCATGAACCTTTTCATCGACGCCTGGCACTACTTCACCGATGGCGCCAACTGGGGCGGACCATCGGGTATCGAAACCCGCATCCTCCAGCACCTGTGGTACAGCTTCCTGACCATCGCCGTCTCGGCGGCGATCGCGGTGCCGCTCGGCCTGGTCGTCGGCCACACCCGGCGCGGGGCGGCCACGGTGGTCGGCTTCGCCAACGCGATGCGTGCGCTGCCGACGCTCGGCCTGCTGACGTTCGTGGTGCTGCTGCTCGGACTCGGCCTGATTCCCCCCTTGCTGGCGCTGGTCACGGTCGGCATCCCGCCACTGCTGGCGGGCGCGTACGCCGGAATCGCCAACGTCCCGGCCGATGTCGTCGACGCCTCGCGCGCCATGGGCATGACCGAACGGCAGATCCTGTTCCGGGTGGAAGTGCCCAATGCGCTGCCCATCCTGCTCACCGGCCTGCGGGGCGCCACACTCCAAGTGGTGGCCACCGCGACCATCGCCGCCTACGTCAACCTGGGTGGACTGGGCCGCTACATTTTCGACGGCATCAGCCTCTACCGCTATGACCGAGTATTGGTGGGCGCACTGCTGGTCGCGGTCCTCGCGATGTTGCTGGACGGTCTGCTGGCGTTCATAGTATGGGTGAGCACACCGGGAACCGCCCGTTTGCGCGGCACGAAGCCCGTCACGCAGTCATCGGCGGCTCCAGCGCTGCTCCCGGACTGATCCGCCGTGGCAGCCGGGACGATTTCGAATGGGGCGGTTCGATAATCGACGACACGAAGCGCCACAACAATGTCCGGCACCGTCATGTCGGCGGCCGCGAGTTCATCCAGCAGATCGAACGCCTGTGTCGCGGTGCGGGCAGGCCGTTTCCGGTGGCAGCGCAACATCACCCGGGCGGCTGTCCATCCGGTTCTCTTGCCTCGGTACACGGTAGGCAAAAGGGCGCCCGTTCATGTCAACGGGCGCCCTTCGGCTGATCAGTGCACAGCGCGCTACGCGACGCCCTCGGCGCGAGCCGCGGCCGCGACCGCCTCGGCCACGGCCGGAGCGACCCGCGGGTCCAGCGGGCTGGGGACGATCTTATCCGGGCCCAACTCGTCGAGGACGACGCTGAGAATCGCATCGGCCGCGGCGATCTTCATGCCCTCGGTGATCCGGCGCGCACCCGCGTCCAACGCACCCTTGAAGACGCCCGGGAAGGCCAGCACATTGTTGATCTGGTTCGGGAAGTCGCTGCGGCCGGTGGCCACGATCGCCGCGTGCTTGCGGGCCACCGCGGGGTGGATCTCCGGGTCCGGGTTGGACATCGCGAACACGATCGACTCCGGCGCCATCGACGCGATCAGTTCCTCGGCGATCAAACCGGCGGACAGTCCGAGGAATACGTCGGCACCCGCCAGCGCCTCGGCCGCGCCGCCGACGAGGCCGCGCGGATTGGTGCGCGTGGCCAGTTCGGTCTTCACCTCGTTGAGGTCGCTGCGGTCACGGCTCACGACGCCCTTGGAATCGAGCACGGTCACGTCCCGGACACCCGCGGCGAGCAGGATGTTCGTGCACGCGACACCGGCGGCGCCCGCGCCGGACACCACCACCTTCAGTTCCTCGGTGCCGCGGCCCTGCACCTTGGCCGCACCGTTGAGGGCGGCGAGCACCACGATGGCGGTGCCGTGCTGGTCGTCGTGCATCACGGGGCAATCCAGCGCCTCGATGACCCGCTTTTCGAGCTCGAAGCAACGGGGTGCGGAGATGTCCTCCAGATTCACCGCGCCGAAGCTCGGGCGCAGGCGGATCAGCGTCTCGACGATCTCGTCGACGTCCTTGGTGTCCAGCACGATCGGGATCGAGTTCAGCCCGGCGAACTTCTTGAACAGCGCGGACTTGCCCTCCATCACCGGCAGCGCGGCACGCGGGCCGATGTCACCGAGGCCGAGCACGGCGGTGCCATCGCTGACCACCGCCACGAGCCGGTCGGTCCAGGTGTAGCGCTTGGCCAGCGTCACGTCCTCCGCGATCGCCCGGCTGACCTGCGCAACGCCCGGAGTGTAGGCGATCGAGAGGTCGCGCTGAGTCTCCAAGGGCGCGCTCAGTTCGACCGAGAGTTTGCCGTCGAGATGTCCAGCGAAAATTTCGTCGTTGGTGATTTCGGAAACGCTGGCGGTGGCATTCGGTGCGTCAGTCACAGGTGACACGATTTCACTCCTGCACGGGTCGGGCTAAACCGGGGGACGGTTACCACCCGGTAATGGGTACAAGACGTTCACTACGCTCATCGAGTGCGGTGACCAGGATCTTTCGATATGGCTGCGAGCAAGCGAACACAGGCTTGCCGAAATCTCGACGGCAGGGCGCGGAACTTGTCGCGAAGCAAGAACCGAACGGGTGCGTCCGGACAGCACATGCGGGTGATCCGCTGCCCGCGGCGGTACGTCGCGAGGCGGAGATCTCCGTAACTTCCCGACCCAGCGGTGGCGTAGGCAGGGAATCCGACACATTCTGCCAGTCCGGTCGGTGGATTGCCAAGCAAATTCCCTCCGTGCTGTGTCGCGTCCTGGTTGCACGATAGCGCGGGGGAATTACGGCGAGGTAAGCGAAAACTCGGACGTCACGGCTACGACGGTGTGAGTTGTCGCACCGTTGCGCGCCCGGCCGATGTGAGACCGGTTCCGCCACCGAAACAGATGGTTCAGCTCCACCATTGCGTCCACAGCAAGAGCCCGGCAGCGAGGAAAACCACCGCCGATCCGGCCAAGCAGGCAGCGCCCCGATGCCGGTCGGCATAGATCTGCGCCGCTAGCGCCACGGCAGCGGCCGCCAGATGCCAGGCGACGGACTCGCCGCCAGGCCCGGGAAACCCACGCCCGTCCGCGATCCCGGCGGTGCCGACCACGACGAGCGCGCCGACGCATATGCCGGCGGCGACGAGGCCGCTGAGCCCCCGCACCAGTCTCACGGGGCGATCACCGGAACTCCGGTGGCCTTGCTCACGAGCTTCTCGAATTGCACTGGATCGGTGCTGAATTCGCCGAGCCGGATGGTTTTGTTCGCGCCGTGGTAGTCGGACGAACCGGTCGTGAGCAGACCGAGCTCGGCGGCCAGGTCGGTCAGCAGGGCACGGTCGGCCGCGGCATGGTCGGGGTGCGCGATCTCCAGGCCGCCGAGTCCGTGCCCGGCAAGCTCGCGGATTTCGTCCAGCGCGAGCAACCGGCCCCGCTTACGCGCCCTCGTGTGCGCCAGGACGCTGACTCCACCCGCGCTCGCGACCATTTCGACCGCACGGCGCAGCGGGGTGTCGGCCTTCTCGGCGTAGTAGCGGCCGTGCGGGGCGAGCAGCTCGAGGAATGCCGCGTCCACGCTCGGCACCACACCCGCTTCGACCAGCGCCCGCGCCAAATGCGGGCGTCCTGCCGACGGCCCGGCCGAGGCGAGCACGGCGTCCGGATCGATGGGCAGTCCGTCGGACGCCATCCGCTCGGCCATCGCCCGCAGCCGCGCCACCCGCTCGGCGCGCAGGCGCTCGCGCTCGTCGGCGAAGCAGCGATCGGCCGGGTCGAACAGATACGCCAGCAGATGCACGGGAACCGGCCAGCCGTCCGCCCCCAAACCGACACAGGACATCTCCATGCCGCGGACCAACGTGACGCCCTTCGGCAGCGCGTCGACCGCCTCCGCCCATCCCGCCGTGGTGTCGTGATCGGTGATCGCGACCACGTCCAGGCCCGCCGCGGCGGCGTTGCGCACCAGCTCGGCTGGAGTGTCGGTACCGTCGGAGGCGGTCGAATGGGTATGCAGGTCGATGCGCACGCCCTCAGTCTTACCGTGCGCGGCCCCTTCGGCGCACCCGCGAGCGACGTAGCATCGTCACCGTGCCGTCGTTTTCCCCGCTCTCCCCGTTTCGCGGATCCGGTCGTACCCCGCAACAGCGGTTCATCCCGGTGCCTACCGAACGGGCCATCGTCGACTGCGCGGTGTATGTGGAGGGCAAGCGTCTACCCGGCCGGTTCACGCACAAGCAGGCCCTCGCGCGAGTGCGCGACGAGGCAACCGGATTCGTCTGGGTGGGCCTGCACGATCCGGACCCGGCGCAGATGGCCGACGTCGCGGCTACATTCGGGCTGCACCAGCTGGCCGTGGAGAACGCGTTGCACAAGCATCAGCGGCCCAAGCTGGAACGCTACGACGACATGCTGCTGCTGGTGCTGCGCACGGTCAGTTACGTCGAGCACGAACTGAACAGCGTCAGCGAGATCGTGGAGACCGGTGAGATCGTCGTGTTCACCGCCCGCGATTTCGTCGTAGCGGTGCGGCACGGCGAGCACTCCGGGCTCGCCGAAGTGCGACGGGCGTTGGAGCAGGACCCCGCCCAGCTGTCACTCGGACCGGGTGCCGTGCTGCACGCGATCACCAACCGGATGGTCGACTCCTACATCGAGGTTGCCCAGTCGGTCGAGAACGACATCGACGAGATGGAAGAGCAGACGTTCAGCCCGCGCAGCGTCATCACTGTCGAATCCATCTATCAGCTCAAGCGCGAGGTGGTGGAACTGCGGCGCGCGGTGAATCCGCTCGCCGCGCCGTTGGAACTGCTCGGCCGCAGTCCGGACCTGCCGATGCCCAAGGAGGTCCGGCGCTATCTGCGCGACGTCACCGAACGTCACGCCGGCGTCGCGGAGCGGATCAACGACTTCGACGAGGCGCTCAGCGAGCTGATCAACGCCGCACTGGCCAAAGTCACCGTGCAGCAGAACACCGACATGCGAAAGATCTCGGCGTGGGTCGCGATCGCGGCCGTGCCGACCATGATCGCGGGTATCTACGGGATGAACTTCGATTACATGCCCGAGTTGCACCAGGCCTGGGGTTATCCGGCGGTGTGGCTGGTCATTCTCGTTGTCTGCTCGGGCTTGCTGATCACGTTCCGTCGCAACAAGTGGTTGTAGCCGCGACGCGGCTCCCAGGCCAGCCGCGACGCGGCTCACAGACCGGCGGCGCCGCGTCCCGGATCGCGCACGTCGATCCCCGCCTCCCGCCACGCCTCTCGCAACGCCTGCGCGCCGCGGACCCGCACCCACGCCGCCTCGGTCGCCGTCACCGGCGTCACCGCGAAGTACCGCACCTGCTCGGCCGGCTCGGGCAGCACGACATCGGGAATCTCGCTGTCGCCGAGCAGCACCGCGGTGAACGGCGCGTCGCGCCACATCGGCTCACCCAGGTCCATCAGCGCATCCGCTTGCAGCACAACACCTTCCACGACGGGCGCGGCGGCGAGCACGCCGAGCGACTTGGCCAGCCCCGAACTCGCTCCCACCCCGGACCGCAGCGTGAGCACCAGCTCCGCGCGCGGCCCACGCAGCGGATCCACGTGCGGCGCGGCGGGATCGCCCATCGGGTGCCTCGACCCGCCCACTGTCGCGTAGTGCACCATCTCCCCGGCGACGATGCGCAGGATCTCGATCGGCTCCAAGCCGAGGAACGTCACCGACGCCGTGTCCACGTTGGCGGCAGCCACGCCGAAATGGCCCAGCACCGCGGTGCGGACCGTCTGCACCACTTCCATTCGGTCAGATCGCCAACCGCGCAAGCATGTCACGCGCCTGCTCGGCCGATTTCGGGTCGCACAGCACGTCGTAACGGCCGGCCACCAGCTGCATGGTGGACGCGAAATCGCGTTGGCCTCTGGTCGCCGCGTACGGGATCGAGGTCGAGATGACGCCGAAGATGATGCCGCCGACCAGGCCGACGAGCAGCGGCCCCAACGCGCCGCTGGTGGTGAACAGGCTCAGCAGCAGACCGAGGAACAGGCCGAGCCAGGCGCCCGAAACCACGCCGCCGCCGATGACCTTGCCCCAGGTCAGCCGATAGAGGACCCGCTCGACCTGCATCAGGTCGACGCCGACGATGGTCACGTCCTGCACCGGGAACTGGCTGTCGGCCAGATAGTCGACCGCCTTCTGCGCCTCGGCGTAGGTCGGGTAGGAGCCGACCGGCCAGCCCGACGGCGGCGTCGGAAGGCCCTGCCGCGCGCGGTTGGAGTTCCCCAAGGGATTCGTCATGTCTCTATTCTGCTATCGCGACCGATTCGGCGGTGGGGTGAAACGCGTGGTGCGCGTCATGCCGGCGGCTCGGCCCTTCTCCGCGATCACCTGGGCCATCTTGGCGCTCGCCTCATCGATCATCTCGTCGCCGAGCATGACCGCTCCGCGGGCGCCGCCGTCGGCCGAGGTGTGGAAGGAGTACGCGTCCAGGATCTCTTCGGCGCGGTCATAGTCGGACTGGCGCGGGCTGAAGATCTCGTTCGCCGCCTCGATCTGGCCGGGGTGCAGCACCCATTTGCCGTCGAACCCGAGCGCCGCGGTGCGCGCGGCCGCCCGCCGGAAGCCTTCGACATCCCGAATCTGCAGGTACGGGCCGTCGATCGCCTGAAGTCCGTGCGCGCGGGCGGCGAGCAGGATGGTCATCAGAATGTGGTGGTAGGCGTCGCCGGTGTCATAGCCCTGCGGCTGTTCACCGACCACCAGCGTGCGCATGTTGATACTGGCCATGAAGTCGGCCGGACCGAAGACCAGGGTCTGCACCCGTGGACTCGCGGTGGCGATCGCATCGATATTGCGCAGTCCCAGCGCGTTCTCGATCTGCGGCTCGATGCCGATCCGGCCCACGTCCAGGCCGCAGGCCTTCTCCAGCTGGGTCAGCAGCAGGTCGAGGGCGCGTACCTGACCGGCGTCGCTCACTTTGGGCAGCAGGATCGCGTCCAGCGCCGCGCCCGCGCCCTCGACCACGGATATGACGTCGGAGTAGGTCCATTCGGTGCTCCAGTCGTTCACCCGGACTACCCGCAGCTGCGAGCCCCAGCCGGAGTCGTTCAGCGCTGCCACGATATTCGCGCGCGCCTGCGCCTTCGCGACCGGCGCGACGGCGTCCTCCAGATCGAGGAAGACCTCGTCGACCGGCAACGTCTTGGCTTTTTCGATCATCTTCGTGCTGCTGCCGGGGCAGGCGAGCACCGAACGGCGCGGCTTCATGATCACTCCCATCGATGGTGGCGCAGGCGGCCCGCCGGCGAACCTCTAGCCTGGCAGCATGGCAGCAACCAGGGTGTACGTCGCCAGGCTGGCCGGCCTGGTGGTGCTGGGACCGGACGGCGAGTCTATCGGCCGGATCCGGGACGTCGTCGTGGCCATCCGCTACGACCGCCAGCAACCGCGCGTGCACGGACTCGTCGTCGAACTGCCCACCCGGCGGCGCATTTTCGTGCCGATCCTGCGGGTCACCGCGATCGAACCCGGCGTGGTCACGCTGAACACCGGGACGGTCAGCCTGCGGCGTTTCACACAGCGACCTGGGGAAATGCTCGCTCTGGCGCAGATCGTGGATTCGGTGGTGCGGGTGGAGGACCCGGACCTGCCGGATCTGGCCGGCGTCGACGTGCACGTGGTCGACCTCGGTATCGAGCAGGCGCGCAGCCGGGACTGGCTGGTCGCGCGGGTCGCGGTGCGCGGACACCGCAGGCTCGGGCGCCGGCGCACCGTGCACGTGATCGACTGGACCATGGTCTCCGGCCTGACCCCCTATGAGATCGGCAGGCCCGGACAGGACGTCACCCAGCTGCTGGAACAGTTCGAGGGGATGCGTGCGCCCGACGTCGCGCAGCTGCTGCGCGAGTTGCCGGAGAAGCGGCGCGTCGAAGTGGCCGTGGCACTGGACGACGAACGCCTCGCCGACGTGGTGCAGGAACTGCCCGACGACGAGCAGGTCGAGCTGCTCAGTCATCTGGAGGTGCGCAGGGCCGCCGACCTGCTGGAGGCGATGGATCCCGACGACGCCGCCGACCTGCTGGGCGAACTGCCCGAGGGCGAGGCCGAATCATTGCTTGCCCTGATGGACCCACAGGAGTCCGAGCCGGTCCGCAGGCTGCTCGAGCACTCCCCCTACAGCGCGGGCGGTTTGATGACGCCGAAGCCGGTCGTCCTGACGCCGTCCACGACGGTGGCCGAAGCGCTGGCGCGAGTGCGTAACCCCGATCTGACCCCGGCACTGGCCTCGATGGTGTTCGTGGTCCGTCCACCGACCGCGACCCCGACCGGTCGCTACCTCGGTTCGGTGCACATCCAGCAATTGCTGCGCGAGCCGCCCGCCCATCTCGTCGGCGGCATTGTCGACACCGACCTCTCGCCGCTGCGTCCCGAACTCCCGCTGGCCGCGGTGACCCGCTACTTCGCGACCTACAACCTGGTCTGCGGGCCAGTGGTGGACGCCGAGAATCACCTGCTCGGCGCGGTCACCGTCGACGACGTGCTCGACCACCTGCTGCCCGAGGACTGGCGTGACCGGGAAACCAACGACGAGCGCGCCGCCCAGGCATGAGCGGTCAGGCCCGGAGGCGGCAGCGCAGCATCACCACGCAGGGCCCCGCCCATGCCGACAAACAACACAGCATGAGCGGTCAGGCCCGGAGGCGGCAGCGCAGCATCACCACGCAGGGCCCCGCCCATGCCGACAAACAACACGGCATGAGCGGTCAGGCCCGGAGGCGGCAGCGCAGTGTGACCACGCAGGGCCCCGCCCATGCCGACAGACAAACACAGCATGAGCGGCGGGCATGCCAACGGAGATACCGCATGAGCGAGCATGTGGGAAAGGACACAGTATGACCGACAGCGACGCCGGCGCGCGGCTCGGCCACAGCAGGGCACGGCAGCGCCTGGAGACGCCGGTCGACGGTCGGTTCCGGTTGGAGTGGGACCCCGAAGCGATGGCCCGCAGCAGCGAGCAGGTGGCGCGGTTCCTGGGCACGGGGCGATATCTGGTGTTCCAGACGCTCGTGGTGGCGGTCTGGATTCTCATGAACGTCTTCGTGGTCACGCTGCGCTGGGACCCGTATCCGTTCATTCTGCTGAATCTGGCCTTCTCCACCCAGGCCGCGTACGCCGCGCCACTGATCCTGCTCGCGCAGAACCGGCAGGACAACCGGGACCGGGTCGCGTTGGAGGAGGACCGGATGCGGGCCGCTCAGACCAAGGCGGACACCGAGTTCCTGGCCCGGGAACTCGCGGCGTTGCGCCTGGCTGTCGGCGAGGTGGCCACCCGCGATTACCTGCGCCGTGAATTGGAAGAAATGAAAGGAATTCTGGATCGGATCGAGTCCTCGGAATCCCTGCAACGCGAGATTCACACGGGAGGAAGCGGAAAGGCCGGCCGCAAGAAAAGGTCCGGCCGAAAGTCTGCTCCGGCACCGGTTTCACCGCTGGTAACCGAGGATGAACCGGAAATACCCGACAACGACCTGCCCGATAGGTAGCCTGGACGACGTTGTCCCGAGCGACCCGGGCAGGGCTGTCCCGGACAACCGCTCCCGTGACGTCGACGGATTGGGTGTGGCCGGATGCGTGTATCTGCTCCTGTGACGGTCTCGGCTTTGGTGGTCGCCGGCGTAGTGGTGAGTGGTTCGGGGGTGGATTCGGGGCCGGTCGTGCGGACGCCGGGTGTGTTGGCGGCGGCGCCAGGGGCGGGTGCGGTCGGGGTGTCGTCGTCGGGAGTAGTGGGGTTGTTGCCGGTGTCGGCGGAGGGTCCGCGGCGGTTGCGGGCGGTGACGCCGGGGCCGGGTCGGCCGACGCCGGGGATTGGGGGGCAGGATTTTTCGTTGCCCGCGGCCGCGGGTGTGTTGGGTATTCCGGAGGTGGTGTTGGCGGCCTATCGGAATGCGGAGTTGGCGTTGGAGTCGTCGATGCCGGGGTGCGGGTTGTCGTGGAGTTTGCTGGCGGGGATCGGGCGGGTGGAATCGGGGCATGCGCGGGGTGGCCGTACAGATGCGGCGGGTACGACGGTGGCGCCGATCTTTGGTCCGGCATTGGATGGGACTCTGCCGGGTAACGAGGTGTTGCGGGGCGCGGACGGGAAGTTCGTGCGGGCGCTGGGCCCGATGCAGTTCTTGCCGGGGACGTGGGCGACGTATGCCGCGGACGGGAACGGCGACGGGGTGGCCGATCCGAATAACGTGTTCGATGCGGCGTTGGCGGCGGGAAAGTATTTGTGTTCGGGGGGTGCGGATCTGCGGGATCCGGCCCAGGAGTTGCGGGCGGTCTTGCGGTACAACCATTCACTAGCCTATGCGGGCAATGTGTTGAGCTGGTCGACGGCTTACCGCAATGGCGGTGCGCCGACGCAGGTACAGATCTCCCCGGATTTGATCCCACCGGGAATCTCGACGATGGTGCCGCCGTCATCGGAGATGGCCACGATCACCACGCCCGCGGTGCCGGATCCGGGGCGGGCGCCGAGCCCGGCCTCGCCGCCGCGTCCGGTTCCTCCGCCGCCGCCGGCGCAGGTGATGATCACCATTCCGGGGTTGCCGCCGATTCCGTGTGGCATCTTCTGCCCCGCCCCGCCGGCGCCGCCGGTGGATGCGTGTGTGCGGCAGCCGATTCCCGCGCCGATGCCACGGGTGGGTCGGCCGGCGCCGGCGCCGCTTCCGCTGGCACCGGCCGAACCCTACGGCCCGGCCCCCGGGCAGCTACCCGACCCGGCCGCCGCCCGCCCCGGCGACCCGGGCGAAGCCGCGACGGCCGGGCAACCCGCCCTCTCCGACCCGCCGGCCGCCGGATGCCCCGCACCCGGTACCGGACCGGCCGACACCGCTCCTGGGCGCGCCGCCGACCCCGGCGTATCCAGGCATGACACCGCACCGCACGCTCCCGCCAACGACGCGGCGCCCCACAACAACCCAGAACCCAGCACGACCACCGAACCCGAACCTGCCCAAGCCGCACCGATCCCGCAGCCCGGCATCACCCTCCCGTTCGGCATCGTGATCCCTTTCCCGGAAACACCCACGTCCCCGTAAAACCCACGCCCCAACAGTGATTCAAACCGGCTATCAGATCACGAAGCAGTAACAAAAAGATCTCGGATGCGGTAACCTTCCTTCCATCCATAACGAAAGGCTCACAGCGAGCCATGGGAGGGTCACCACACCGTGGGGCGTCACCGAAAACAATCGCCGGCGACAGTACGGCGAAGCTCAGTTATCGCATTGACCGGACTGGTTCCCGCGGGGCTCGTCACCGTCGCGTCCGCCTCCGAGGGGGGCGACGCCGCTCCCCTGGCGGTCGCGGTCCAGACACCGGAGAACGAGCAGGACGCGTACGGCGCCAGACCGCAATCCGCCGACCCGCTCGCGGCCACCGAATTCGTCGCGCACGCGATGGCGAAGGCCGCGCCCACCGCGGCACCGGTAGTGAAAACCGTTGCGTTGCCGAATGATCGGCAACGCGCCGAGTTGCCGGCGGGACCGATGGGCGTCCCCGGCATCTCCATGGCGGCTTACCAGAACGCGGAACGCATTCTGGCCGCGGAGAATCCGGTGTGCGGCATGCCGTGGTCCCTGTTGGCGGGCATCGGCCGGGTCGAGTCCACGCACGCGTTCGGCGGCAAGGCCGACGCCGACGGCAACCCCCTGAGCCCGGTCTACGGCCCGGTCCTCGACGGTTCGCTGTCGGGGAACCAGGTTGTCGGCGACTCCGACGACGGCGCGCTGGACGGCCTGGCAGGTTACGACCGCGCGATCGGTCCGATGCAGTTCCTGCCGCAAACCTGGAAGCACTACGCGGCCGATGGCAATGGTGACGGCATCGCCGACCCGCAGAACCTCTTCGACGCCGCCCTGACCACCGGCCGCTACCTGTGTGACGGCGGTTTGAACATGCGTGATCCGGCTCAGCGGACGAAGGCGATCCTCCGCTACAACCACTCCATGGCCTACGTCGCGAACGTCATGTCCTGGGCGACCTCCTACAGCACAGGGGCCGCACCCTGGGCCGGAGACACGCCGAAAATCTGACGCGCCTAAAATTCCGGCCATGGCAGTGGTTACGGAATCGGATGTACGGGGCGCCCTCGCGAAGGTCGACGATCCGGAGATCCGCAAGCCGATCACCGAGCTCGGCATGGTGAAGAGTGTCGTGATCGGCGCCGACAGCGCTGTCCACGTCGAGATCTACCTCACCACCGCGGGATGTCCGCTGCGCACCGAGATCACGCAGCGGGTCACCAAGGCCATCGCCGACGTACCCGGTGCGGGCGCGGTGACCGTGGACCTCGACGTGATGAACGACGAGCAGCGCACCGCTCTGCGCAGGCAGCTGCGCGGCGACTCGGCCGACCCGGTCATCCCGTTCGCCCAGCCCGGCTCACTGACCCGCGTCTACGCGGTCGCCTCCGGCAAGGGCGGGGTCGGAAAATCCAGCGTCACAGTGAACCTGGCCGCCGCCATGGCCGCACGTGGTTTGTCCGTCGGCGTGCTGGACGCGGACATCTACGGCCACTCCATCCCGCGCATGCTCGGCACCGACGCCAGGCCGACCCAGGTCGAGCGGATGATCATGCCGCCGGTCGCACACGACGTGAAGATGATCTCGATCGCGCAGTTCACCCAGGGCAACACTCCCGTGGTGTGGCGCGGCCCGATGCTGCACCGGGCCTTGCAGCAATTCCTCGCCGACGTGTTCTGGGGCGACCTGGACATCCTGCTGCTCGACCTGCCACCGGGCACCGGCGACGTCGCCATCTCGATCGCGCAGCTGATTCCCGGGGCGGAGATCCTGGTCGTCACCACCCCGCAGCCGGCCGCCGCGGAGGTGGCGGAGCGAGCGGGCGCGATCGCCCTGCAGACCCGGCAGCGCATCGCGGGCGTGGTGGAGAACATGTCCTGGCTGGATCTGCCGGACGGCACCCGGATGGATCTGTACGGCTCCGGCGGCGGCCAAGCGGTCGCGGACCGCCTGACCCGCGCGGTCGGCGCGACCGTGCCGCTGCTCGGCCAGGTCCCGATCGAGCAGGCATTGCGCGAAGCGGGTGACGAAGGCACCCCCATCGTCTTGCGCGACCCGGAGAACCCCGCCGCCAAGGCACTGGTCGAGGTCGCCGACAAACTCGCCGTCCGCCGCCGCGGCCTCGCCGGAATGTCCCTCGGCATCGGCTCTGTCTAATTTGCAGCGCCGGCGGCGCTGCCGAACAACTCTAGACTCACACCATGCTCACCATGCTGCTGTACGTGCTGATCGTCGGCTTGGTTGCCGCGGTGCTCTTTCTGCTCGCCAGTGCGGTGTTCGGGCGGTCCGAGGAACTCGGACCGCTGCCGGAGGGCACCACCGCCACGGTGTTGCCCGTCGAGGGGATCACCGGGGCCGACGTGCGCGCGCTGCGTTTCCAGCAGGTGCTACGGGGATACAAGACCGGTGAAGTGGACTGGGCGCTGGCCAGGTTGGCCGCCCGGATCGATGAATTGCAGTATCAGCTGGCCGAGGCGCAGGCCGCGCGGTGGCAGACCCCGATCGCGCCGGAGTCGAAATGACGGCGCCTGCCGATGACGGCCTGGTCCGCTGCCCGTGGCCGCTGGAAACCCAGCTGTACCGGGAGTATCACGACTACGAGTGGGGCCGGCCACTGCATGGTGATGACGCGCTGTTCGAGCGGCTGTGCCTGGAGGCGTTTCAGTCCGGGCTGTCCTGGCTGACCATCCTGCGCAAGCGTCCGGCCTTCCGTGCGGCGTTCGCCGAATTCTCGATCGAGCGCGTCGCGGAGTTCGGCGACGCCGATATCGCCCGGCTGATGGCCGACGCGGGCATTGTCCGCAACCGGCGCAAGATCGAAGCGGCCATCGCCAACGCCCGGGTCGCGCTGCACCTCGACACCAGCTTGGACCAGTTGCTCTGGTCATTCGCCCCGCCGCCGCGCCCCCGTCCACGCACCGGTGCGGACGTACCGGCGAGCACGCCCGAATCGGTCGCGCTGGCAAAGGAATTGAAGCGACGGGGGTTCCGTTTTGTCGGCCCGACCACGGCATACGCGCTGATGCAGGCGACCGGGATGGTCGACGATCACTTGGCCGATTGCTGGGTTGGCAGCGACCTGTCCGGCACCTGCCGACCGGTCACTTTTTGAACTCAGCTATCCGTCCACTTCCGCGATAGGGAAGAATAGGACGGGTGTAGCTCGCCAAACGCCGGCGAGCTCACTAGTTGGTGACAACTGGAGTTCCAAAGAAAGTGCGCAGCATACCGCGCAGATCTGGAGGGAGCAGAGGATGGCGGCCATGAAGCCCCGCACCGGGGATGGTCCCCTCGAGGCAACCAAGGAAGGGCGTGGAATCGTTATGCGGGTTCCACTCGAGGGTGGCGGGCGTCTGGTCGTCGAACTCACGCCGGACGAGGCAGCGGCGCTCGGAGACGAACTGAAGAGCGTCACCAGCTGAGTGGCCGAGGCTGAGCACTCGGCTCTCGCCATTGCCGCGGCTGTCCTGGCGTGCCCCGAATGTTTGCGGGCGCGCCAGGACACACCCGCGCTCGGAGTCGAACCGCGGGACCGGGCGCTGCGTTGTGGACGCGGGCACAGCTTCGACGTCGCCAGACAGGGCTATGTCAGCCTGATGACCGGTACGTCGACCAAGATGACCGGTGACAGCGCGGCCATGCTGGAAGCGCGGGCCGCCTTCCAGAACGGAGGACATTTCGCGCCGATCGCCGACGCCGTGACGCGCGCGGTCACCGCGCGACGGACGGATGGCGCGGTACTGGAGGTCGGCGCGGGCACGGGCTACTACCTCGCCCGAGTACTCGACGCCGCTCCCCTGGCCGTCGGTATCGCGCTGGACGTGGCCAAACCTGCTGTCCGGCGGTGTGCGCGCGCCCATCCGCGGGCCGCGGCGGTACTCGCCGACGCCTGGCGCGGGCTGCCGATCCGGAACGGCTCGCTCGACACCGTGCTGTCCGTCTTCGCACCGCGCAACCCCGGCGAGGTCGTCCGGGTGCTCGCCGAGGACGGCCGCTTCGTCATCGCCACACCCACCGAGCGGCATCTGGGTGAGTTGGTCGGCCCGCTGGATATGGTGCGCGTCGACCCGGACAAGGACCGTAGGCTGGACGCCGCGATGACCGGACATTTCGAACCCGTCGAACAAGTCATGGTCGAGTATCCGATGCGGCTGACCAGAGCCGATGTCGCGAACGTCGTGGGCATGGGGCCGTCCGCGCATCACGCGGCCGCCGACGACGCCCGCCTGGCGCGGTTGCCCGCGAGTATCGAGGTGACCGCCTCCGTGGTCGTCGGCACTTACCGCGCGGCGGTCTGAGCGCTACTGCGTCGGCCGTCAGCCCTTGCGAACCTTGTCGTAGACGTCGAGTGTCTGCGCCGCGATTCTCGACCAGTCGAACTCGGAAACCGCCCGAGTACGGCCCGCGGCACCGAACTCGGCCGCGAGCACGGGGTCACCGGCGAGTTCGTTCACCGCCGCGGCCAGCGCACGCTCATAGTCCGCGGCGGTACCGGCGTCATAGTGCACGAGCCGTCCATTGCTTCCGTCCGATACGACCTCGGGGATACCGCCGACATCGGACGCCACCACCGCCGTCGCGCAGGCCATCGCCTCCAAGTTCACGATGCCCAGCGGTTCGTACACCGACGGACACACGAACACCGACGCCGCGGCCAGGATCTGCCGGATCTGCTCGGTCGGCAGCATCTCGCGAACCCAGAACACCGTGCCGCGGCGGCGCCGCAACTCGTGCACCGCGGCGGTGGTCTCCTCGGCCAGCTCAGGCGTATCCGGTGCGCCCGCGCACAGCACGAGCTGGATCTCCGGATCGAAGTCGCGGGCGGCGGCCAGCAGGTGACCCACACCCTTCTGCCGGGTGATCCGCCCGACGAACGCCACGATCGGCCGGTCCGTGCGCACGCCCAGCTCCGCGAGCACCGATGGGGAGTCCTGCGACGGCGGGCCGGGATGCCACACCCCGCCGTCGATGCCGTTGTGCACCACATGCACGCGGGCCGGGTCGATCGACGGGTAGGCGTCCAGCACGTCGCGGCGCATGCCCTCGCTGACCGCGATGATCGCGTCGGCGTGTTCGACCGCGTTGCGCTCCGACCACGACGAGATCCGGTAGCCGCCGCCGAGCTGCTCGGCCTTCCACGGCCTGCGCGGTTCCAGCGAATGCGCGGTCAACACGTGTGGGATGCCGTAGAGGGTCGCGGCCAGATGCCCGGCCAGGCCGCTGTACCAGGTATGCGAGTGCACCACGTCCACCTCACCGACGGCGTCGGCCATCCGTAGCTGCGTGGACATCATCTGCAGCGCGGCGTTGGCGGCATAGAGCGACGGATCCGGTTGGTGCACCACGGCATCCGTGCGCGGGGCGCCCATGCAGTGCACGGTCACCTCACACAGGTGGCGCAAATGCGCGGTCAGCTGCGTGACGTGCACCCCGGCCCCGCCGTACACTTCGGGCGGGTACTCGCGGGTCAGCATCGCGACCCGAAGTCGGTCCCGCCCGCTGGAATCCGCCGGCGCGCGCCCGTCATCCGTGCCGAAACTCACGGATTCAAACTAGACGTTCAGCTCGGCCTGGGCCACTTACCGCCGCTGCACCCGGTAGTTTGGCAGATGTGAGGAGCCAGCCGCACGTCCTGGGAATCGTGCTCGCCGGTGGCGAGGGCAAGCGTCTGTTTCCGCTCACGGCCGACCGCGCCAAGCCCGCGGTCCCCTTCGGGGGCGCGTACCGTCTCATCGACTTCGTGCTCAGCAATCTGGTCAACGCGGGCTACCTGCGGCTGTGTGTACTCACCCAGTACAAGTCGCACTCGCTGGACCGGCACATCTCGCAGACCTGGCGGCTCTCCGGTTTCGCGGGCGAGTACATCACCCCGGTGCCGGCGCAGCAGCGGCTCGGGCCACGCTGGTACACCGGCAGCGCGGACGCGATCATGCAGTCGCTGAACCTGATCTACGACGAAGACCCCGACTACATCGTGGTGTTCGGCGCCGACCACGTCTACCGCATGGACCCGGAACAGATGGTGCGCCACCACATCGATTCCGGTGCGGGCGTGACCGTGGCGGGAATCCGGGTGCCGCGTAACGAAGCGAGCGCGTTCGGCTGTATCGACAGCGACGACGCCGGCCGGATCACTCAATTCCTGGAGAAGCCCGCACATCCGCCGGGCACTCCGGACGACCCGAACGTCACCTTCGCGTCCATGGGCAACTACGTCTTCACCACCAAGGTGCTGGTGGATTCGATCAGGGCGGACGCGGACAGCGCCGACTCCGACCACGACATGGGCGGCGACATCATCCCGTCCTTGGTGTCCGCCGGAAAGGCGGGCGTCTACGACTTCGCCGACAACGACGTGCCCGGCGCCACCGACCGCGACCGCGGCTACTGGCGTGACGTCGGAACCATCGACGCGTTCTACGACGCGCACATGGATCTGGTGTCGGTACATCCGGTGTTCAACCTCTACAACCGGCACTGGCCGATCCGGGGCGCGGCCGAGAACCTACCACCGGCCAAGTTCGCCCAGGGCGGGCTGGCACAGGAGTGCATCGTCGGTGCGGGCAGCATCCTGTCCGCGGCCACGGTGCGCAATTCGGTGCTCAGCGCCAATGTCATGGTCGACGACGGCGCCACCGTCGAAGGTTGTGTGCTCATGCCCGGCGTCCGGGTCGGACGCGGCGCGGTGGTGCGGCGCGCGATCCTGGACAAGAACGTGGTCGTCGGCGCGGGTGAGATCATCGGCGTGGACATGGCACGCGACCGCAGCCGGTTCGCCGTCAGCAATGGCGGCGTGGTCACAGTCGGCAAGGGCGTCTGGGTCTAGCGCGGTCCCGCCTCTCCGGGTTTTTAGGCCGTACGGGTTGGGTGGCGCGAGATTTGCGTTCAGGTCCTGCGTGGAGTGCAGGTTGGGTTTTGGGGGTACCCGGTGAGTTACCCATGTTCTCGCGAAATCAGTTGTTCCGTGGTGGCCGGGTTCTTGCCGGGTCAGTTGTTCCGTGGTGGCCGAGTTCTTGCGGGGTCAGTTGTTCCGTGGTGGCCGAATCAGGGTTGGCCCGGCTGTGGGGCGGGGGTAGGGGGGCTTATGCAGAATGGCGCGCAGGGGCCAGGGGTGCGTGTTACCGTCGTTTTCGCGGTGCCGCCGAAATCGGCGGTGCTGACCAAATAGACCACCAGTACGGCGAATAACAACACCGCGGCCAAGGCCACCATTGTCCGACCCCAGTGGATCGGACGGGGGCGACGCTCGTCCTCGTCCCACAGGAACATCATCACAGCGCCGCACCCTCTTCCGGATTACACAGACCACGACCCCACCAGTATCCAGTTCCCGTGCGCTCCGGTGAAGCATGCGCCGAACCCGACCGTGCAGAACAGATTCGGGGACTCCACCGGCCGGGACGCAAATCAACCACATGCGCCTGCGGCGACCAGACCGAGAACGTCCAGAGAATTCGACCGCAAGCACAAAAAGCCGATAACCTCGGGTGCAGCACGGCTTGCCACGTCCCACCAGAGGTGGGAAGTATCACCAACTGCGCGAGGCGCAGAGCAATCCGTCACCGACCGGAATCAGCACACAGGTGAGTTCGGGATTCTCCGCGATCGCGCGGGTAGCGGAGCGCACCGCCTGGGTAGCCGGATCCCGCTGCGACGGGTCCGGGACCCGGCCGCCCAGCAGCGCGTTGTGCAGCAGAATGGCCCCACCCGTACGCAGTAATCGCACCGCCTGGGCGACATATTCCGGATGCTCCGGCGGCGCGGCATCGATGAAGACCAGATCGTAGGCACCGTCGGCCAGGCGCGGCAGCACATCCAGCGCACGGCCGTTGATCAGGCGGGTTCGCGCGGGCGGGATGTCGGCGGCGCGGAACGCCTCCTTGGCCGCGCGCTGGTGCTCCGGCTCCGAATCGATCGTGGTCAGCGTGCCGTCCTCGCGCATGCCGTCGAGCAGCCACAGCCCGCTGATGCCCGCGCCGGTGCCGACCTCGACCACGGCCCGAGCGCCGAGCAACTGCGCGTGCATGCTCAGCAGCGCGCCCACCGAGGGCGGCACGGGCGCCACGCCGAGTTCGGTGGCCCGTTCGCGCGCGCCGACGAGGATCTCGTCTTCTACGACGGATTCCTCCACGTAAGCGAGATTCCGCTCCAGATTCGATGCCACGGGTATGAGGCTAACGCCGGGCAGGTGGTCTCGGCGTTCCGAACAACACGCGCCGCCATCAATTCCACCGGCCGTTTTTCTCAGGTGTCCCTCAGGATCTCCATAACCCGCCCATATCAGGACCAGAAAGAGTATGGGCAACGCAAGACCACCGACCGTGTTTTAACACGGGACGCGGGAACAACGACATACCGCATGTCGGTTGTATCCGTACGCGACGGTTCGTTCACCCGGACCCGAGCAGGTCCCAGCTGTGCGGTCCCTAGTAGGAGGTAGCCCCATCCACATGGTCGATGCGGCGCGTCAGTCCGCCACCTTGCCCGAGCAGATCCTGCCTGTCGAAGCCGACGACCTCGAGCTGAGCGGGACTGCCGCTTTCGATGCGACCGGCGACCGGTCCGCCATGCCGTCGTGGGACGAGCTGGTTCGCGAACACGCCGACCGGGTCTACCGACTGGCCTATCGGCTCTCCGGCGACGCACAGGACGCGGAGGACCTCACACAGGAGACCTTCATCCGGGTGTTTCGTTCGCTGTCGAGCTACCAACCGGGCACGTTCGAGGGCTGGTTGCACCGGATCACCACCAACCTGTTCCTGGACATGGTCCGCCGCCGCAACCGGATCAGGATGGAAGCGCTGCCCGAGGACTACGACCGGGTGCCTGCGCAGGGCCCGGGTCCGGAACAGGCATTCCACGACGCCCGCCTCGATCCCGACCTGCAATCCGCCTTGGATTCGCTCGCGCCGGAATTCCGCGCGGCCGTGGTCCTGTGTGATATCGAGGGACTGTCCTACGAGGAGATCGGCGCTACGCTCGGCGTGAAGCTGGGCACTGTGCGCAGCCGGATCCACCGTGGGCGGCAGGCGCTGCGCGACTACCTTGCGCATAATGGAAGTGAGCAGCGGTTCGCCGCTGACACGAACATAGGGTGATTCGTCGCAAGCCGGCATCGCCCACAAATCGGTCGATGTCGGTTGGAAGGGTGAGCACCGAATGAGTGGCGACTCCAGTACGTCCGGTCGTCGTGCGCCTCGCTTTCGCCCCACCGAGCATCTGGCGAGTGAGGCGATCGCGGCTTACGTGGACGGCGAACTGCGGATGAATGCCTACCTGCGCGCCGCTCAGCACCTTTCGTTGTGCCCGGAGTGCGCGGCGGAAGTCGATGCACAGCAGCAGGCGCGTATCGCGTTGCGGCACGCGGGCAACGTGGCAATTCCCACCGGACTGCACGACAGCTTGACCAGGATTCCGCTCGCGGAATTGCCGGGTGCCGCTTCCAGCTCGCAGACCGCGACACCAGGGGTGCGCCAGACACCCCGCAACGATGCGGTTTTCGGTTTTCTGACCGATTCGTTCACCGCGGCTCGATGGGCAACCTGGTGGCGCAAGTAAAGTTTTCCGAGTGACCACCGAATCGACGAATTCCGGATCGGCCGACACCTCGGATTCGGCGGCCGACCGCGGGAATCTCCGTCCATCGGACGCGCCCGTGCTCGGTCCGCGCCCGGTCTACCGGCCCCATGTCGACACGCACACCGCGCGCGCCTTCCGCCGGCCGTCCGGCCTGTCCGGCTCGTTCGCCGAACCGCTCGCGACCCGCACCGCTGACGCGGCGCGCGGCGGCCCCGAATTGCAGAATCGTCCGCCCGACGCGGTGCTGGCCGAGGCGTTCGGCCGCCCCCAGGGTTCCACCGAACTATTGCAGCGCGATCCCGATGCCGCCGGTGGCCCCGCGCCGATCGCCGGTCCCGCCGACCCGTGGCGTGATCCCGAGGCCGCCGCCCGCCTCGGTGCTCCCGCCGTGTCGACGCCCAAGGTGCAGCCGCTGCCCCGGGCCGAGAAGCTCAGCGCGCGCGAGGTGCTGTTCGGCGCTCGGGTCGCGCCCAAGGCACTGGCGCTGCTCGCGCTGGTCGCGCTGGTCATCGGCCTGCTCGGCGGACTGGTCGGCAGATTGACCGCGGAAACGGCTTCGACGCTCACCTCGCGCAAGGTCGCCCTGGAGCAGACCGGCGGCGGCGATCGCCCGCACGGCCTGATCGCCCAGGTCGCGAACGCGGTGCTGCCCTCGGTCGTGTCCATCCGGGTGACCGTCGGCGACAACGGCGCCACCGGTTCCGGCGTGGTCATCGATGGCGGCGGCTACATCGTCACGAACAACCATGTCATCTCGATGGCCGCGCAGGACAAGAGCAATCGGGCCGCGATCCAGGTGCAGTTCTCCGACGGCACCCGGATCCCCGCCCAGATCGTCGGCCGCGACCCGAAGACCGATCTCGCGGTGTTGAAGGTCGATGTGAAAAATCTCACAGTTGCCCAGCTCGGCAAGTCCGGCAATGTACAGGTCGGCGACGACGTCCTGGCCATCGGCTCGCCGCTCGGGCTGAGCAAGACGGTCACCTCCGGCATCGTCAGCGCCCTGCACCGTCCGGTGAAACTGGAGGGCGAGGGCAGCGACACGAAGGCGGTCATCGACGCGGTGCAGACCGACGCGTCGATCAACCCGGGCAACTCCGGTGGCGCGTTGGTGGACATGGACGGCCGGGTCATCGGCATCAATACCGCCATCCGCAGCGAAACCGGCGGCTCGGTCGGCCTCGGCTTCGCCATACCGGTGGACATGATGACCGAGGTCGCGCAGACGTTGATCCGCGACGGCGTCGTGCACCACCCGATCATCGGCCTCAGCGCGCGGACCAAGCAGGTTGCCAACGAGGTCATGAGCGGCGCGGCGGTGGCGGATGTCACGCCCGGTGGTCCGGCCGCGCGGGCCGGGATCGTGGAGGGTGACATCATCGTCAAGGTCGGCGACCGCGAGGTCACCGGGCCGGACGAACTGGTGGTCGCGGTGCAGTCACACAAGACCGGCGAGACGGTGAACGTGCAGTTGATCCGCGATGGCAGGCAGGTTGACGTGCCTGTGCGGCTGGAATCCGACTGACCTGCCGACCGGACCGCCGGGTAGCCTGATTACGTGTTCAGCAACATCGGCTGGAGCGAGATGGTCATCCTGCTCGTTGCCGCCCTCGTCATTCTCGGACCGGAGCGTTTGCCCGGTGCCGTGCGCTGGACCACGCGCAGCCTCCGGCAGGTGCGTGACTACGCCAGTGGCGCGACCTCGCAGCTGCGCCAGGAACTCGGGCCGGAATTCGAGGATCTGCGCAAGCCACTGGCCGACTTGAACGAATTGCGCGGGATGACTCCGCGCGCGATGGTGACCAAACATCTTCTCAATGGCGACGATTCGCTGTTCCAGGATTTCACTGGCGCGCTGCCCGATCCGAAGGATTTGTACAGCACGAACAGCGGAATGCCGGACTATCCGATGCCCAAGTTGGATAAGCCGTTGGAGCGCAACGAACGTCCTCCGATCGACTCCGACGCCACCTGATCGTCAAGAAGTCTAGACACCATGCGGTGTTCGGCTGTCTAGACTTCGCACATGTCGGCCGATGACGTGGCGCGCGTGTTCGCAATCGAGGATAAGGTCGAGCGACTGAAGGCGGCCACCGATGGGGTGGCGGCGGCGCAGCAGACCATCAACGAACTGACCAGGATTCGGCGTGCCGTGATCCGCGAACTGCATGCCGAAGGCTGGACGTTCGCCAGAATCGGTGCGGCGGCGGGCCTTTCCCGTGCCCGCATCCATCAGGTGAGTACCCAGGGGCCGGCGCCGGAAGGACTGTTCTTCGGGCACGGTTCGCTCACCGTGCTCGCCCCGGAGGTGCGCGCCGGGCGGGTGATCGGCGCACCGGATCCCGCCGCGCCGCGGCGGTTGGCCGAACTACTTCGCCAACTCGGCTTCACGGTCGCGGTCGAGCCATTCCTTCCCGGCCGCCCGGTCGACTTGCACCGCGACGGACTGATCGTGCTCGGTGGCCCGGAACTATCCCCCAGCCTGCGCCAATTGGTCGCTGCCGACCCGCGACTGCGCCGCGCCGTGGTGAGAGTGGGCGACACGCGCCGAGGCATAGAAGATCGCGCTGCCCGGCGGGTGTACCGGCCGGATGGCCCGGAACCACACGACATCGCCTATCTGGCCAGGCTGCCACGGCCCGACCGCCGCGGCACCGTGCTGATGATCGACGGCCTGCACCCACCCGGCTCGCTCGGCGCCATCCGTCTGCTCGCCACCCGGCTGGCCACGCTGCACGAGCGAGCGGACAACCACCTGTTCTCGGTGTTGATCGCCTGCCGTTTCGACCGCGCGACCGGCGAACCGCTGGAGGCCGAACTGCTCACACCGGTCTATCGCCACGATCCCGAAACCCGCTCGTCCGCACCGGGTCCGCGCCGCTGAACCGCCTTTCCGGACCCACTGCCCGGCTGTAGGCGATCGACACCGCTCAGCAAGGACGTCAGCGGGATTCGGCATGCAGGCCGAAACCCGAAGGGCCCGTGACGCTTGGCAGGGCTCACACGAGGCCCGTTCTCGCAGACCGCGATTCAGCGCTCGTGGTGGTGGGCACGCCCCAGCGCAGAGTCGGCCGCATCGGAAAATTCAGTGAGCGCGCACCGCGCAGACCCAAGCGAGCACACGCACCGCAATCGATCGCAGGCCCGGAGACCGCACACCGGAAGCACGCTGCCGTTGCTCCGTCACGTCGAGGGAAAGAGCTGTTCAGTCGCGTCCAGCGCGTTGATCCAAGCAGCCGCGGGCGGGTGTGGCACGGGTCACCCGACCCCGCCGATATCGGGTTCCAGCGCACCACCTAAAATAGCTGAGAAATAACCGACTGATAGGCGAGCTCGAGTCCGTAATCGAGGTTCGATACCGGCGAGTTCCGCGTCCATCCGCACCGCGGCCCGAACCGCTCGACCCCGCGGCGCCTGCCGAAGCCCGACGCGCCCTATCGCCAGCTCCACACGGGCACGCGAGGCGTCCGGCAAGGAGGAAATAGTGAATCCGCTTCTGCTCATCGGCGGCGCCGTCCTGGTGACGGGGCTGCTGGTCCTGGTCGCCACCATGCTGCTGCGGCCGACGCCGTCGCGCTCCCACCTCTCCGTGGCCGAACTCCAAGCCCGGCTCGAGCAGGAGCAGGCTGCCGCATCACCCGCGCCGGAGAGTTCCGCGAACGAAGCGGCGTCCAACCACACAACGGTATCCAAGGACACGGCAGAACCCGAGGACGTGACGGCTTCCGAGCACGCGACGGGCGAGCCGCTGTCCGCGACGGCGGACGACTTGGACGAGGCGCAGGCGAGGCGAAGAGCTGCCGCAGCGGCAATGCTGCGCCGATTGCCGCCACGTAACTAGGCTGGCGGTACGGCGGAACTCGCCGTCCGTCTCGGGCCCGACACGCTCTGGCCGGACCCGTTCGCCGAGAGGACCGGTCCAGTGCGCGCGTTATTGGGGCATCTGATCACCCTGCTGCCAGGCGGACCCGTCGCGTTGGCACGCGTGGTGGACACCACCGCGGCCGCCCCCCGTGAGCTGGGCGCGGCGATGGTCGTCACCGAGTCCGGCGATGTCCTCGGCTCACTGTCCGGTGGGTGTGTCGAGGCGGCAGTGGTCGCGTCGGCCGACGAGGTGCTGGCGAGCGGGCACGCGGTGACCGACCGGTTCGGCTATGCCGACGCCGACAGCGGCGCGGTCGGTTTGACCTGCGGCGGCGAGATCGAGATATTCGTCGAGCGAATTACCGTCGAGCGGCTACCGCTGCTCTCGACGCTGCGGCAGCGGGTCGACGACGGCGCCCCGGTGGCCGTGGCGACGACGCTGGACGTCACGCCGGAATGGAAACTTCTGCCGGCCGGGGATACCGAACCGTGGCACGGCGTGGATCGCGACGCGCGGGCGTTGCTCAGCGCCGGTCGCAGCGGCATCGTTGGCGCCGATGAGTGCACGCCGCACGGCTCGCTGCGGCCCCGGACATTCGTACAGGTCTTCGCCTCGCCGGCGCGCATGGTTCTGGCGGGCGCGAACGATTTCGTGCGTGCGCTCAGCCGCACCGGTCGCCAGCTCGGCTATCGCGTTACCGTCGTGGACGCCCGCGAAACCTTCGCCACCACCGCCCGGTTCCCTTCCGCCCACGAGGTGGTGGTGGACTGGCCGCACCGGTATCTGCGCCGCGAACAGCAGGCCGGGCGGATCGACCATCGCACCGTGGTCTGCGTGCTCACCCACGACACCAAGTTCGACGTTCCGGCCCTGGTCGCGGCACTGGCATTCCCGCGCATCGGCTTCGTCGGCGCCCTCGGTTCGCGACGCACCCATGCCGAGCGCATCGCTCGGCTGCGCGCCGCCGGAGTTACCGACGACCAGCTCGCCCGACTGAAGAGCCCGATGGGATTGGACCTGAACGCGGGGACCCCGGACGAGACGGCCATCTCTGTCGCCGCTCAGATTCTCGCCGAACGCGCCGGCGCGTCCGCCCTGCCGCTGGACCGGATCGACGGTCCCATTCACCGCTGAACTGCTCGAAGTCTCATCCGCACGAGGCGGATTGAATTCCGAATTGCCGGGAATACCGCCGCCAGACCCAGTGGTCGAGTGGCACGGCTCCCACTTGCACGGCCCGCGCCCATTCGCCCATTCAATTTGCTGAAAGTTAACTACAAGTAGGTGACGGTGCGTTGCGCTTTCGGCCCCGCCACGCTCTGCCCGGTCCGCTCCACCGAGAGGAGATAGCGCCGTGTCCGCCACTCAGATCGCCGTCCTCTGCTCGCTCGCGGGTGCCGCGAGTCTGATCGCCACCATCGGGCTGCTGCATGGGCCGGCGCCCCGGCGGCGCCGGGTCGGCATCGCCGAGCAGGGGATCGCGGAGCAGGTCATACCCCGGTTGCCGAGTTGTCCGATCGGTCGTCCCCAGCAACTACCCCTCGGGCCGTTGACCGTGGCGGAGGCACATGAACTCATGCAGCGCCATCGGGTCTGCGCACCATCGGAATGCGTCTACAAGAACGTGGCGTTCCGCACGCTGATCGAAGCCGGGTACATGCGCGATCCACGAGCCAACAGGTCCTGACCCGACCGTTCAGGCCGCCGCCCGGGCCGGCCGCACGGTGTTCATCGGCGGGCGGTCGATCAGCGACACCTCGGTGCTGTGCGCGGTGAATTCATCGCCGATCAGCGGGAATTGGGTCAGCGCCGCGCCGGAGTCCCGAACGCCGCTGCGGCCGAGCACAGTGCCGAGGATCTGACGGCTCATCACCCCGAGATCAGCCAGCGGCCGGTTCCGATGAGTGCGCACGCCCAGGTTGACCTGGCTGATCGCGGATATCCCGAGCCGGTCGTAGGTGTCCAGCAGCAGCCCGATCTCCACGCCGTAGCCCGGCGCGAACGGCACCGAGGTGAGCAGCTCCCTGGTTCCCGCGTACTCACCACCCAACGGCTGCAACACCTGCGACAATTCCGGCCGCAGCGCCGCGAGCAGCGGGCGCGCGACCAGTTCGGTGACCCGTCCGCCGCCGTGCGCGTCCACCGCGCCACCCTGGCGCAGCGGCCTGCGGTAGTAGGCCTTGGCCAGATGCACATCGTCCATGCTGAGCAGCGGGCCGAGCAAATTCGGCACGAAGGCCGGGTCCGGTTCGATCAGGTCGGAGTCGACGAAAGCGATCAGGTCGCCGCTGGTCACCGCCAGCGAACGCCACAGCACCTCGCCCTTGCCGGGGACCGGCTCCAGCTCCGGCACCGCCTGCTCGCGGCTGATCACCTCGGCGCCCGCCGCGCGGGCCCGCTGCGCGGTCGCGTCGGTCGAACCGGAATCGAGCACGATCAGCTCATCGACCAGCGTGCCGAGCAGCGGCCGGATGCTGGCCACCACCTCGGCCACGGTCCGCTCTTCGTTCAGCGCGGGCAGCACCACCGACACGGTGCGCCCCGCTTTGGCGGCGACGAGCTCGTCCACCGTCCAGTTCGGGGTGTCCCAGGTGTTGGTGGTCGCCCAGGCAGGCTCGACGGATTGGAATGTCATACCAGACCTCGCAAGGTTCGTGCGGGGGGGCGGATGCCCTGGATCGCGGCGATCATGTCCACGACCCGCCGGGTGGCCGCGACTTCGTGGACACGAAAGACTCTGGCACCGGCCGCCGCCGACCATGCTGTCGCCGCCAACGTGCCTTCCAGCCGCTCGGAAAGACCGACACCAAGAGTCTCCCCGATGAAATCCTTATTGCTCAGCGCCATCAAGACCGGCCATCCGGTTTTTACAAGAACGTCGACTCCCCGCAACAGTTCGAGCCCGTGATAAGTGTTCTTGCCGAAATCGTGGGTCGGATCGATCAGAATCGAGTCCTCGCGCACACCCGCCGCGAGAGCGTTCTCGGCCGCGCGCACCACCTTCTCGGTGACCTCGTTCACCACGTCGGTATAGCGGACCCGATGCGGCCTGGTGCGCGGCACCGCGCCACCGGTGTGGCTGCACACCACCCCCGCCCCGTGGGCCGCCGCCACCGGGACCAGCTCCGGGTCGGCCCCCGCCCAGGTGTCGTTGATCAGATCCGCGCCCTCCCGCACGGCGGCCGACGCCACTTCGGCGCGCCAGGTATCGACGCTGATCAGTAGCTCGGGGTATCGCGCACGGATCGCCGCGACGAACGGCACCACCCGGCGGGTCTCCTCGGCCGCATCGACCGGGTCGCCTGGGCCGGCCTTCACACCGCCGATGTCGACCAGGTCGGCGCCCTCGTGCACCGCGCGGGCGACGGCGTCCATGGCCGCCGTATCGGAGAAGGTGGCGCCGCGATCGTAGAAGGAGTCGGGCGTGCGATTGATGATCGCCATCACCAGCGCCCGATCCGTCGCCACCGGCCGCCCGCATAGTGTGGGACGCGGTGCCGCGATCGAGCTGAACATGCCAACGACTCTAGCCAGCTGTTGCGCTAGTACGGGCACGCACGCCGCACGGTGCCGGGATTTGTGTACAGACGCCACTCGCGGCCCGACCGAGAACATCGACCCCGCTTCACCCCGTCCGGCTCGCGCGTTGCGCGCTCGCCGGCGGCCCGGGCGATTGCGGGAGGGTCGGTGCCAAATCCTGGTCAGCGGATATGCGGCGCCTCCAGCGCCGCGAAGGCGGACGGTAGATCGGTCACCACGGTAATCCTGGACAAGGCTGTTCGAGGGACGAACTTTCGGTCGTATAACTCGTCCAGCCAGGAGAACAAACCGCCGAAGAATTCGTTGGGATCCAACACGATGACGGGCTTGTCGTGCTGTCCCAGATAGCCACCGGTCCAGGTCTCGAAGAACTCCTCCAAGGTGCCGATGCCGCCGGGCAGGGTAAGGAAGGCGTCGGCGCGGTCTTCCATCACCTGCTTGCGCTGGCGCATCGTGTCGGTGACCACGAGTTCGTCGGCGTCGACGTCCGCGACTTCACGGTGCACCAGGTGTTTCGGGATGACGCCGATGGTCTTCGCGCCACCGGCGCGGGCCGCGGTGGCCACCGCGCCCATCATCGATACGTGACCGCCACCGGACACCAATTGCCAGCCGCGCCGGGCGATCTCGGTGCCCACCCGGGCGGCCAGCGAAAGGTAGTCCGGGTCCGTGGTGCTCGCCGAGCAGTAGACGCAGACGGCGAAGGTGCGCTCGTTCACCATTGATCCTCCGTACCGATCGCGTCCTCGGCGCCACCCGCTTGCGCGTTGGCCTGAATGATGCCGACCACCTCCTCGACACTGTCGGTCACGTGCAGCAGGCCCAGGTCGCCCGGCGAGATCTTGCCGGCGGCACCGAGCGAATTCCGCAGCCAATCGACCAGTCCGGCCCAATATCCACTGCCGAACAGGATGATCGGGAAGCGGGTGATCTTGCGGGTCTGCACCAGGGTCAGCGCCTCGAACAGTTCGTCGAGCGTGCCGAAACCGCCGGGTAGGCAGATGAACGCCTGAGAGTACTTCACGAACATCGTCTTGCGGACGAAGAAGTAGCGGAAGTTGATGCCCAGGTCGACCCACTCGTTGAGGCTCTGCTCGAACGGCAATTCGATGCCGAGCCCGACGGAGTAGCCACCCGCCTCGCAGGCGCCGCGGTTGGCCGCTTCCATCGCACCGGGCCCACCGCCGGTGATCACCGCGAAACCGGCCTTGGCAAGGGCCGCGCCGATCGCCCGGCCCGCCTGATACTCGGGATGATCGACCGGGGTGCGGGCGGAACCGAAGACGGTGACCGCGCGCGGCACTTCGGCGAGCGCGCCGAATCCTTCGACGAACTCGGCTTGGATGCGCAGCACCCGCCACGGATCGGTGTGTACCCAGTCCGTGTCGCCGCGCTGGTCCAGCAGATTCCGGTCGGCGGTGCCGATACCGTCCTTGCGGTCGCGGCGGAACATGATCGGCCCCCGGAACTTCGCTGTCGACTTCGGCTTGGTGGTGACCTCACGGCCCGCGGCGTCAGTGGACATGCGTTCCACGCTACCGCCTGGTAGCGATCACACACCGGCCGGATGGGAGAAGTCGTCCGACGTTCAGCCGGCGGCAGCGACGGTGAGACGTATCCGCAATCTGCGGTTTCAGGGCCGAGCCCGCAGTGACGATCTCGGCCGACGCGCGCAGGGGGTGGCCAGATCCCGCTCGGCCGGATATCGGGTGTCCCCGGTGCGGCGAGCATCGTCGACCGGGCGCCGGCGCGATCCGGCGCAGGTCGGTGTCGAACCGGCCCGCGGTGTACCTGTTCGGATTCGGCTTGCCAGGTTTCCGCGTGCTTGAATACTCGGTTCGCTCGATCGAAGTCAGGAGTCCTCGTGACCGACCAGCCCGCCGCCGACACCGAAATATTCGGCAACGGGATCCCTTGCACGGTGTGCGGATCCACACCGGCGGTGCACGCCACGTTCCGGGCACATCGTGGGCTGATTCTGTTCATGCAGTTCCGCAAGCACGAAGGAATGTTCTGCCGGGACTGCGGGATGGCCCTGTTCCGGAAGTTGCAGGGCGACAGCTTGTGGCAGGGCTGGTGGAGCTGGTTGTCGCTGATCATCAATCCGATCGTGCTGTTGTGCAACCTCGGTGAGCGTGCGCAGGTGCGGCGGCTGCCCGCACCGATACCGGGACCGCACTCCGTTCCGCTGGATCCCGGAAAACCGCTGACCGAACGGCCGCAACTGCTCGGGCTGCTGCTTCCCGTGATCGGGGCCGCAGTCGTGGTCGCCGGGGCGGCCACCGCACCAGCGCCCAGCGATCGGTCCCACGCGTATCCCCCTTCCCGATACCCGGCCGTCCCGACGTTTCCCGCGGCGCTCGGCGCCCCGTTCCCCGCTCCCGCCGCCACACCCAGGTTGTCCTTCGCGGAGGCAGGCCAGTGCATGTGGAACAAGCACGGGCCGATCGACGTGGACGACAACGCGCCGGAACCGGAAGTGGTGCCGTGCGACGATCCGCGGGCCCAGGCCGAGATACTCGGCAAGGCCATGATCGATATCGGCCGACCGTTCTGCGACCGGCAGTATCCCGAAGCCGACATTGTCTACACCGCGTCCAGCGGTGGCGGCAATCCGTACTACAGAAGCGGAATGACTCTCTGCCTACGGCAACTGCGCTGAGACAGGTGCCCGGTATCGGCTGACGACCCGATCCATGGTCGGGATCCCGGTGGCCCGCTCTGGGGTTGCGGTAGAACTGGCGCGGGCCATCGCTTTTGGGGTTTGCGCTGGGTGGCAGAGGCGTCGGTCGATGGTTTTGCGTGAGACGCCGAAGGTTTCGGCGACCTCAGCTACGAATACCTCAGGCCTGGTGTCGAGGTTGCGTCGCCCAGCCGGGAATAGATCCGATACCGGTCCGTTTGTACCCGTCCGTTTGTTACGCAAGGCCCCTGATCGACTAGGGAATATGGACAACTGGGATGGGCTACGGATAGTTTGCAGCTCGTGTGCTGGAGCTTGCTCCGGCGGAGAGTTCAACGGTGGTAGGGAGTTACAAGTGAACAGCGACGTCGGCCGTCATAGTGGTGCTGCGGGAACGGGCAGGCCGGCAACTCGTCGAGTCGCACTCGCGTCCTGGTTGTTCGCCGCCGGCGTGGGTCTGGCTTCGGTCCTGGCCCCGCAAGCCACCGCCGACCCGGCCCTGATCGCTTGCGGCGCAAGCGAGTACGAAAGCGCCGACCATGTCTGTGGTCCGCGCCCGCAGCAGGCCCCTGCCACACCCGACGGCGCAACCGCCCAGTGCCGGGACGGCTCCTACAGCTTCAGCCGACACCGCAGCGGCACCTGCTCGCACCACGGCGGAGTCGACCACTGGCTGTAGGACTCGCCGACGAGACTTCCTCGGTACCGCGGTCACTTACCGGGCTTCATCGGCGGTTTCTCTCTCGACAGTCCCCCGCAGTCTCCGCATTTCCTGCAAAATCTCCATCTGCGCCTGGTTGATCTTCAAGATCTCCTCACCAGTGCGATACGTGCTCAACGCCAGCTCCGACGCGATCCGGTCACCGCGGTTCGCCGCGATCTGCAAAGCGCCGCCCTGCTGCGCCGCCAACCACGACAAGAGCAGGTTCAGCAGGATGAACGGATACGGGTCGAAGTGCACGATTCCCGACCAATTCAGAACCGCCCACACGACGATCAACAGGTTCAGCACACCCAGGAACGGCCAACTGCCGAACACCCGCTTCAACACATCCGCTGCTTGCTCACCGAAGCTCAGCTCCGAGCCGGAACGGACGTGGGGATGCTCATGCCAGCGAGGCTCGTGCAGGACCACTGGCGGTACCTCCAAACTCAGAAGAAAACAAACCGGCGAATTCTATGCCCACCCGGTTTGCGACGACTGCACAGCGCTGCTGCGACTTCCGAGTTCACCCCACGGCCCCGCCGAGCTCGTGGCGTGGGTGCCGGTTGCCCGACCGCCGGTGCACGTTCGCTATCGACACCAGCTCAGGCGCACCGACAATCTGGTAGGCGCGTCAGCCGCTCAGACCGCGGGGCCGATCAGGTAGTTGCGCAGCATCGCGGTGACGGCGGTGATCTGATCGACCGGGACGTGCTCGTCTCGTTTGTGCGCGAGGTTGGGGTCGCCGGGGCCGAAGTTGACGGCCGGGATGCCGCGGGCGGCGAACCGGGAGACGTCGGTCCAGCCGTACTTGGCGCGCACACCACCGCCACCGTGGCGGTGTACCGAGGCGATGAGGTCCTTGGCGGCCGGGGCGGTCAGTCCGGGCAGCGCGCCGGGTGCGGAGTCGGTCACCTCGACGGAGAGTTCGAGTCCGTCGAAAACCTCGCGCACGTGCTCGATCGCTTGGTCCACGGTGCGGTCGGGCGCGAAGCGGAAGTTGACGTCCACCTCGGCGGCATCCGGCACCACATTTCCCGCCACGCCACCCGCGACGCGCACCGCGGACAGCCCCTCGCGATAGACACAGCCGTCGATGTCGACCTCCCGTGCGCGGTACTCGGCCAGCCGTTGCAAAATCGGCGCCAATCGGTGGATCGCGTTGTCGCCCAGCCACGCTCGCGCCGAATGCGCGCGCACGCCCGCGGTGCGCAGCCGAACCCGCAGCGTGCCTTGACAGCCCGCTTCGATCCAACCCGCGGACGGTTCGCCGAGCACCGCCAGATCGCCGGCGAGCCAGCCCGGCAGATCGCGCTCGATGTGCCCGAGCCCGTTGAACTCCGCCGCGATCTCCTCGCCGTCGTAGAAGATCAGGGTCAGATCGTGTACCGGATCGGCGACCGTCGCAGCCAGATGCAGGAACACCGCGTCACCCGATTTCATATCCACCGTGCCGCAGCCGTAGAGCACCCGCTCGCCCGCCGGGTTCACGGCGAATCGGCCCGGCACGTTGTCGGCGATCGGCACGGTGTCCAGGTGCCCGGCCAGGATCACCCGGGTCGGCAGCCCGCGATTCGTGCGCGCGAGCACCACGTTCCCGTGCCGCAGCACCTCGAATCCCACCGTCTGCTCGCGCAGCGCCCGCTCCACCACGTCGGCGATGGCCGCCTCGCCCAGCGAAACGCTCGGTATACCGACGAGAGCGGCGGTCAGCGTGATCGGGTCGGCATGCAGGTCGATGGTCACGTCCTTCACCCTACGGCTGCCGCCCAGCGAGACCCCGCACACCACGTCCCGAGCCGTCGGCGTCGGATCGAGTCCGATCAGCATATGATTCGAGCGGCCATTGTCCGGAGCAGCCATTGTCCCGAGCGCCCATTGCCCGATGACTCCCCAATGGCCCGACCGCCTCATCGTGGCGCGATGACGCCCGTTGCACTCAGCGAAGACGGTGCTCAGGCGGCAGAAACTGTGTGGCACGCGATGGCAGGTCGTGTGGCGGCGCCTTTCCGGCCTGGTCCATCTCCTCCTCCGGGCGTCCGGCTCGGAGCGGCCGCACGCTCGTTCGGCACGGTCGGTAACCTCTAATGCCGTGAGCATCCAGGGAGCAGCAGCAGTCGGTATCGCCAACGTGACCGCGGACGGGACCGTGCTGGACACGTGGTACCCGAACCCGCAGCTGGGCGAGTTCTCCGAGACGGGCACCAAGCGGCTCGACGACGCGCCCGCCGAGTACGCGGCGCTGCTCGGCTTCGACGAGGCACGCGGGGTCGACGTGATCGCGGTGCACACCACGATCGCCGACCTGTCCGCCGCCCCGGTCGACGCCCACGATGTCTACCTGCGCCTGCACCTGCTCTCCCATCGCCTCGTCAAACCGCATGCGGTGAGCCTGGACGGCCAGTTCGGCCTGCTGACCAACGTGGTGTGGACCAATCACGGGCCCGCCGCGGTGGAGGGCTTCGAGACCACCCGCGCCAAGCTGCGTGCCCGCGGCCCGGTCACGGTGTACAGCGTCGACAAGTTCCCCCGCATGGTCGACTACGTGCTGCCCTCCGGCGTCCGTATCGGCGACGCCGACCGGGTCCGCCTCGGCGCGCACCTGGCCTCCGGCACCACCGTCATGCACGAGGGCTTCGTGAACTTCAACGCGGGCACCCTCGGCGCGTCCATGGTCGAGGGCCGTATCTCCGCGGGCGTCGTGGTCGGCGACGGCTCCGACATCGGCGGCGGCGCGTCCACCATGGGCACGCTGTCCGGCGGCGGCACCACCGTGATCTCGATCGGCGAGCGCTCACTGCTCGGCGCGAACTCCGGCCTCGGCATCCCCCTCGGCAGCGACTGCGTCGTGGAAGCGGGCCTCTACCTGACCGCGGGTACCAAGGTCACGACACCGGACGGCACCCAGGTCAAGGCCGCCGAACTGTCCGGCCGCGACAACCTGCTGTTCCGCCGCAATTCCACCACCGGCGCGGTCGAGGTGGTCCCGCGCAAGGGCACGGGCATCGAGCTCAACGCCGACCTGCACGCGAACGACTGAGCCCTGCGGCGGACGCCGAACCGGGGACCGTTCGCCAGGTCGGAGGTGGTCTTCGGAAAGGGTGCGGCCCCACGGCCGCACCTTGGGCTTGCCCGCCGGTACCGCGCCGCCGGTGCGACAACCGCGATCACCAGGTCGAGGTACCGGCTGCGCACCAGCGGAAGGAACGATCATTGATCGCGTTCCGCACTCACCATGCGCGAAGTGGGATCTATCTCGGCCATCAGCATCCGCAGCGTGAGCGAGTGTTTCTCCGGCGCAAGCGCGTCCAGTGCCGCGCGCGCAAGTTTCACTCCCTGGGATCGGTCCCCGGCCCGAACCAGCATCAAGCCGCGGTGCATGTCCAAGTGCGTCGCGAACCGAGGTAACGAGTCGGGCAGCTCAGCCCGGGCCGACTCCTGGGCGCGCACCGCCAGCCGTTCGTCGCCCAGGCGAGCGGCCAGCAGCGAGAGGAACACGTTCACCCGCCACCACGGCACCGCGTAGTCGGAGGTCTGCTCCTCGGAGCCGGCGCGGTCGAACGCGCGGCGGCCGTCGTCGATCAACTGACGCGCGGTGCCGGTGTCGCCTTGCAGCGCAGCGGCGTGCGCTTTCCCCCAAATCGCGTTGAGGCCGCCGAGACTGGGCCGCTCGGAGAGGGCCCGGGCTTGGTCGGCGAATTCGTGCGCCACCGGCAACGCCGCGCCTTCGTATCCGAGGGCGATAGCGGCCCGGCCGCGCACCCAGAGCCGAATGTCGAGGTCACCGGAACGATCCGCCGCTTCGGCCGCCATCCGGTACCACGCGATCGCCTTGTTGCCGTTCGAGCCCGGATAGGTCTTCGCGAACAGGGTCATCAGCCGCGCGGCGACGGCCCACAGCCGTGGGGAGTCGAGTTGCTGTTGCAGCACGACCAGATCAGCGGCGAGCCGCTGCTGTATCTGCGCCGCACCCTGGCTCATGTAGTCGGTGCCATACTCGAAAAGCTTGGCTTCCCACTGCTCGATGGCCGGCGCGATCGAATGCAGTCGTGCCGAAAATCCCTGCGAGAGAAGATCTGATGCCACGACGGGCGCAATCGAGGTGGCAGCGAGATGCGATAAGAATTCGCGTCGATTCACGTCGGCCTCCAACAAACTCAGCGGGCAATCCAGCACCGTCGCCAGATGGCGCAGCCAGAACGGCGATGGCTCGGTTCGGCCCGATTCCCAGTGCCGCGAGATGTATTCCCGCGTCATGTTGTAACCCGACACCTCGGAAAGCTCAGCCGCCAATCTGCCCTGACTCCAGCCTCTGGTGCCGCGCAACTGTCTGATCAGATCGCCCGTGGACGCCGACATAGATCAAGCGTGCCACCTGATCGGCCGGAGACACCCACCGAACAGCCGAATGCCACCCCCATGCCACTAGCAGCTACGGCTGCGCTCGTAACACTGACTCGTGCCAGTTATGCCACCAGGACATGCCACCAGACATGCCACTGCCGCCCCCGCCGGATATACGGAACGCTCTGTAGATAGGCCCCGGTGCGGGGATGTTCCCCACCCTCCGACAATTTCCTCCGCGCCGGGTGCCGATTCCAAGGCATTCGAAACCTAGGCATTCGAGCACGGCAGGGGGAAGTGGTGGGATTCAATTGGTGGCGGGAAGCAGAGCCGGATGAAACATCGCCACAGGCGATCATCGACCGCGTACAGGCCGAGTGGCGAGCCGAGCTCCGGCCACACGGTCGGCCGCACGGGGCGCCGGACCACCCATTCGGCGTGCCCGAAGCGCACGCCACGATGCAACGCCATAGGGGATGTCGCGTACAGGACTGCCCGCGCAAATCAGCGGCGCGGCAGACGCTGATCGAGGCGGGTCGTATGAAGCCGGATACGTCACGAGAGTTCTGATCCGGGCCGAGTCGTTCGCACAGGCAGAAACAACTATGCGGTACATCATTTCTCGGTGCGGAGGCGACGGCAGAACCGTGGCCTGCCCGAGATCGAGCCCGACGATCGAGTCGATTTCGCTCAGCGCAGCAATTTCTTCTGCACCTTCCCCATGGCGTTGCGCGGCAGCGCGTCCACAAAGCGGATCTCACGCGGGCGTTTGTGCACCGAAAGTTGTTCGGCCACATGGTCGATCAGTTCGCGCTCGGTGGCCGTGTCACCCAGGACGACGAAGGCGGTGATGCGCTGGCCGAGGTCGTCGTCGGGTAAGCCCACCACCGCGACCTCGGTGACAGCGGGATGGCCGAGCAGCACTGTCTCGACCTCACCCGCTCCCACGCGGTAGCCGCCGGACTTGATCAGGTCCACCGATTCCCGGCCGACGATGCGATGGAAACCCGCCGGGTCGATGGACGCCACATCACCGGTGCGGAACCAGCCGTCCGCGGTCCAGCTCTCCGCGGTCGCCTCCGGGCGGTTCAGATAGCCGTCGAAGAGCATGGGGCCGAGCACCTGGAGACCTCCGATGCTCTCGCCGTCGTGCGGGACCGGGGCACCGGATTCGTCCCTGAGCCGGGTCCGAACTCCGCGTACCGGTGTGCCGACCCAGCCCGGCCTGCGTTCGCCATCCGCCCGGGTGGACAGTGTGATCATTGTTTCGCTCATGCCGTAACGCTCGATGGGCGCGTGGCCGGTAAGTTCACGCAACCGCTCGAACACCGGTACCGGCAGCGGTGCGCTACCGGAGACCAGAAGACGGGCGTCGGCCAATTGCTTCGCCGCGTCGGGATCGTCGACCACGCGCGACCACACGGTGGGCACCCCGAAGTACAGCGAACCCTTGGCCGCCGCGTACGCCTGCGGTGTCGGCTTGCCGGTGTGGATCAACGGACTGCCCACGCGCAGCGGGCCGAGTACGCCGAGGATCAACCCGTGGACATGGAACAGCGGAAGCCCATGCACCAGAACGTCGTTCGCCGTCCACGCCCATGCCTCGGCGAGCGCGTCGAGACCGGCCGCGATGGCGCCGCGATTGAGCACGACACCCTTGGGCAGGCCCGTGGTTCCCGAGGTGTACAACACGAAAGCCGTTGTGGCGGGATCGGGTTCGGGATAGGTGTGCCAGGACCTGGCGTGCCGGCGCACGGGAACCACCGGCAGATCAGCGCCCTCCGGCGCACTCCCCAGCCACGCTTGCGCGCCCGAGTCGGCGAGGATGTGCGCCCGCTCCGCGGTGCCGGCGTCCGGCGACACCGGCACCACCGTGACGCCCGCGATCAGGCAGCCGACCACCGCGAGGACGGTCTCCACCGTCGGCTCGGCCAGCACCGCCACCCGCTCCGCGCGCGCGACACGTTCGGCCACCGAGGTGGCGGCGCCGAGCAGGTCACTGCGCGAGAGCGTGGTCCCGCCGATGGTGACGGCGTCGGGGATATCCGCGCCGCCTGCGACGGCGAGCGGGTTCAGAGAACTGAGCAGCAGCGGCGGGGCGAACGGCATTCGACCACGCTACTTCCTCAGCTTTCCGGCAGCGCGACGACATCCGGCCACGGCAGCAGCCCAGCTCGTTGACACCCCTGCTGACGCGGTGAGAAAGTTGCTGCATATCCTTCTCGAGAACTGCGGGATCAACGATGACCAGGCCACTTCGTGCGACGCACCGGCCCGACTCGCCGGACTCCTTCGACATCGCGCAGTACATCGATGGCATCGCGGGATTCCTCGGCGGCACCGCGAACGTCATCATGCAGCTGAGCGCGCCACCTGTCGGCTACGGAGTGGTGGAGAGCACGGTCGACAGCGGGAAGGTCATGCTGCATCCGGTCAAACGGTTGCGCACCACCCTCACCTATTTGGCGGTGGCGATGCTCGGCACCGATGCGGAGCGCGCCGCGTACCGAGAGGCGGTCGACACCGCACATCGCTCGGTCCGTTCGACCGCGTCGAGTCCGGTGCGCTACAACGCCTTCGACCCCGCGCTACAGCTGTGGGTCGCCGCCTGCCTGCACTGGGGCGCGAAAGACCTGTACGAGCGGATGCACGGTCGGATGGACGAGCCGACCGCCGATGCGTTCTACCGGCACGGCGCCCGGCTGGGCACCACACTCCAAATGCCCGAAACGATGTGGCCCGCCGATCGGCGCGCCTTCGACGAGTATTGGACCGCGACCCTGGCTCAGACCAGCATCGACGCCACCATTCGCGGCTACTTCCAGGACCTCATCGAGCTGCGCATGCTGCCGCGACCCGCACAGCTGGCGTTCGGCCGCCTGCATCGTTTCTTCGTCACGGGACTGCTGCCCCAGCACTTGCGCGACGAAATGGGCCTGACCTGGACCGAACACGACGAACGCATTCTCGGCCGCATCCTGCGCGCCCTCGGTGCCGCGGAGTCCAGGTTGCCACGGCCGATCCGCGTGTTCCCACTCAACGCCTACCTGCTGGATCTGCGCATACGGCGGCGGCTCGGCCTGCGGCTGGTCTGAAACCACGGGTCCACCAGAAGACCCGTCGGCAGCTTTCAGCCGAGTTGCTCGGCTAACCCGACGATAATGCCTTCGGGGCCATGGACATAACAGAGCCGATAGCTCTGCTCGAACTGCTCCACCACTGGTCCATTGGGTGCGACACCGCCGGCCGGGCAGATCACGTATCCATATGCGGGTAACGGTATTCGACCGGCGGGACGAACGTCTCCTTGATCGTGCGCGGCGCGACCCAGCGCAGCAGATTCAGCGGCGAGCCTGCCTTGTCGTCGGTGCCGGAAGCGCGCGCGCCACCGAAGGGCTGCTGACCCACCACCGCACCGGTCGGCTTGTCGTTGACGTAGAAGTTGCCCGCCGCGAATCGCAATGCGGCGTCGGCCTGTTCGATCGCGTTTCGGTCCTGCGCGAACACCGCGCCGGTCAGCGCGTACGGCGCCGCGGACTCGACTTCGGCGAGAATCGCGCTGTAGGCACCGGGTTCGGCATCGTCGTAGACGTATACCGACAATATCGGGCCGAAGTACTCGGTGGCGAACGATTCGTCGTGTGGGTTGTCGGCCAGGAACACGGTCGGCCGGACGAACCAGCCTTCGCTGTCGTCGTAGGTGCCGCCGACCGGAATGGTGAGACCGGCATCCCTGGCGCGCCGGATAGCCGCGACATTCTTGTCGAACGACCGGCGATCGATCAGCGCCCCACCGAAATTCGACAGATCCGCGACATCGCCATAGCTCAGCTCTTCGGTGACCTGCAGGAAGTCGTCGCCCATCGCGCGCCACACCGATCGCGCGATATAGGCGCGCGAGGCAGCCGAGCACTTCTGGCCCTGATACTCGTAGGCGCCGCGAACGAGGGCCGTGCGCAATGCCGCCGGATCGGCGGAGGAGTGCGCGACGATGAAATCCTTGCCGCCGGTCTCCCCCACCAAACGCGGATAGCCGTGGTAGCGGCCGATATTCGCGCCGACTTGCTGCCAGAGATACTGGAACGTCTTGGCGGAACCGGTGAAATGAATACCGGCCAACCGCGGATCGGTCAGCGCCACCTCCGACAGCTGGACCCCGTCACCGGTGACCATGTTGATCACGCCGGGCGGCAGGCCCGCCGCCTCCAGCAACCGCATCGTGTAGAACGCCGACAAGGTCTGGGTGGGCGACGGCTTCCACACCACCGTGTTGCCCATCAGCGCAGGGGCGGTGGGCAGGTTACCGGCGATCGCGGTGAAGTTGAACGGGCTGATGGCGTAGACGAACCCCTCGAGCGGCCGATAGTCCATCCGGTTCCATATCCCGGCGCTGGACTGCGGCTGCTGCGCCAGGATGCCGCGCGCGAAGGAGACGTTGAACCGCCAGAAGTCGACCAGTTCGCACGGCGCGTCGATCTCGGCCTGCTGCGCCGTTTTCGACTGCCCGAGCATGGTGGCGGCGGCGACGGTCTCCCGCCAGGGACCGGCCAGCAGATCAGCCGCGCGCAACAGCACCGCGGCGCGTTCCTCGAACGGCAGCGCACGCCAGCCGGGCGCGGCCGCCATAGCGGCGTCGATGGCTCCGTGTGCTTCCGAGTGTGTGATGTCGGTGTAGGTTCCCAGCACCTGTCGGTGCCGGTGCGGCGCGACGATGTCGTGCCGTTCGCCGATACCCGGCCGATGCTTGCCGCCGATCACCAACGGTACGTCCACGTGCTCCGCGGACAACTCGGCTAGTTTGCCGAGCAATAGCTCACGTTCCGGGCTTCCCGGAGCGTAGCTGTGCACCGGCTCGTTGCTGGGCGTGGGGACAACCGTGACAGCGTCCATACTTCAGGCTAACTCTCCGAGCCGGTCGGGAGCGGCCGCCGACACACCGTTTTACGACCGGTTCTCCGTTTCCGCGACTCACGGCACGCCGCGGCGTGAGTTCCCTAGGCAGCGCCCCGTGCGACTGCGACGCGGTCGTCAGCTCGCGGCGAGTCGTTCGGCCGCCGCGGCGACGCGCTCGTCGGTCGCGGTCAACGCGATCCGCACGTGCTCGGCGGCGGCAGGGCCGTAGAAGTCCCCGGGGGCGGCGAGGATCCCACGGTCGGCCAGCCAGTCCAGCGTGGCCCGGCCCGGCTCTGCGCGCGTCGACCACAGATACAGGCCCGCCTCCGAGTGATCGATCCGGAAACCGGCCTCCACCAGCGCCTTTCGCAGCACTTCGCGGCGTGCCCGGTACCGCTCGCGCTGCTGCGCCTCGTGCGTGTCATCGCTCAGCGCGGCCGTCATCGCGGCCTGGATCGGGAGAGGCACCATCATGCCCGCATGCTTGCGTACCTCGAGCAGCTCGGCCACCAGGGCCGGGTCGCCCGCGACGAATCCGGCGCGGTAACTGGCCAGGTTGGAGGTCTTGGACAGCGAGTGCAATGCGAGCAGATTGGTGTGATCACCGTCGCACACTTCGGGGTCCAGCACGGAGACCGCGTGGTCTTCCCAGGTCAGTCCCAGGTAGCACTCGTCGGAGGCCACGATCGCGCCGCGTTCGCGCGCGAAAGCCACCACCTTGCGCAAGTGGTCGACCCCGAGCACCCGGCCGGTCGGGTTCGACGGCGAATTCACATAGATCAGCGCGGGTTTCTGCGGACCGAGCCTGGTCAGCCCATCGGCGCGCAGCACCTGCGCGCCCGCCAGCAGCGCACCGACCTCGTAGGTGGGGTAGGCGACCTCCGGGACGACCACCAAGTCGCCCGGGCCGAGGCCGAGCAGCCTGGGCAGCCCGGCGATCAGTTCCTTGGTGCCGATCGCGGGCAGTACGGCCGCCGGATCGAGACCGGTGATCCCGTAGCGCCGCTTCAGCGCGTCGACCGCGGCGGCACGGAGCTCGGGGGTGCCGTACGTGGTCGGGTATCCGGGCACCTGCGCGACCGAGTTCAACGCCGCGCGGATCAACGGATCAACCGGGTCCACCGGCGTGCCGACGGACAGATCCACGATCCCGCCAGGGTGAGCGGCCGCCTTCGCCTTCACCGAAGCGATGGTGTCCCAGGGAAAATCGGGTAGCTGTCGGCTGACCCGGCCACGCGATGACACGTCAGGTCTCACTCACTCGCCATCGGGGGCAGTTCCTTGATGAACGGCGGGTCGTAGTCCACCTTGCCGACCTTCGTCGCGCCGCCGGGCGAGCCCAGCTCGTCGAAGAAGTCGACGTTGGCGTTCACGTATCCGCCCCACTGGTCCGGGGTGTCGTCTTCGTAGAAGATCGCCTCCACCGGGCACACCGGCTCACATGCACCACAGTCCACGCACTCGTCCGGATGGATGTACAGCATGCGACCACCCTCGTAGATGCAATCCACGGGGCATTCCTCGATGCATGCCTTGTCCTTCACGTCAACGCACGGTTCAGCGATGATGTACGGCACTGCCGCTCTCCTAGTCTGTCCTCGCCTGCGGGATAGTCCGCCCGGCGAAACCCTATCCCGGTACCCCACGTTACTACTGGTCAGCCTGCCCTAACTCAGGGCGTTGCGCACACCGTATCCGGACGTGCGATCGACTCCGCCACCTCGCTCGCTCCGTCGTGATCATGTTGCGCGAGGTAGCGCCGGGAGAAGCCATCGGCCGGGCGGTCATCACGCCGGTCGAACGGACCGAACCTATCGCCATCGCCGGCATGTTGTCGTATCGGGGTGGCCTCCGTCGCCAAACAGGGCCACCCCGATTTCCAGCGCCACACGCGATTTCGCGAGCACGTGGGCAACTCGCCGGGAGCGCTCGGAACCCGGCCGGCACAAGCGCAGGACCCGTACGAAACCCCGCCCGGCCAACTCGGCCACCGTCCAGCGCTACCCGACCGTCAAGCTCTACCCGACCGTCAAGGGCAGCGCCGACATCTTGTGCTGGGGCACACCGTAGAACGTGGTCCGTTCCCGGGCCGGTCGCCCGATGCCTGCGGCGATCTCGGTCAACTCCGCGACGGTCTTCGCCGAACCGTGCTGCGACCCGGCCATCCGGGAGATGGTCTCCTCCATCAGTGTGCCGCCCAGGTCGTTGGCGCCGCTGTTGAGCATCACCCGGGTTCCGGTGATCCCGAGCTTGACCCAGCTGGTCTGGATGTTCGGGATCCGGCCGTGCAGCATGATCCTGGCCAGCGCGTGCGCGGCGCGATTGTCCCGGTTCGTCGGCCCCGGACGCGCCGCACCGGCAAGGTAGAGCGGCGCGCTCTGGTGGACGAACGGCAGCAACACGAATTCGGTGAAACCGCCGGTCTCGTCCTGGATTCCGCGCAGCACCCGCAGGTGGCCCACCCAGTGCTTCGGATGGTCCACGTGGCCGTACATCATGGTCGAGCTGGACCGGATGCCCACCTGGTGCGCCGTGGTGATCACCTCGATCCACGCCGAGCTGGGCAATTTGCCCTTGGTGAGCACCCAGCGCACCTCGTCGTCCAGGATCTCCGCGGCCGTGCCGGGAATGGTTTCCAGACCGGCTTCCTTCAGCGCGACCAGCCATTCCCGAATGCTCTCGCCACTGCGCGAGGCGCCGTTCACGATCTCCATCGGGCTGAACGCGTGCACATGCATCGACGGAACCCGCTGCTTGACCGCGCGCACCAGGTCCGCGTACCCGGTGACCGGCAGGTCGGGATCGATGCCGCCCTGCATGCACACCTCGGTGGCGCCGTCGACATACGCCTCCCACGCCCGGTCGGCAACCTCCTCCGTGCTCAGCGTGAACGCGTCGGCATCGCCCTTGCGCTGGGCGAAAGCGCAGAACCGGCAGCCGGTGTAGCAGATATTGGTGAAGTTGATGTTCCGGTTCACCACATATGTGACATCGTCGCCGACGGCGTCACGGCGCAATTGATCAGCCAGCGCGGCGACCGCGTCGAGTTCGGCGCCGTCGGCGGTGGCCAGCGCGAGATATTCGGCGTCGCTGAGTCCGGCCGGGTCGCGTTCAGCCGCGCGCAGGGCGGCCAGCACGTCCGAGTCCAGCCGCTGCGGCGCCGTCACGGCGAGATCGCGCGCCTGCTCGCGGATCGTGTCCCAGTCGCCGAACGCGCCGACCACCTCTCGGCCGAGTCCGGCGTCGCTGCGGTGCTCGGTGTTGCGGCCCTCGGTGTCGATGGCGGTGTTGAGATCGACGCGTCCGCTCGACTCCCAGGACTCCTCCGGCTCCTGCCAGGGCAGCCCCACCGGTATCGCGTCCGGATTCGCCAAACCGGTCGCCGGGTCGGTGAGCGCGGCGACATGCGCGCCGATGCGTGGGTCGACCCAGGGATTGCCCGCCCGCACATACTTCGGGTGCGCGGAGGTGCGCTCGACGAGCTGATAGCCCGCCGCCTCGGTGATCTCGCGCAGCGTGTCCAGGTTCGGCCACGGCCGCTCCGGGTTCACGTGGTCGGGCGTCACCGGCGACACCCCACCCCAGTCGTCGATACCGGCGTCGATCAGCGCACGGCACTCGGCGTGCGATACCAGGTTCGGCGGCGCCTGCACCGGCACGTCGGGCCCGAGCAGGACCCGGGTGACGGCGATGGTGGCGAGGAATTCCGCCAGGCCCGCGTCCGGCACATCCCGCATCGCGGTGTCGTCCTTGGCGCGGAAGTTCTGCACGATGACTTCCTGGATATGACCGAAAGCCTTGTGCTGCTTACGAATCGCCATGATGGACTCGGCCCGCTCGGCCATCGTCTCGCCGATGCCGACCAGGATGCCGGTGGTGTACGGCACCGAGAGACGACCCGCGTCGGTGATGGCGCGCAACCGCACCGCGGGATCCTTGTCCGGGCTGCCGTAGTGGCAGTTGCCCTTCTCGGTGAACAACCGGGTCGCCGTGGTCTCCAGCATCATGCCCATGGACTGCGCCACCGGCTTGAGCCGCGCGATCTCCGCCCAGGACATCACCCCCGGGTTCAGGTGCGGCAGCAGGCCGGTCTCCTCCAGCACCATGATCGACACGGCACGCAGGTAGTCCAGCGTCGAGTCGTAACCGCGCTCGTCCAGCCATTGCGCGGCCTCCGGCCAGCGGTCCTCGGGCCGGTCACCGAGCGTGAACAGCGCCTCTTTGCAGCCCAGAGCGGCACCTCGGCGGGCGATGTCGAGGACCTCGTCGGGTTCGAGGAATATCCCCTTCCCCTCGGCGCGCAACTTGCCCGGCACGGTGACGAACGTGCAGTAGTGACATTTGTCCCGGCACAGGCGCGTCAGCGGGATGAAGACGTTGCGGGAATAGCTGATCGTCTTCGGGCGGCCCGCCGAGGCCAGCCCGGCGTCGCGCACCCGCGCCGCACTGCGACACAGATCGGCGAGGTCGTCGCCGGTCGCGTGTAACAGCACCGCGGCCTCGTCCACGTTCAACGTGACGCCGTCGCGTGCCCTGCGCAGCGCCCGGCGCATGGCCGATGGGCTGGGCGGCGCGGATGGGACGCTCGGGTTCGGTAGGTCGGTCACGTCGTCGATCATGCGCTACACATCCGGAACTGTCTCCCTCCAGTGCTCAACGGTGCGGCGAAGCTTCAGCCGCGCGGGCGGCACTCGTGTCATACGACGCCCGCGGTGGACGAGCCGCCGCTGAGCGTTGACAACTGTGCGGCGCCCGAGGCTATTCCGAGCCGGCCTCGGTGCGGAACGCCCGGTCGACCGTTTCCACACGGTGCGGCGCCGGTTCGGTCGTACCGGGTGGGACAATCGCGCCGTCGCCGGTGCTCGCTGTGGGTATCGGCCGCCGAGCGGCTCGCGAAGACTCCGCACCTCGGCCACACCGGAGTTTGCATCATCACTCGAATCTATTGTCGCGCAAATGATTTCGTACGAACTTTTGAATATTTCGCTGCGATTGCGGCGCTCGGTGGATGCTTGCCTGAGACAGTGGTCGCGCGATCGTGCAACGATGACTACATGTCGCAGTCGCGCACGATCATGGCCGACCCGGCCTGGCGCCCGAGTCGGAAGGCGAAGCTCCTGTGGACCGTGCAGGCGGCGCTGGCCTGGCTGATTCCCTTCGCGGCACAGCTGGTGTGGGCGATGGTGGACTCGGCGCACCGCGGCTGGCAGCTCGGCATCTTTTCGGTGACGCTGGCGCTCGCCGCGCTGTACATCGGCGTCGCCCCGTGGTGGCGGTATGCCGTGCACCGCTGGGAGGTGACCGACGATGCGGTGTACACCAAGGTCGGCTGGATCACCCAGGAGAGCCGAGTGGCGCCGATCTCGCGGGTCCAGACCGTCGACACCGAGCGCGGCCCCCTGGAACGCCTGCTCGGCTTGGCGACAGTCATCGTGACGACCGCCTCCTCGGCGGGTGCGGTACAGATCAGCGGCCTCGATCGTCCGGTCGCCGAGGAGACCGTGACGCGGTTGACCCGGATCGCCGCGCAGCACCGCGGCGACGCGACATGAGTGAGCGCGCGATCGAACAGCACGCACAGCCGAGCACTCGCTCATGACGATGCCGAGCGCCGCCACGGGGTCGGCATGAGCGCAGCGGGCACCGTGCAGGTGGGGCCGCCACCGTGGCAGCGGCTGGACAAACGGATGCTGCTGATCCATCCGATCACCGAGCTGGTGAAGTTCATCCCGGTGCTGATCGGTTCGGTGATCCTCGGTACGAGCAGCGGCAACCCGGTGTGGAGCATCGTTCCGCTGGTGCTGATCGTGGGATTCGCGCTCACCCGGTGGTTCACCACGACCTACCGGGTCGGACCCACCCACGTCGAGTTGCGGACCGGGTTGCTGGAGCGCAAGAAGCTGTCGGTGCCGCGCTCACGCATCCGGTCGGTCGACATCGAAGCGGATCTGCTGCACCGGGCGCTCGGGCTCGCCGTGCTGGCGATCGGGACCGGGCAGCGAGCCGATGCCGGTGAACAGTTCAAACTCGACGCCTTGGACGCGCGAGTCGTGCCACCGTTACGTGCCGCGCTGCTCGCGCACACGGCGGACCAGGCGGACGAGATCGAGGAACGAAAGCGGCCGCTGGAGAACGCCTCCGGTGGTTTCGCCACGACCACGGCGGCGGCGCGCGAGATCGGCCATTGGCGTCCGGCGTGGGTGCGCTACGCCCCGCTGTCGCTGACCGGGTTCGCGATCATCGTCCCCATCGTCGGCGTCGCGTTCCAATACGGAATCGGCGAGATCGTGTTCCGGTCGGACACGGTGCGCGACGTGGAACATGGTGGCGCGCTGGTCCTGGCGCTCGCCGGGGTCGCGCTGCTGTGCACCATCGTGCTCGTGGTCAGCGCCGCCGCATGCACGCATTACCTGACCACCTATTTCGGGCTGCGCGTCATCGACGACGGCAAGACCTTGCAGTCGCGCCACGGCCTGTTCACCACCCGCCAGATCACCCTCGACCTGGCCCGCCTGCGCGGCGCCACAGTGAAGGAACCTCTGCTGCTGCGGCTCGCGGGCGGCGCCGAGCTCGAGGCGATCATGACTGGCGCGAATCCGCGGCAGAAGATCCTTCCGCAGGCGCCGCGCGGCGCGGTCGAACACACCCTGAGTCATCTGCTCGCCCCGGGCGAGGTGCGCGACAACGCTGTTCCCACCGCCACGGACGCAATCCCCAGCGGCGCAGGGGCATCGGACGCCGGTACGGCGCCGGGCAGCGCGCCGTTGGTCGCGCACGGCCCGGCGGCCCGGCGTCGCAGGTACACGCGCACACTCGCCCCGGTCGCTGTCCTCGCCATCGTCATGGCTTATCTCGCTGGTGCCGGTGCGGGCTATTCACCGTGGTGGTGGTGCATACCCGGCCTTGCCCTGCTGGTGGCGGTGGCACTGGCGGAAGACCGCTACCGCGGCCTCGGCCACGCGGTACTTCCCCGCACGGCCGCCAGCCCGACCTGGCTGATCACCCGCTCCGGATCCCTCGACCGGGACCGGGACTGCCTGGAGGCGCCCGGCGTGATCGGCTGGACAGTGCGCCAAACCTTCTTCCAGCGCCGGGCCGCGGTCGCCACGGTGGTCGCGGCGACCGCGGCCGGTAAGAAGCGCTACGCGGTGGTCGACATCCCCATCGGCGAGGCGTGGGAGCTCATCGAGTCCGTCACCCCGGGGCGGCTGGGCGTGCGCTGAATCGCGAGCCGCCGGTGTCGCTGACAGATTGCCCCACCACGGCGGGCTGGTGAGCAGCCGGTCTCGGAGTCACCGTCCTGCTCGCAGGTCGAAGGCGCCGGGCATGGAGAGCAGCGGCTCGCCCGATCGTGTCGGTGGCCGAGGGGCTTTCCGTGCGGCCGAGCTCCGTGGCCATTTCGGCACTGGTAGCGGCGTCCGCTGCGCCATCTACGCGGTCCGGTCCTGCGCGCCGCACCGACGCCGTGATCGCCCCCCTGGCAGTCCGGCTCGACTGAACTCAGCGCGGACCGAACGCGCGGATGTTCATGCGGATGTAGATGTACGCCAGCGGCGGAAGCAGTCCGCAGAACAGCAACAGCGCGGCGCGCCAATCGCTGACGAGCAGGACGTCGCCGCCCGGGCCGACGCTCGCGCAGACCAGGAATCCGAACGCCCACGCGGCCAGCGGAAAAGCCAGGGCCGCGGCGCGCTGGGTAACCGACTGCATACCCACGACGAGCAGCACGTTCACCACACCGGCCAGGACGGCAGCGATCGGCAACGCGGTGGCCCCGAGATAGAACGGCAGGTACAGCACCTCGAGCGACAAGGTGAGCACAGCGTCCAGAACCAGGGTGACGACAATCATCGCGGCCAGCACGCGGCTGATCGCGAGCCGTGCGGCACCGGGTGCGGCGGCAGCCTGGTCGCCTGCCTGGTCGTCGACTTTCGTCGTCACGGCACCGGCGGGTAACCGAGAAGGGTCAACAGGTGGCTCTGCGTGTCGGCAAACGCGTACAGCACCGTCATATACAGGTCATGCTGCTGCTGCCAGTACGGCTTCATGCTGTCGACGAACGCCACGATCGCGTTCTGCAGCTCCCAGTTGTACATACTGGCGAGTTTATTCCGGCGGTCCCCCCACTCATGATCAGATCCCTGTCCACTCGGATGTTCGCGACCGGTGAGCTCCGGCATGACCTTTGCGCTGCGCCGCGATGGCAAGCACCCGCTCTGTGCGCGGCGAACAGTTGACGACCAGCGCGGGAATGCTCAGGAAATGTTTCAGCAGGTTGGTCGGACGCAATGAGCGAGCGGGAGCAGACCAGCACACGAAGCCCCGAACATCCGGAAACGCGGGACACTCGATGCGCCCTGGGACGGCACAGCACCGATGGTCGTCCGGGAGCCGACGATGCCCAACAGACGACGCGCCCGGGAAGCGACGATGCCCAGCGAGACCCGCGACGTGCGGGATTGCGTCAGTCCAAACCCGCGAACAAGTCGTGTTCCCGCCCGTCCGGCCCGAGCGGGCCGCGCGGACCCCGCACGAGGATGAAATGCTCTTCCGGCAGCACCGGTTGGGCGACATTGTTCGAGAGGGCGAACTCCCGCCCGGATGGCGCGACAGTGACCTGCGTGGCGTGTGCCCGCAGCGCGGCGCGCTTGGCCGGCAGCACGTCGGAGACGTCGATCGTGGTGGTCACCGCCTGGCTGGGCACCGCCGCGAGCTCCCCGTCAGCAGGCAGCCGCCAGCCCGACGGCAGCGCGCCGGGCAAGCCCTCGATCGTGCGCCGGGCCAGGGCGGCGGTGTGCAGACGCAGCATGTCGGCGTCGGTGACCGTCCAATAGAACTTCGGAGTGCTCCAGCCCTGTTCGGCGGCGGCGTGCACGGCGGATGTGGTGATCTCGTGCGCCCGGATGTGGTCGGGGTGGCCGTATCCCCCGTTGGGGTCGTAGCCGACCACAACTTGCGGGCGCAGCCGCAGCACCACCTCGGTGAGGGCCTGCACCGCCTCGTCCCCCGAGCGTACGAACACCCGCGGCTTGTTCGCGGCGGGAGTGCCCGCCATGCCGGAGTCGCGCCAGCGCCCCGCGCCGCCGAGGAACTGCGGCGGGCCCGCGTCCAGTGCGGCCAGCGCATGGGTCAGTTCGAGGATGCGATAGCCGCCGAGCTGGTCGGCGTGGTCCGCGGTCAGCAGCGCCCATTCGTCGCCGATCACCTCGCCTTCCTCGCCGAGCGTGCAGGTGACCACAGTGACCGGCACACCGCGACGGCGGTAGTGCGCGATCGTCCCTCCGGTCGTGATGGACTCGTCGTCCGGATGGGCGTGCACCAGCAGCAGCCCGCCCGTTGCCGCCGGGATCACGGGATCCTGCGCCACAGCGACGCGTCACCGAAGATGCCGACCTGGATGGCGCCGCTGAGCGAGGCGCCGTCCACCCTGGGACCGGATGCGGCGACGGCATTGTCCTGCACGATCGGCAGCACCGTCGCCATGGCCCACAGTTTGGGCTCGGCTTCGGCGAGCACCCGGCCCACGTCGGCGCCGCGCAGCGCTTCGTCGATCGCGGGCTGCAGGCCCGGATCACACACGCCGGACAGGTTGCTCGGCGCGCGCTGCGCTGCCTCGGCGATGGCCTGCGCCGGGCCCGTGACCCCCGCCACCGCGGGCGGCGGGCATCCGTAGCGAGACGCCAGCACCGTCGCCGGGTCCGAACCGGCGACCTCCCAGCCGACGATCGCGTCGACCGTGCCCTCGATCAGTTCTTTGCCGTACAGCTCGTCGGCGGCGACGCTACGCACCGTCGCGTCGATGCCCGCGCTGCGCAACTGGTCGGCGGCGGTATTCGCCACCGCGAGTGAGGTGGCATCCTTGTCGACCGCACCGATGCGCACGGTCAGCGGCTTGCCGTCTTTGCCCACGGCGCGCGGCTGCGGCGCGGGTGAGGTCGGCGAGCCGGCCGGTGGCGGCTCCGGCGCCCGGCCGTATCCCGCGGCGGCCAGCAGCGCGAACGCCTCATCCGCGGGCGGCCGCGGTGGCGCGGTCGGGGCATAACCGGGATCGGACGGCGCGAGCACCTGCCCACGAGCCGGCTCCACCCAGTTACCGGTCTGCGCGCCGACCGTCGCCAGCAGGTTCGGGTCGAGCAGCGCGAGCACGCCCGAGCGAACCCGCGAGTCACTCAGTTCACCCTTGCGCCCGTTGAGCACCAGCTGCAGGACGCGCGATTGCGGCATGATCGCGGTCCGCACGGACGGAATGGCACCAAGTTGCGCTTGGGTCGCCACGCCGCCGTGCACCAGAGCCATTTGCACGTCACCGGTGCGCAGCGAACCCGCCAGCTGCGCGGTCGTGCCGCCGCGACGCAGCAGGATCTGGCCGGGCATCGCCGGTGTTCCCCAGAACCGGTCGTTGCGTTCCAACAGCATCTCGTCGCGGCCCGGGTCCGCCGAGCGGATCCCGAACGGGCCGCCGGCCACCCGAACGCCGTTGAGCTGGCCATTCATCCCGCGGGCGAATCCGCCGGGCGCGTCCTTCAGCAGATGCGACGGCAACAGATCGGTGAACAACTCGCGCCAGCCGGGATACGGCGCCGACATCACGACGGTGACCGTCTTGCCGCCCGCCGACGAGCTCACATCCGAGATCAACCGGTATCCGGCCGGATCGACGACGCCGGGTTCGGAGATCATCTCCTGCCACAGGTAGCGGAAGTCCTCTGCCGCGATAGGCGCGCCGTCCGACCAGGACGCTTCGTTGCGCAACTTGTAGGTGATCGTGAACGGCTCCTGCGCGGTCACTTCGGCGGAGATCAGCAACGACGAGTCCGGCGCCCACGCCGTCGCGCCCGGTGTGGCCGGGCGCGGTACCGGCCGGAACGGGCTGGGCAGCACCAGCGAGGCGATGGCCGACGTGGCGGCGGACTGGTCGGAGCGCAAGTGCGGATTGAACGCTGTGCCGATGGTGTCCAGGGCTACGACGACGGTGGTCTCCGCGGGCTTGACCGGCGTCGTCTTCGGGCTGTCGGTACTTTCGATGGGCGGCGGCGGGTTCGCCGCGCAGCTGCTGATCAGCGTCAGCACTGTCAAGGCCGGCAACAACGTGCGCCACGCTGCGCGTTTTCCTGCGCCCACTTTCACGCTCGGGAACTCTACCGTAGAGTCCAGTCCGATCGCATATTCGCAGTGCGCGGGGAGTGATCGTCGCTACCGATCGGATATCGGCGGAGAAAAAGAACCAGCACACTGATGATTCGGCTGCGCGATGCGATGCCGACTCGATCGGAATTCGGCAAATATTCGACGCGCTCGCCAGAGCCGAAATAATCGACCGATCACCGCACTGTATGTGGTGAGCGCGCTGGTTCGCGCGGCGACGGTGCGAAAAGCCTGCCATGAACAGCCCGGCACTCGAAAGCGAACGATCGTGCGATCGCGCCGAAGTACAGGAAACTTCCACCCCCATGCGATTCCAGTCCAGACGCCGCCGCGGCCCGGCCTGTACACCGAGGCTTCCCGACCTGAGACGCACAGCAGCGCCGACTGGTCGCAGCCAACGGGCGTGCGGCGAAGTTCGGCATGCGCGGCGGACACAGAACACAATTCACGAACCGCGCCTGCACCTACAGATCCCGATACAAAAGATTTTCGCCACCAACTCCGGCTGCACCATGAGATCGCGCCGAAATCAATACATCGTACGATTTGCCATTTACGCGCAGCGGCGCACGAACCGCAATAGAAATAATCCATCGTCGATAATTACGCCGACAAAACACGCGCCGATCCCCGGCCTAGCACCTGCCACCCGGCGCAGCGCTCGAAACGAAGCAATGCGCCTCGTGTGGACAGTGAATTCCTCGACAAGTCGCGATGAATTGCCGTTCGCCCGGATCCGGCACGGTGCGCAACGTCGTGGTGATCGACCACGCTACCCGCCAGGACCGCTGCGTCAGCCGACCCGTGACAACGGCGGCGCCGCCGCGACCGGACTCGAGCACGAGACCCGGCCGAGCGATCCGGCGCCCCCCCCGCGCCCGATCGCCCCCC
>NZ_JBQWRH010000022.1:0-91508 GCF_052545115.1 Nocardia glycosmidis | reverse complement strand
GGCGGTTGTCCGCGGCCCGGGGGGCGGGGGGGGCGGGGCCCCCCCCCCACCCCGACATCGCCAAGGTGATGTTCACCGGATCGACCGCCACCGGCCGTAAGATCGTCGAAGCTTCGGGCAGCAACCTTGCCCGCCTCACGCTCGAATTGGGCGGCAACGACGCAGGCATCGTGCTGCCCGATGCCGATCCGGCGGCGATCGCCGAGGGCCTGTTCTGGGGCGCGTTCATCAACACCGGCCAGACCTGCGCGGCGCTCAAGCGCCTGTACGTGCACGAATCCAACTACGACGCGGTGGTCGACGCGCTCGCCGCGGTGGCGGAGCAGATGCCGATGGGCTATGGGCTCGACGAGCGAAATGTTCTCGGCCCCTTGCAGAACGCCCAACAGTTCGACATCGTCAAGCGCCTGGTCGATGACGCCAAGGCTCGCGGCGGCCGGGTCGTCGCCGGCGGCGAGCCCGCTCCGGAACTGGGCGCCAACTTCTTCCGCACCACCATCATCGCCGACGTCGCGGACGGTGTGCCGCTGGTCGACGAAGAGCAGTTCGGCCCGGCCCTGCCCGTCATCAAGTACACCGACATCGAAGACGCGATCGCGAGCGCAAACCGGCTCGACACAGGACTGGGCGCCTCGGTGTGGTCGAGTGACCGTGCCGCGGCACGAGCGGTTGCCGCGCGATTGCGGGCCGGCACCGTCTGGATCAACTCGCACGGCACCCTGCACCCCAGGATCCCGTTCGGCGGCGTGAAGAGTTCGGGCTACGGACTCGAATTCGGTGTCGAGGGCCTCAAATCGGTTGCCGAGCCGCGGATCATCAACGGTTGAGCGCCTTGTCCGCCGGGATTGCGGTCACTGACCGCGGCATTCACGCTCTCGTCGTCGCGGGTGAACTCTGATCGTCGCCGGAATTCCGGAATTCAGGTCTTCTGACAAACCGGTCATCGCGAACCCCGGACACGGCGTTGGGATGCGCGCCGACGGCGGGGTCCAACGCTCCCTAACCCGAATACCCTGACGGTCGAAGGGCCAGCGATTCGGATCATGCCGGGTAGGTACCCAGCGGGTGTGATCGGTCCTATGCCAAGCGGCACTCGCCCAGTTCGCCGATCTTTGAACCGGTGCCGTCCGCCTCGGAAGGTTCGGTCGCTGAGGGCGGACGGCACTGGACGCGATTTTACCGTGCGCTTGCCTCCAGTGAGCCGAAGAACGTCTCGAGGATCGCGTTGTCGGCGTAGGCCAACTTGGTTGTCGTGGCGTCGGTTTCGGTGAACCAGCGCAGGCCCTGGCCCTCGGCGAGTGTCACGTCTTCGATCTCGAAGTCCACCTCGGCGGTGAAGGTGTGCTCGATACCGAAGTCCAGATCCCGCGTGCACAGGAACTGCACGTGCACCGGGTCGAGCGTGATCCCGATCTCTTCCTCGATTTCGCGGATGATGGTTTCGGCCGGAGTTTCGCCTTCCTCGATCATCCCGCCGAGCAGGCTCCACTGGTTGGGGTAGAGGATGTGCGGTTTGTCGTCGCGCAGGTACATCAGGACCTCGTTGCGCGGGTTGACCATGATGATCTGGGTGCCTTCCTTCTTCGCCATACGGGTGATTCCTTTCAGCACTGGTAGGCGATAGCGAGTTTGCGGACCGCCGCCGCGACGTCATCGACGTCGGCTTCGGTCCTCGCGGGATACAACGGCAGGCTCAGGATACGGTCGGACACCGCGCTGGCCTGCGATGCCGTCTGCTCGGTCATGCCATGCTCACGCTGGTAGTAGGGCTGCTGATTGAGGGCGATGAAGTGGATGCCGGTTTTGATGCCCTCTTCCCGCAGCGCCGCCATGAACTTGTCCCGGTCGATGCTCAACCGGACCACGTCGAGATCGACGATGTAGAGATGGTGCACGTGCCGCACCCCCACTCGTCGCCGCAACGGCCGCACGACCTCCAAGTCGGCGAACCGTTCGTCGTAATCCTTCACTGCCACTACTGAATAGATCACCGACTTTATTGCCCTCCGCTTGGCATTCGCTTCCTCTGCGTCGATATCAGAACTTGCGTTTCGGGGCACGCATCACAATTCCGGTTGGCAGCAATAAGGAACACGCGGTGGTAATCGCCTGGTACCCGGTTCCGAAGTAGCCGATATCCGGCGCAATTATTACCGTAGCTTTTGCTGCGGCGGCGGTGCCGACGATCAAAGTGATAGGCATATAGGTGTTTTCGTCGATCGCCAGAATCCCTGCAAGCTCGTATCCGCCCGTTCGCGCCGTACGTTCGATCCATGCACGGTCGCCGTGGATTTCCACAGCCAAGCCGAGATGCACTAACCCGATTGCTCTGTCAGTCAATGGATTCATTCTCCATCGGCGCGCTGGGTTGGGTCGTCATCGGTCATGATTCGGCCGAGGGCTTTGGTTTTCCCGAAGGCGGGGGAGCGCACACCCCGCCTCCGGGAGCTTCGGAAGCTTCCGCCCACGCTTTGAGGGCGGCGACGTAAAGTTCCAAGTCGGCAAGTGGCAGAGTGCGTACGAGGCCGTGGACCCTGGGGAACGGTTTCCGTTGAGGTAGTGCTGCACTCGCGCTAGCCATGTCGTTCCTTCCGTGAGAGTGGCTGCGCCCGGGGTTGTGTCAACACTTTCCGCCGGTCGGGGGCTATGTCTCGGCAATTTGTTGGTCCCTGGGCGCACAACCAGCACACCACGGAAACCCTTGCCGCATAACCCTTACTGGAGAACCCAGTTCGAACTAGCATGGGAATCGAGGGCAAAACCCAGTTCGCCCGACCCCGAAACCCAGTTCGTTATGTCGGAATACCCAGTACGGGTGGAGATTTACGGTGGAGGATGGATGTCTGACTCAGGCTCGACACTGGCCGGTAGGCAGTTGGGCGGCTACCTTCGAGCCGCACGCCAAGCGTTGGGCGACACCATAGAACGGACCGCTCAAGAGTCCGAGATCAGCGCTTCGGTGCTGCAACGTTTGGAGAAGGGTGTACCCACGCGACTGAAGGTCCGGGACATCCGGGCGCTTTGCGCGGTGCTCGAGATGCCCGAGGAATCGACATCCGCAATGGTGGGTTTGTTCTTGAAGGCTGATGAAAAGAGTTGGTGGCACGCCTACGGCGATGTCATCCCCGAGACCTTCGATGTCTACGTCGGGCTCGAATCAGCCGCTTCAGGACTCACCACGTATCAGCCCTCGCAAGTGCCCGGACTACTCCAGACCGCGGACTACGCGCGGGCGCTGATTCTGAACAGGATGCCGGACAGCACCGAGGGGGAACGTCGGCGCGTGCTGGACCTGAGATTGAAGCGGCAGAACCTGATGACTCGCAAGTTCGACCCCCTGGCGCTGGATGTACTCATGAACGAGGCGGCGCTGCGCTGCCTCGTTGGGGGCCGCGCAGTCATGACCGAGCAGCTGAGACACCTTGCCGAGATCGGCAAGCGTCCCAACGTCACGATAAGAATCCTGCCGTTCGATGTCGGGATGCCCTTGGGGCATCCGATCGGGCAGTACGCCTTGCTGCGATTCGCTAGTACCGGGGCACCTCCAGTGGTGTACCTGGAGGGGTTCAGTGGCTGCGCATACCTGGAAAAGCCCGACGATATCGCCCTGTACGAGGACGCTACCCTACAGCTAGGTCGGCGAGCGCTGAGCGAGGATGCTAGCCGATCGCTGATTCGGAGTGTGGCGAAGGAGCATGAACAGTGAGTAGCCCCCAGTGGTTCAAATCGAGCTACAGCGGCAACCAGGCCGATTGTGTCGAGGTCGCTTTCTTGGACGGGGGCCAGGTCGTCGGGGTCCGCGACTCTAAAAACCCCACCGGCCCGATGGTCGCGTTCACCCCGGCCGAATGGGATGCCTTCTTGGCTGGCGCGCGGGACGGCGAGTTCAGCCAGCCCTAGCGAGGTCAACCACTGCGAGGACCCCCGGGTCGCCGGGGGTCTTCTGCTATCCAGGACAGTTCACGCATGTGAGAAGTTGGTACGAGCACCCGGCGAGTCCCCGAGCCCCATGTGGCGCGGATTTCGCGATCTTGTAGGACATGGATGGCCTTGACCAGTGATCCTGCCCGGTGCGGGGCCGAAGTTCATCGACTTGCTCAGCCAAGACCCGCGCACGGTCGTCGAACCCACTGAGGTCGTCGATCTGATTCGCTCGGTTGCGTCGCAGTCGCGCAGGCGAAAGGCCTTGCCATTCGTGGGGTTCTCGGGCTGGCTTGTCAGAGTGTGGTGCAGTAGAACTCTGCTGCGGTGATGGTCGCGGGCACGCCGAGCACGGCGGCTATCGCCTCCAGCGCCGTCGTGCTGCCGACGAAGGCGGCGTCGATCTCGTCGTCGTGCAGGTGGCGCAGATCCATGCTGTAGTCGCCGGGTGGTCGGACGACGCAGTGGACGTCGCGGTCCAGGTCGCGGCCCCCTCAGTACATGGCCATTCCGCCGTTGACCGCAGCGGTGGTTCCGGTCATGAAGGCGTTATCCACGATCTCGGCCGCTGGGCGATCTCGGATTCCCGATCCGCCCGGAACGGACCGGGATCGGTCAGATTGTGCCGAGAAAGCGGTCGAGGTCGGCGGCGAACTTCTCCGCACTATCGAGAAACACCGCGTGGCCGGCGCCGGCGTGCTCGTCCACCTGAGTCGTCGGTGCGATCTGGGCGAGCCCACGAGCCGAGATGTCCTTGATAACGCGGTCATCGGTCCCGTAGCCGAGACCGAGCGGGATGGTGAGCTCGCGCCAGACATCGTCGTTGTCCTGCTCCCGTGCGAGCATCGCCGAGCGGACCTCGGCCGGCACGCTCAGCGCCGCCCCCAGCCGCTCGTACCGCGCTCGATCCGCGAGCGGGTGCGCGGTCACCAGGTCGAGGAACCGCTCGGTTGCCGACACCGATGTCTCGAGGTCGTGGGACAGCAGTCCCGGGACCAGTTCGAGGAACGCCGCGTCGAGCAGGTCGACACCTTCGGCGGTGCCGACTTTGCGCAGCGGAGCGACGAGGTACACGCCTGCCAGACGGTCCTCGCCGTACTTTCGCAGGAAGTCGCCCACCATCATGCCTGCGTACGACCAGCCGACGACGACGGGAGGCCGGTCGAAACGGCCGAGAACGGCATGTAAGTCGTCCGCCCACTGGTCGGCATCGCTGTAGCTCTCATCCGCGGGAGCCCCCGAGCGGCCGTGCCCTCGCAGGTCGACGGCAACGCCCCGGTAGTCCCGGCGCAGTGCGCCGATCTGGTGCAGCCACACCAGGCCGTCCATGCCCAGCCCGTGCAGGAACACCACGGGACGGGCGTCGGGTTCGCCGTAGCAGCGAACGTGCAGTGTCGTACCGTCGCTGGATTCGACGGCCAGCGCGTGCTCGGTGGTGACCGTCATGAGCCGACCTTGCCGTCCTCGATCAGGCCGACCCCGGTCGCGCCTTCTTCGCCACGCAACTGCCGCAGTAGTGTCTCGGTGTCGAAGTAGACTCGCTCGACCAGCAGCTTTCCGGCCTCGTCGTCGGACTCGCCGAAGAGGTAGAACGCTGCGAGCTCGAAGGAGACCCGGTTTCCGGTGGGGGCGACGCCCGCGAACTCGCCCTTGTGGGTAGCGGTGACGGTGACCTCACGGATCGAGCATCCGGGTACGTCGTACTCGTGACTCACCGCGAGTTGGAAGTCAGGGAAAGAGGACTCGAACGCGGCGTAGAAGTCCTGCACGCCTGTGAAGCCCTCGTAACGGGCGGCGAACGGAATCACGTCGTAGTGCGTCCTCTCGTCCTGAATGAAGGTCTCCCACACGCGGTCCCAGTCGTGGGCGTTCTCGCCGGCCATATGGTTCGCGACCGTCTCCCGTTGCATCCGCACCTTTGCGGCGTCCGACAGGGGCATGACTCACTCCTCGAATCTTCTGGGCGAGGGATCTCGCTGAACAAAGTCTGGATCCACCACACCCACGGCGCCATGGCCCGAAGGTGGAATGTCGACCACCTTGCATGTGACGCCCGTTACAGCGATGCTCGGAGTTGTGTCCATGACAGACAACCGCGGCTGCGGGCTGGGACCGGGCGACTACCGGCGGATTCTGGCAGTGCTTCGCCGGTGCCAGGAAGCAGAGGATGCCGACTCGTTCCGCACGATTTTGCTGGAGTCGCTGGCCGAGAACTTCGGGTATGAACACCTCACCTTCTTTCTCGGCCGACACCCCTCGTCACAGATCGATCTGCGCGACCCGATGACCTACGGCATCGCCGAACCACTGATCGACCAGTACCTTTCCCGCTTCGCCCGCAACGACGTGTTCGCTGCGCGCAAGGCCCGCGGGCTTCTGCGCGCCTATGGGATGGCCTGTCTGCCACATCTGCTCGACGGGCCCCTCACACCGCCGCAGGAGCAGTACGTCGTTTCCTTCCTCGAACCGGTCGGCATCGTCGACAAAGTGATGTTGTGGCTCGACACCGGGTTACCCGTACAGGGATTCGTCGGGATCCTCGCTGTCGGCGACCGCGAGTTCGATAGCCATGACCGCGCCCTGCTCGCCGAGTTGCGCCCGCACCTGACCTACCTGCTGCGCACGCAGCTTCGGCACTCCACCACGTCGGTCGACCAGACGCCGCTGACGATCCGCGAACACGAGGTCGCCCGGCTGGTGGCCGACGGCTGGTCGAACCGCGCGATCAGCCGTCGCCTCGACGTGTGCGAGTCGACGGTGAAGAAGCACGTGACTCGAGTCCTTGCCAAGTGCGGAGTTCACTCACGCACCGAACTGGCCGTGTTGTGGCGGGAGCCGCCCACGGCCGACTCTTTCCCGGCCGACACATCCGGAGTCGCGTAGCGACGCCCCGCCGAGGGGCGAAGTCCCTCGGATTCGGGACAGGCTTTGTGCCGCTTCGGCTTTCGCATAAATAAGACCGGGACGCCTGATGCGATCGCCACCACCCGGAGTTGGGGCCACGGTGTACCCCCTTTGTGGGGGTAGTCGGTTCGGGATGTCATGTGGATACTATCGATGTGATGAGGACCACAGACCAGCCGCGGCCGACGAGCTATTCCTTCGGGGTATGGGACGCACCGTTACTCGGTGACACCATAGGCGACAACCTGGACCGCACAGTCGCCGCACACCCCGACCGGGACGCCCTGATCGATCAGGTAACCGGCATCCGCTGGACCTATCGTGAATTCGTCGCGCAGGTCGATGCGCTGGCGCTCGGTTTGCTCGCAGCCGGTCTCGGTGCGGGTGACCGGATGGGCATCTGGGCGCCGAACTGCGCGGAATGGACACTGGTGCAGTACGCGACGGCGAAGATCGGCGTGATTCTGGTCAACATCAACCCGGCCTACCGCACCCACGAACTGGAATACGTGCTGCGCCAGGCCGGCATCCGCGCCCTGGTGGCGGCGCGGACGTTCAAGACGTCCGACTACGCCGCGATGATCGAGGAAGTCCGGCCGAACTGCCCACAGCTGGAACAGGTGGTACTGCTGGGCTCCGCGGAGTGGACCGCGCTATCGGCCGCCGGGCGCACCGCCGATCGCCGGGACTTGCTCGACGCGCAGGCGAAACTCTCCGCCGACGACCCGATCAATATCCAATACACCTCGGGGACAACGGGTTTTCCGAAGGGTGCGACACTGAGCCACCACAACATCCTGAACAATGGATACTTCGTCGGCGAGCTGTGCGGCTACACCGAACAGGACCGGATCTGCATTCCGGTGCCGTTCTACCACTGTTTCGGCATGGTGATGGGCAATCTCGCCGCTACCAGCCACGGCGCCGCGATGGTGATTCCGGCCCCGTCGTTCGATCCGCGAGCGACGTTGGAAACCGTTGCCGCTGAACGCTGTACCTCGCTGTACGGGGTGCCGACGATGTTCATCGCGGAACTCGCCGAACTCGATGTCCGCACCTACGATCTCTCGTCGTTGCGCACCGGGATCATGGCCGGGTCGCCGTGCCCGGTCGAGGTGATGAAGCAGGTGATCGAACGCATGGGTATGCGGGAGGTGTCCATCTGCTACGGCATGACCGAGACGTCGCCGGTATCTACCCAGACGCGCCGTGCGGATGGCCTTGTCCAGCGCACCGCCACCGTCGGCCGGGTGGGTCCGCACCTGGAGGTCAAGATCGTCGACCCGGTCACCGGGCGGACGGTGCCGCGCGGCGAGCCCGGCGAGCTGTGTACCCGTGGCTACTCGGTAATGCTCGGCTACTGGAACGATCCCGAGAAGACCGCCGAGGCCATCGATGCCGCGCGCTGGATGCATACCGGCGACCTCGGCACGATGGACGACGACGGCTACATCGCCATCACCGGCCGCATCAAGGACATGGTGATCCGCGGTGGCGAGAATATCTATCCGCGGGAGATCGAGGAATACCTGTACACCCACCCGGACATTCTCGATGCCCAGGTGGTCGGTGTGCCCGACCCGAAGTACGGGGAGGAGCTGATGGTCTGGATTCGGATGCGCGAAGGCGCAACACCATTGGACGCCGATACCGTCCGCGAGTTCTGCACCGGCAAGCTCGCCCACTTCAAGATCCCGCGCTACGTGCACATTGCCGAGGAGTTCCCGATGACGGTGACCGGCAAGATCCGCAAGATCGAGATGCGCGAGATCAGCGCGCGCCTCGTCCTGGACGCGCAATAGTGTCAGCTGGGTGCGGACCGACACCGCATCCAAGGCGGAATGGTCGCGGCCGAAACTTCATCTCGCACGTGCGAGTGCAGGCCACTGTGCGGGGTCAGCAGTTGACCCCGCACGGTGGCAGCCCCGCGAGGCGCAGGACTCGCGATCCTGGCGCCGAGCCGCGAGGGTTACGGATGCTGAGCCAGTGACCGACGCAGCCATCAGCAACATCCCTGGCAACGACGCCGCCGGAACCGCTGGATCGACGTGACCGTCGACCGGCTCTGCCTCGCGTTCGGCAATCAGGTTGTCCGGTCCCGGGTCGGCCGGGCGCTGCGGCGATGTGCGCAGGACCTGGCCGGCAGCCTGCCCGAGCTCAGCGAACGGCTGACGCGTCAACGTCTGCTCGATAACAGCGACCGTGTACGGCGACAGATATGAGCGAATTTGTCTTCGAGCGGCAGCGCTCGCGCCGTAGGGGCCCGACCGGGGAACGCGCAGGTGACGATCGGCCCTAGAGATGCGACACAATGCCCATCCTCAGCAGGGGTGCGCGGCGCGACACTGGAGTCATGACCGACAGCAACGCACACACTGCACCGGCTGTGCCGGATCAGTCCGCGCTGGTGGCGGCTGTGGAGCTGGCCGGGCGCGCCCCCTCGGTGCACAACACTCAGCCGTGGCGCTGGGAATTCGACGGTGCCGAACTGCGCCTCTACCGGGACAACGACCGGCTGCTGGTCTCAGCCGACCCGCAAGGCAGGCAACTGGTCATCAGCTGCGGAGCGGTGCTGCATCACCTGCGCACGGTGCTGGCCGCACGCGGCTGGCACGCCGACACCCAGCGGGTCCCCGACCTGGGCCGAAGCCCCGATCTACTGGCACGCGTCACCTTCCGCGCTTGGCCCGACCCGCCTGCGGGCGTGCTGACCCGCGCGGCGGCGATCGAGCGCCGCCGCACCGACCGGCTGCCGATGTACCCACCACATCGGTTCAGCGAGCTGGTACACACCGCGAGGATGTTGACCAGTCCGCACGATGTCGAACTCGACGTGCTCGACGACAGCGCCCGCCCTTTGCTGGCCGCGGCCTCCGAGCAAGCCGCCGCCGCCCGCCACTACGACATGGACTATCGAACCGAACTGCATTGGTGGGCAGGGCATTTGTCGACCAGAGAAGGAGTGCCCCGCACAGCGCTGATATCCGACGCCGAGGCTGCGCGGGTGCCGATCGCCCGTAGCTTCCCCTCCGCGCCGCACTCCGAGCGCCGTGGCGAGCTCGACGACCAGGCGGGGCTGCTGGTGCTCAGCTCGACCGGCAATACCATCGCGGACTGGCTGCACACCGGCGAAGCGCTCTCCGCGCTACTGCTGGAATGCACCGCCGAAGGGTTGGCTACCTGCGCACTGACCCACATCACCGAACTCCCCGCCGCCCGCAATGCGATCGACAGTGCGCTTTCGAGCGCTGGCGTGCCGCAGGTCATCGTTCGTGTCGGTGTCGCACCGACCGAGCCGGAACCCGGCCCGCCGACACCACGGCGCCCGGTCAGCGAGATCCTCACCATCCGCCGCGACGCCGTCCCGCCGCCCCCGAACGAGTGATCCGATCCGAGATTCTGCACACGGCCTACCCGGATGGTCCAGGGACGACGAATCCGTTGTGGCTGTCGCAGCCGACGCAGCTTGCACAGCCTGGCGACTGAGGGGGGCGAGTAATGGCTGCGAGTCGGCTCCGCCGCCGGCACTCTGGTGCAGTACGCCTCCTGCCCGATCGCGGTGGTCCACCCCGCACCATGACCACATGAGCGGGTACTGAACCAGGCGCTGACCCGCCTCGCATCGACGAGCTCGTAGATTCGATCACCATGACGGTGATGCGCTCGATAGTTCTGTTCCTGGTGGCGGCCCTCGCCGAAATCGGCGGTGCGTGGCTGGTGTGGCAAGGCGTACGCGAGCACCGCGGCGGGAAGTGGATCGGAGCGGGAGTTATCGCGCTGGGTATCTATGGGTTCGTCGCTACCCTGCAACCCGACGCTCATTTCGGGCGCATCCTCGCCGCCTACGGGGGTGTCTTCGTCGCAGGTTCGCTGCTGTGGGGCGTGGTGGCCGACCGATTCCAGCCCGACCGCTGGGACATCACCGGCGCTCTCATCTGCCTGGTCGGGGTGGCGGTCATCATGTACGCGCCGCGCGCAACCTGACAGCGATCCGTGACACGTGCGGTGACCTTCCGGTGCAGCGACGACGCGATCAGCAGCACATGTGTCTATCGGTCTCCGGCATTCGATCGCGTTCTCGGGGCCGAGGCAGCGTGGACTAGCTCGCCGGGCCGAGCGAACATCGCCGCCTTCCTCGAATTCGCCGCGAATCTCCTTGTTGCTCTTAGGGTTCCCGCAGCGCTGCGGTGATCCGCACCGCGTCGACGAGGGTGATGGCTCGGCCCTCATGGGCGACCACGACCGGGCCGTCGTGGCCGTTCAGCCGCTGGGCGGCGCGTGCCAGCGGTTCCGTGACGCCCGCGACCGGCAGCGGTGCGCTCAGATGAGCGGTGACCAGGTCATCGCCCGGCGCTCGGGCGAGGGTCGCTGCCACGGCCGCCCCCAGGATTTCGCAACCACCGCCGGGCCGGGCTGCGGACGCCGCATCCTTCACCGGCACACCGGAATCCACCAGCCGCGCCAACCGATCACCGAACCGGACCAAATCCTCCTGAAACGACACGATCGCCGCAACCTCTCAAATCGAGAGTGTTGCGACGACCGCGTGAACCCAAGGGTCCCGCCGGGGTTCCTTCGGTGTGATCGACCCGGGTCAGTCGTTGAGCTCTTCCGGCTGGAGCAGGAATTCGCCGATGTAGGTGCGCGACTGGTCGCCGTTGAGGGGTTGGAACATGGAGGCGGCGGAATCGCGGTAGAGGCGTTCGAAGATCGTGCCCTTACGGAAGGAGGAGCCACCGACCAGGCTCATCGCGTGCCGGGTCATGTGCAGGACGTTGTCGGCGATGAAGGTTTTGGCCAGGCCGATGTAGGGGAAGCGCAGTTCGATGGGCCAGTCGTCGTCTTTGCCGTCGATGAGCTCCTGGCAGGTCTGGTAGAGGACCCGCCGGCAGATCTCGACGCGCGAGGCCATATCGCCGATGCCATCGATGATGTGCCCGACATTGGCGACCTTGGTGTCCTCCGCGACGATCGCGCCGAAGGTGGCGCCGAGCGTCTTCTTCGACAGCACTGCCCGGGCCTCCTCGAGCACCCGGTACTGCATGCCGAGATAGATGCTGGCGAACATCAGCGAGGCCCACTCCAGCACACCGAACGCGCCGGAGCGCCATTCGCAGATGAAACCGTCCTCGGGCACGTAGTAGCCCTCGAAGTGGATGGTTTGCGTGCCGGTGGCGTGCATGCCCAGCGCGTCCCAGGTCTTCTCGATCCGGATGCCGTCGCCCTGGCCGTTCTCGTCGACCTTGAATTCGCCGATGAAGAAGCTTTCGGCGTTGACCCGCTCCTGGAAGTCCTCGGGCAGATTGCCCTCGGCGTCGGTGATGGTCGCGTTGGTGGTGATGATGTCCGCGGCCTCACAGAGCGTGCCCCAGGTCTTCTTGCCGTAGAGGCGCCAGCCGCCCTCGGCTTGCGGCACTGCCTTCATATCGGCCAGGCCGCTGAATCCCGCGCGCTGCTCGGAGAACGGACCGAACATGAGATCGCCGTCGGCGACCCGACCCAGCCAGTACTTGTTCTGCTCCTCGCTCATCAGGCTGCCGGCGATGCCGACCATGATGTAGTGCATGTTGTAGGCCAGCGTGATCGCGGAATCGCCCTTGGACAGTTCGCTGACCACCTTCGAGGTGTGCAGCAGGCTGCCGCCCAGACCGCCGAATGCCCTCGGCACGGGGAGCGCGCCGAGACCGGACTTCTTGAACACCTCGATCGAGGGGTACGCGAAGGTGTTTTCCGTGTCGTACTTCGGACCTATTTCGCGAAAGTACTTCGAAACTTCCTTGGCCTTCTCGAAATACGGCTGGAATTCTTCGTCGGTCAGGTCGGGATCAAGCATGTCTGCTCCTTGATTCTGGGTGGAAAGGGTCAGGGGTGACTGTGTTTCAGCGGATCAGCAGATCTTCGCGGCCGCTGTCGACCAGCAGCTTTTTGTAGACATCGAACAATCCGGTGGTGAGCGGAAGAAGTTTCAGCGCCACCGAACGCTTGCCGTCGAGCTTGACCTTCCGTTGCGCCATCGCAAGCGTGAAGTTGAGCTTCCCCTGCCAGAATCGGTTGCTGTTATCGGACGACATCCGTAGCTGCACCGTGGAATCCATGCTCTGTGCGGCGTCGCCGGTGGCGACCTTCTGCCCGGGGAAATCGATCACGATCACCGCGTCCGGATCGGTCTGTATCAATTTGATGACGAGACCGGTGCCCGCTGTCGCATCGATAAAAGACTGTTCTTTCGTGGCGATTTCGAAGATTCCGCCGATATAGGTGTAGACCTCGTCGGCATTGGCGAATGTGCTCATAGAACGACCCTTTGCTTCCGGTGCGTGTCGCAGCTCAGTCTGGCAACCGGGAGGCCGGGCCCACACCTCCCGGAAGAGGGATTTAGCACCAACGAAGGGGGAGAAGCGGCGCGAATCGCGCGCGTCGGCCGGGGGAGGCCGTGCCGACCAGGGGGCGCCGCCCAACACCCGGAGCCGGTGGCGGCTCGCCCGCTGACCTGCGACGTAGGTGGGGGGATGCGCCACTTATACCCCCTTAGAGCAGTGGTTTTCCTCCGAGAGGAGGTCGATCGCCGGAGTGCCCCGCAATACCTTGAATGCGTACCCGACGAACCGAGGGAGAGCGAACTTCCATGAGTCATTTCTTCGCCGTCAAATGGCTGAAAGCTTTCCGTGAAAGCCCCGAGGCTGTTGTGGCGCTCTATGCCGATGAATTCCTTTTCGAGGACCCTATTCTCGGCCAGTCGATCACAAACAAGGAAGATCTGCTGCGCGTGTTCGCACCGTATGCGAACAAGGACACCGAGAACGGCATCGGCATCAATAACTTCCGCATCGATGAGGTCGTCGGTGACGAGAAGTCGGCGATTTACCGGTGGACCTGGCAGGCGCCGACGGCGACGGCATTCGTCGGCGTGCCGACCAACGGAATAGTGCCGGGCAGCCGTGGCATCACCTTCCACGTCTACAACGAGGACGGGTTGATCGTCAAAGAGGCGAGCCTGTGGGATGTCGCCACCGCTGTCGCCGAGCTCGGCCAGCCGATCGAACCCCGATCGGTCACCAAATCGGCCGCCCTCGTCTGAACAGCGCACTTTCCGAAGGGAATTCGAACATCATGAGCACGCACGAAGAACACGCTCGCCGCTGGGCAACGGCGCTGTCCACGGATACCGCCGCCGCACTCGATCTGTACGCCGATGACCTGGTATACGACGATCACGCGGACCGCGACCACGTCCTGTCCACGGCGATCACCAAGGACGAACTCGCCCCGCGGCTGGCCCCGTTCGCCAATACCGATCCGGCCAATGGTGTCGGTATCCACCGCTTCGATGTCTTCGAGAGCTTCGCGCTGGCGGGCGTCGGCGGCAACCCGGCGGTCGTGATCCGCTGGAACTGGACCGGAACGGGCCTGGACACCTACCGCGGGGTTGCGGTCCAGAACAAGACGCTGACCACCGAGGGTATTACCTGGCACCAGCTCGACGCCGACGGGAAGATCAGCAGAGAGACCACCTACTGGAACGACACTCCCATCCTGCAGGAGCTCGGCATTCCGATCATCACCCCCGAATACTGGGTCGAAGGCTTCGATCCGTCCACTCTCGTCGGCTCCTGATATGTGGGGTACGTTGCCGGACGTCCTGGATCGGGCGTGCACTTACTACTCCTCATCCGTCGCGATCATCGACGGAGAACGGTCGATCACCTACCGGGAGCTCGGGGAATGGCGCAACACAATCGCCAATGCCCTCCTCGCTGTCGGTGTGCAGAAGGGTGAGCGTGTCGGGCTGTTGCTGCCGAACTGTCTGGAGTTCATCCCGACCCAGCACGGCATCTGGGCGGCCGGCGGCGTACTCGTGCAACTGCCGACGCGGTCCGCGGCGGATGGATTCCGATCGAATCTGGCGCAGACCGACGCCACAACATTGATCTATCACGCGCAATTCGACGATGCCGTCGCCGAGATCCGGGACAAGCTGCCGAAGTTGCAGAACCTGATCCGGCTCGGCGGCAGCGCCGATTCGAATCCCAACGACGCACTCGACTACCAGGACTTCATCAGCGGTCTGCCGGCTACCCGTCCGCAAATCGAGCTGTCCGAGGACGACGAGGCATACGTGCTGTTCACCTCGGGCAGCACTGGCGAGCCGAAGGGCGTGGTGAACTCCCACTTCACCTGGGCGCAGTACAGCATCTCGGCCGGGTTGGAGATCGGCGATATCCGTTTCGGCGAGGTGTTCGCACACGGCGCGCCGCTGACGCATTTCACGCAGATCTTCGTCATGCCGACGTTCGTGCGTGGCGGCACGAACGTCATGTTGCCGGGGCTGGATGTCGACGGCCTGCTGGCCGCTGTCGAACGTCATGGTGTGACGGCGACCGCGGTCGTCCCGACCATCATCTACCTTCTGCTGGACCATCCGCTCCGCACCAAGCACGACCTGTCGTCACTACAGACGATGATCTATGCCGGTGCGCCGATCGCACCGGAACGGCTGCGCGAGGCGTTGGACGTGTTCGGCCCGATCTTCATCCAGACCTATGCGGGCACCGAGCCGGGGTACGTCTCGTGCCTGCGCAAGAACGAGCACCGCGTCGACAACGCCACCTGGATCGAGCGCCTCGCCTCGGCGGGCCGGCCGATGTTCCAGGTGCGTGTGACGATTCAGGACGAGGATGATCGGCCGCTCCCGATCGGCGAGGTGGGCGAGGTCTGTTCGAAACAACTCGGCCAGATGCTCGGCTACCTGGATTCCGCCCGCAATCACGAGGCACTGCGCGACGGCTGGGTGCACACCGGTGATATCGGCCGCCTCGACGAGGACGGCTTCCTCTACATCGTCGACCGAAAGAAGGACATGGTCGTCAGCGGCGGCTTCAATGTCTTTCCGCGCCAGGTCGAGGACGTGTTGTCGACCCACCCCGCCGTGGCGCAGTCAGCGGTTATCGGTGTGCCACATCAGAAGTGGGGCGAGGCCGTACACGCCGTCGTGGTCACCAAACCGGATGCGACGGTGTCCGAGAGCGAACTGATCGACCACGTCAAGGCCGCGCTCGGCAGTGTCCCCACCCCGAAGTCGATCGAATTCGTCGACAGTGTGCCGGTGAACCCGGCGGGCAAGGTCGACAAGAAATCGATCCGCGCACCGTATTGGCAAGGGCGAGAACGGCAGATCGGATGAGGCGGCCGCAACTACGTTCCGACGGTTCACATCACATCAGGAGCACCCGATGACTACCCCACACTATTCGATGTACATCGACGGCAAATGGATCGACACCGCCGATGCCTACGAAATCCGCAGTCCCGCAACCGAAGAGCTGGTCGCAACCGTCGCCAAGGGCGGCGTCACCGAGGTCGACCTCGCGGTGGCGGCCGCCAAGGCCGCGCATGAGGAGGGCAGCTGGCGGCGCACCTCGCCGGCCGAGCGCGCCGCGCTGCTGAACGAGGTCGCCACCCGCCTGGCCGGGCGGACCGACGAACTCGCCGTGCTGCAGACCCAGGAAAACGGCGCGACAATCCGGATCACCGGCGCGCTGCACGTCGGTCTGTCGGTGGCGCAGATGCAGTATCTGGCCTCGCTGGCGGAGAACTACGAATGGGAGACCAACGGACCCGAGATCGGTCCGATTCCGGCGGTCGGCATCATCCGGCGCGAACCGCTCGGCGTGGTAGCGGCCATCGTGCCGTGGAACATTCCGCTGCTGACGATAGTTTGGAAGATCGCGCCCGCCCTGGCGGCCGGAAATACGGTGGTGCTCAAGCCCGATGAGCACGCACCGCTGCTGGCCCTCGAATTGGCGAAGGAGTTCGAGGCCGCCGGGCTGCCCGCGGGCGTGCTGAACGTCATCACCGGCGACGGTGACCCGGTCGGCGCGTATCTGAGCGGACACCCCGACGTCCGCAAGGTGGCTTTCACCGGCTCCACCGTGGTCGGCAAGAGCATCCTGCGTCAGTCGGCCCAGACCATTCGGCGGGTCACCCTCGAACTCGGTGGCAAGGGCGCCAACATCGTGCTCGACGATGCCGATCTCGAGCTGGCGGTGGACGGGGCGCTGTTCGCGGCGATGGCCAACAACGGCCAGGCCTGCGAGGCAGGCACCCGGCTGCTGATCCCGGCGAGCAAGCGCGACGAGATCGTGAATCGGCTGGTCGCGCGCGCCTCGACGTTGCGGCTGGGCAACCCGCTCGATCCGGCGACCAATATCGGTCCGATCGTCTCCCAGGTGCAGCGTGACCGCATCGTCGACTACTTCCGGATCGCCGCGGAAGAAGGCGCGACCGCGGTGGTGGGCGGCCGGGTACCGACGGGTGGTGAGTTCGACAAGGGCTATTGGGTCGAGCCCACAATTTACGTCGACGTTACCAACGATATGCGGATCGCTCGTGAAGAGGTCTTCGGCCCGGTCCTGACCGTGCTCACCTACGACTCGGTGGACGAGGCAATCAAGATCGCTAACGACTCCAGCTACGGCCTGTCGGCCGGTGTGTGGGGCGAAGAGAGCCGGGCGCTCGAGGTGGCCCGCCGGCTCGACGCCGGCATGGTGTGGGTGAACGACTGGCATGTCATCCATCCCGCGTATCCCTTCGGGGGCTACAAGGAGAGCGGTCTGGGGCGCGAAGGCGGTCCGGGTGCGCTCGACGAGTACACCGAGCAGAAGTTCATCTCGCTCGACCGGTCGGGCGGAATCGAGAACAAGGCGTTCGCGATCGTCATCGATCCGGTCGCCTAGCCGCCTCCCTCCGTCGCGCGGACGCGGCCCCACCGCATCCGCGCGACGATGGCCAAGAAGGAAATCGTATGTCCCGCTTCGGTATCGAATTCGGCCCTGCGCCGCGAATCGCGATCGAACTGCCCGGCTCGGACCACAATTCGGCCGCGGCCATCGGCACGGCGGCGGACTCCGCCGTGTGGGTCGAGGTGACCGAGCCCGCAGAGGCCACAGTCATTCGCATCCAGGCCGCCGATCTTCGCGCCGCCCAGCAGCAGACCGCGCGGATCAAATCGGCGGCGGCCCTGGCGGGCCGCGATCCGGCGAGCATCAGCGTCCTCGTCGACATCGCGGTAATCATCGCTGCTGACGCCCCGGGCGCGTGTCAACGCATGGCACGGTTGGACGAAATGATCGACACCCCGCCCCGATCGATCCACTACGCGGGGACACCTAAGGGGCTGGCCGGATTGATCGTCGATATCCACGCGGCACACGTCGCCGACGGCGTGACGCTGCTGCCGTTGGAAACCCCAGAGGTGCTGGGGCACATTGCCTTCGAGACCCTGCCATGGCTGGAATCCGTCGGCGTCCAGATGGCGAGAAAGCAAGTCGATTACATCCGGCGCCAGGGACTGGGACCATGCGCCACCGGCCTGCACACCGCTGGTGAGCGCCGGTCGGCCTAGCTCGTCGGATCGGATACTTCAGGAGGAATCGATGTCGAGCTCGATCGAGAGCACCGGCGAGTTGTCGGCCCGCTCGGACAGGTTCCGCAGCGTCAGCGCTGTCGAATACCGCGCGGCACTGCGGCGTCATCCGGCGGGCGTCACCATCGTCACGTGCAATTCGCGCGGCGGGCCGGTCGGCTTCACCGCGACCTCGTTCGCCTCGCTGTCGCTGGATCCGCCGCTGGTGTCGTTCAACATCACCTGCACCTCATCGAGCATCGAAGCGTTGCAGGCGGCCGAATCCGTGGTTGTCCACCTGCTCGGCGCACACCAATTGCCACTCGCGCAACGGTTTTCGCGTAGTGCCGAGCACCGCTTTGCCGACGAATCGCTCTGGTCGCCGCTCGACACCGGCGAGCCGGTGCTGCATGGCACGCCGACCTGGATTCACAGCGAAGTGTCCCAGCTGATCCCAGCCGGTGACTCGGTGCTGGCGATCTGCCGAGTGGTACGCGTGTACTGGGATGCGGACGGCGATGAATCACATGCGCCACTGCTGTATCACAAGGGCGCTTATGTCGCAGCGGCCCCGCTCGATGAGCGGTCGACGGCGTAGGCCGCGCGATCGGCCCGTTTCGGCCGAGCATCGCGGTATACTGGCCAGATGCTAGGTCGGGAGACAGGGCCCGTCGATGGCGAGCTTCGATCCGCTGCGGAAGCAGGGTGACCTCACCGTACGTATTGCGTCGGACCTGAGATCGGCAGGCTTCGAGAATGCCGCCGAGATCGGCCACGGCGGCTTCGGGGTTGTGTATCGCTGCGAGCAGCCCGCACTGGACCGGATAGTCGCGGTCAAGGTACTGACCTCGGACCTCGATCCGGGGAATCTGGAGCGGTTCCTGCGTGAGCAGCGCGCGATGGGTAAACTCTCCGGGCACCCGAATATCGTCAGCATCCTGTTCAGTGGTGTGATCTCGGCCGGTCGGCCCTACATTGTGATGCCCTTCCACCGCCGAAAGTCGTTGCAAGACACCATCCGAAGCGGTGGGCCACTGCCGTGGAGCGATGCGGTGCGGGTCGCGGTGAAGGTGGCCGGAGCGCTCGAATCGGCCCATCGCATCGGGGTGCTGCACCGGGATGTCAAGCCGGGCAACATCTTACTGAGCGAATATGGTGAGCCCGAGCTCACCGATTTCGGTATCGCTCATGTGCCCGGTGGGTTCATCACGACGACCAGTGTCATCATCGGCTCGCCGGCCTTCACCGCGCCCGAGGTGCTGAAGGGGTATCCGCCGACCGCAGCGGCGGATATCTACAGCCTCGGCGCGACACTGTTCTGCCTGATCACCGGCCACGCCGCCTTCGAACGCCGAGCCGGAGAGAAGGTGGTCTCCCAGTTCCTGCGCATCACTTCCGAACCGATTCCGGATCTGCGCGCGCAGAAGATTCCCGATGATGTCTGTGCCGCGATCGAGTGTGCGATGTCGGAGAATCCCGCCGACCGCTACCCGACGGCCGCGGCCTTCGGGCGTAGGCTGATGGAAATCCAACGACGCCATGGTCTTCCGATCGATCAGATGGTACTGCCTGCGGAATCGTCAGGCACAATGGGCAATTCCGAATCGAGCGTGGCCGAGATCTCCACGTCGGGTCGGAATCCCAGCACGCGGACGGCCGCCATGCGCACCCCGCCCACGGCGTCGACGAAGTTCCGCCCACCGACGCCGACCCGCCCGCTGGTTGTGCGGGATCGGCTGATCGAGGTGCTGCGGGCCGGGCAGCGACGGCGACTGACTGTGATCCACGCCCCCGCCGGGTTCGGCAAGAGCACGCTGGCCGCGCAGTGGCGCGACATTCTGACGGCAGATGGTGTCCACGTCGCATGGCTCAGTGTGGACCACGACGACAACAATGAGCTGTGGTTCCTCGCGCACCTCATCGAGGCCGTGCGCCAGGTTTTGCCGACGCTCGCCGCGGAACTGGGGCAGCTGCTCGAAGTGCACGGCGGCGAAGCGGAACCCTATGTGCTCACCTCGCTGATCAACGATATCCACACGGGCGGCGAACGCGTCGCCGTTGTCATCGATGACTGGCACCGGGTCACCCACGCGCCCACTGTGGCCGCGCTGGGCTATCTACTCGATCATGGCTGCCACCATCTACAGGTGATCGTCACCAGCCGTGCCCGCACGGGTCTGCCGTTGAGCAAGATGCGCGTCTATGACGAACTGGTGGAGATCGATTCGAATGCGTTGCGCTTCAACCTCACCGAGGCGAATTCGTTCTTCGCCGGTGTCGGTGGGCTGGCACTCGAGCCGGCCGATATCGCTGATCTGACCGAATCAACCGACGGCTGGGTCGCCGCGCTGCAGCTTGCCTCATTGTCGCTGCGGGGCGCCGAAGATCCCAGCATCCTGATCAGCCATATGTCCGGACGGCTCCATTCGATCGGCGACTTCCTCGCCGAGAACGTGCTGGACAACCTCGAGCCCAGGCTGCTCGAATTCGTGCTGCGGACCTCGATCACGCATCGGCTCTGTGGCGATCTGGCCTCGGCCCTGTCCGGCATGCCCGACGGAACCGCGTTGTTGGACGAGGTAGAGTCCCGTGACCTGTTCCTGAGCCGAGTCGACGCCGACCGGGAATGGTTCCGCTATCACCACCTGTTCGCGGACTTCCTGCGCAGGCGCCTGGAAAGGGACCACCCGGAGTGGATCCCGGATCTGCATCGCACAGCGTCCCGGTGGTTCGGCGGCCACCATTTCTTGCGTGAGGCCGTCGATCACGCACTGGCGGCGGGCGATTCAACCGCCGCCGTCGCGCTGATCGAGAGCGATGGCACGCAACTGCTGGAGCAATCGCAGATGTCGACATTGCTCGCGCTCATCGCGAAGCTGCCGCCGGACGCGGTGCAGTCGAGCCTGCGACTGCAGATCACCACGGCGTGGGCCAATCTGCTGCTGCAACATCCGCAGGCCGCGAACACTGCTCTGGTGCGCGCGCATTCGCTGCTCGAACACGCCCAGGGCGCGACCGCCGACGAACTCGCGACGGAGGCCGCCGTGGTCGAAGCGGGCGTTCGGGTCTCGGCTGATCGCATCGACGGGGTTGCCGAGCTGATCTCGGATTGCCTGGCCCGGCCCGAGCGGCTGCACCCCTGGGTGGTCACCACAGCCGCCGATATGGCGACCTTCGCCGCGATCTACCGATTCGACTTCGCCGCGGCCCACCGATGGCAGGTATGGGCGGCCGACTATCACCGGCAGACGACCGGTCCCTTCAGCGTGATGTACGGCCACTGTTTCGACGGTATCGCCGCCAACGAAGAACTCGATATCGCCGAGGCGGAGGCCAGTTTCCGTACCGCGCTGCAGGTTGCCACGCAGACCGGCGGCTCACGTTTGCACGCCGCGCGGATCGCGAGCGCACTACTCGGTGCGCTGCTGTTGGACATGGGTGATATCGATGCGGCCGAGCGGCTACTCGACGAGGGGTACGAACTGGGCCGTGAGGGCGGAATCGTGGATTCGATGCTCGCTACCTACGGCACGGGCGCACGAATCAAGGCGCTGCGCGGCGATCTCGAAACCGCCCGGCAGCGACTGACCGACGGGTCGCTGATCGCGACCACACTGTCGTTGCCGCGCCTCGCCGCCCGGATAAGGAACGAGAGCATCCGGGCAGGGATTGTTCTTCCGGCAGCGGAACATGGGCGATACCGGTCGCCGCCCGATCCGGATGCCGCCGCCGACGGCATCCGGATCAGCACCGCGGAACTCGAGGAAGCTTCGACAATCCGGGAACTGCTGGTGCGAGAGTCGATCACCGAGGCTCGTACCCGGGCACAGGGGCTCGTCGACCGCATTGCGCCGCAGGGACGCCCTCGGGCGCTGCTGGAAGCGCGCCTACTCCTGGTCGTGTGCACCGCCGAACTCGGTGAGCTCGAGCAAGCCGGACAGCTGCTGCTCCCGGTGGCACGGCAGTGTGCCGAACAAGGGCTCGCCGGCCTGCTGCGGTACGGCGATCCAGCAGTGCGCACAGTATTGCGGGCCCTCGTGGAGGACGAAGCCTCCGGACGCGTGGACGCGTTGCCGGAGGCATTCCTCACCGAGGTGCTGACGCCGTTCTGACGGACAGGGTCAACGATACGTTTCGCCGCGAGAAGCCTTGGCCACCAAGGAATCCGGGGGAGTGAACCGTTCGCCGTACCGCGCTGCCAGCTCGTGTGCGCGCCGCACGAAGCCGGGCAGTCCGCCGTCGTAGCCGTTGATGTACTGCAGTACGCCGCCTGTCCAGGCGGGGAACCCGATGCCGTACAGCGAACCTATGTTCGCGTCCGCGACCGAGGTGAGTACTCCCTCGTCGAAGCAGCGCACGGTTTCGATCGCCTCCGCGAACAACATGCGCTCCTGGAGGTCCTGCAACGGCACGGTGGCCTCCGATCGGAAGGCGTCGCGCAACCCGGACCACAGGCCGAGGCGTCGGCCGGAATCGTCGTAGTCGTAGAACCCGGCGCCAGTCGAACGGCCACTACGCTCGTACGTGTCGATCATGGTGTTCACCACTGCTTCCGACCCGTGCGCGGTCCACGATCCGCCGGCGGCCTCGATCGCCGCTCGCTTCTCGTCGCGGATCTTGCGCGGCAGCGTCAAGGTCAGCTCATCCATGAGTTGCAACGGTGGCGCTGGATAACCGGCCTGCGCACCGGCCTGCTCGATCACCGCCGGATCAACGCCTTCGCCAACGGCGGCGACGGCCTCGTCCAGAAAGGTCATGATCACCCGGCTGGTGAAGAAGCCACGGCTGTCGCCGACGACGATCGGCACTTTGCCGATCTGCTGAGCGAAGTCGAACACCTTCGCCAACGTCTCGCGGGACGTGCACTTTCCGGTGATGATCTCGACCAGCGGCATCTTGTCGACCGGCGAGAAGAAGTGCACCCCGATGAAGTCCTCCTGCCGCTCGACCCCCGCGGCGAGCGTGGTGATCGGCAGCGTCGAGGTGTTCGAGCCGAGCACGGCGTCCGGCTGAACGATGTGCTGAATCTCTTGGAATACTGCCTGTTTGAGCTCGACACTCTCGAAAACGGCTTCGATCACGAAGTCGACGCCCGCGAAATCGGCCGGGGTGGCGGTCGGCTGGATCCGGTCGAGGAGTTCCTTCAAGGCGGCTTCGGTGGTCGATCCCCGCGCAACCGCCTTGGCCTCCAGACCCTCGGCATATCCCTTGCCGCGCAGCGCATTATCGAGCGTGACATCCTTGAGAACCACCTGGATTCCGGCACTCGCGCACACATACGCGAGCGCCGCACCCATCATTCCGGCACCGAGGATGCCGACCTTCGTAGCCGCGAACTTCGGGACGCCGGCAGGTCTGCTCGCCCCGCCTTTGACGGTCTGGATATCGAAGAACGTCGACTGAATCATGTTCTTCGCGATCTGACCGGTGACCAGCGGGATGAAGTACCGAGTCTCGATCAGCGACGCCGCCTCGACATCGACCTGCGCGCCCTCGACCGCCGCGGCGAGGATAGCGCGCGGGGCGGGCAGCGGAGCGCCTTTGAGTCGTCGCCGCAGATTCGCCGCCAATGCCGGCAGCGCCGCGGCTAATTCGGGATCGGCCGGACTACCGCCGGGAATGGTGTATCCCTTGACATCCCACGGTTGCACGGCGTCGGGGTTGGCCTCGATCCATGCCTTGGCCGCGGGCATCAGTTCCTCGGCACTCGGCACGATCTCGTGGATCAGTCCGACTTCCAATGCCTTTGATGATGTGAACCGAGTTCCGGACAGCAGGACGTTGTCCAGTGCGGACCGGACGCCCAGCAACCGCACGGTTCGTACGATCCCGCCGACGCCGGGCAGCAGTCCGAGACCGACCTCGGGCAGCCCAACGACCACGCCGGTGGCCGTGGTGATGCGGTGATGGGCGGCCAGCGCGATCTCCAGACCGCCGCCGAGGGCTGCGCCACTGATGGCCGCGACCACCGGACGGCCGAGCGTCTCGAGCCTGCGCAGTTGCCGCTTCATGTCATCGCAGAAGTCGCTGAAGTGTTGTGCGTCGGCCGGTGTCGCGGCGATCAGGTCGGCCAGGTTGCCGCCCGCGAAGAACGTTTTCTTCGCCGACACGAGCACGACGCCCTTGATGGATTCGCGCTCCCCCTCCAGGCGATCCAGTGTCGAGGCCAGTGACTGCTGGAACGCACCGTTCATGGTGTTCGCCGATGCCGTCGGGTCATCGAGGGTGAGTACGACGATATCGTCGTCATCACGCCGCCAACGGATGGTGCTGATCTGGTTCATCCCGATCTGGTTCATCATTGAATCCTGCTTCCGCTCAAAGACGTTCGATGATGGTTGCGATGCCGATGCCGCCGCCGACGCACAGCGTCACCAGTGCACGCCGTTCCCCGCGCCGTTCGAGTTCGTCGATGACGGTGCCTACGAGCATCGCCCCGGTCGCGCCCAGCGGATGGCCCATGGCGATGGCTCCGCCGTTGACGTTCAGCTTCTCGTCCGGAATCTTCAGGTCCTTCTGGAACTTCAGGACCACCGAGGCGAAGGCCTCGTTCAGTTCGAACAGGTCGATATCGTCCAGGGTCAGACCGGCGATTCCGAGCACCTTTTCGGTGGCCGGTCGCGGTCCGGTCAGCATGATTGTCGGGTCCGCGCCCGATACCGCCGTCGCCACGATCCGCGCCCGTGGTGTCAGACCGAATCGTTCGCCCGCTTCTTCATTGCCGATGAGTACCAACGCGGCACCGTCCACGATGCCCGAGCTGTTTCCGCCGTGATGGACATGTTCGATGCGTTCGATAGACGGATACTTCTGCAGCGCAACGGCATCGAATCCGCCGTTGGCCCCGAGCGCGGCGAACGACGGCTTCAGCGCGGCGAGTGAATCGACCGTGCTGGCGGGACGGCGGTGTTCGTCGTGGTCGAGCACGGTGATGCCGTTGAAGTCTTTAACCGGCACCACCGATTTGGCGAAATACCCACCGGACCAGGCGGATTCGGCGCGTTGCTGGGAGCGCACCGCATAGGCGTCGACGTCCTCGCGGGTGAACCCCTCGATCGTCGCGATGAGATCGGCGCCGATGCCCTGCGGTACGAAATGGAGGTCGTAGACGGTGGCCGGGTCATTGAAAAGAGGACCGCCGTCGGTGCCGATCGGGACGCGCGACATGGATTCGACGCCGCCGGCGAGCACCAGGGATTCGAATCCGGAACGGACCTTCTGGGCGGCGAGGTTCGTCGCCTCGAGGCCCGACGCGCAGTACCGGTTGATCTGAACACCCGCAACCGTATGCGGCAGTCCCGCCGCCAGAGCCGCTGCCTTGGCGATATTGCCGCCCTGGTCACCCACCGGTGTCACGACACCGAGGACGACATCGTCGATGTAGGCGGGATCCAGGTCGGGGAAGCGGACTTTCAGCTCGCCGATCAAGCCGACCACCAGGTCGATCGGTTTCACGCTGCGCAACGAACCGTTCTTCCCCTTGCCTCGGGGCGTGCGAATCGCCTCGTACACGATTGCCTGATTCGGCATGGGCTCTCCTCGGTGACGCCCGCGAACGGCTCCGACGTGCATGCGTCGGCCGCGGAGCGGCCCAGATGTGTGGACGTCGAGACGGTCCGGTGCGGGCAGGTGATCGATAGCCACACTTCTTGTGTGGTCAACCGAAGGTAACCCAACGCCCCACCTGCAGTCAATGCTGACTGCAGGTAGGGATCGGAGGCGCCGAATTCGCAGCCCACCTCGCAGTTTGCGCGCGCCCCGCGACGGCACTCGCGACCGGTCGTGATTTCGTTGCGGGCAATCGATTCACCGGTGCGCGGTTCTACCCTGCTATGGGGAGTCCGGTATACCGGAGTGAATCTCTGATCGGAAGCGATATCCGATATCGCGAGGTATCTGCGTGGCGGTCTCGGGAGCCGAGGATCCCTCGCCTGGACGATGGATGTACTTCTGAGGGATAGCGCGCGGCTGTGACGGACGCCATATGTTCGATCTCGCGGAGTTTGCCTAGTGAACCGCCCCGATGGAAAAAGTACTTCGGATGGAGCATCCAATGCCAACACAGCCGATTGATCATCCCCTCAACCTCACGATGCAAGCCATCCTGACCTATGGCAGCTGGGGGATCACCCTGGTCCTGCTCGCGCTCGCGGTCCGGATGGGGCTGCGGGAGCGAACACCGTTCTACGTGCTGATGGTGCTTGCGGCGATGGTGGCCGCCTTCGCCGAGCCACTCTACGACGTCGGAATGAGTCTGTACTTCTACTCCACCGACGGCATGTTCACCCATTTCACGGCATTCGGTGTGCCACAGCCGATTTGGACACACAGTGGTTACGCGGTGCTGTACGCGAGCGCCGCGATGTATATCGCGCGGGCAATCCGGCGCGGCACACTGACCTCCCGCGGTCTCTACGTCTTCGCGGGCATCGAGTTGGCCATGTCCTCGGCCTTCGAGATGATCGGAATCAACGGCGGCACCTACGAATACTGGGGTCCGCATGCGTTCCGGATTTTCCAGTACCCGCTGGTCATCGGCGTGCTGGAGGCGGCCCAGGTGATCTGTTTCGCGGTCGCGGCGGCGACATTGCGCGACCGGGCGACCCGGCCCTATCACCTGCTCGGGCTGTTTCTGCTGTTCCCCTGCACGTTCTTCATGGCCAACTTCGGCGCCGGTGCGCCCGTGATCATCGCACTGCACCTGGAGCAGCATTCGTCGGTCCTCGTCGCGCTCGCCTCAGTTCTCAGCATCGTCGCGGCGTTGTTGCTGATTCGCACCGCCGCGCGATGCATTCCGGCAGCGATCGGCCGGGAGCAATCCGAACCGGTGGTGGTGGCCGATCAGCGCGACGGTGTCGGCGTTTGAGCCGGAGCGTGTAGGTCGTCGATAATCGTGCGACGCGCCGATTCGTGCAATGGGTAGGGCGTGTAGAGCGTGAATCGGTCGAAGATGTCGGCGAATCGGCGCATGATCTCTGCGCCGATTCTGCTGGTCTCGCCGACTATGGTGAAGGTGTTCAGGACGGCGTCGATGAGTGTCGCCATCGCGGACCACGCGCCCGCTTCGGACAGGGGATGCAGCTCGGTACGCAGGTCACCCCACCCGTCCAGTTCCAATACGGACAGTAGGTAAGTATGGCTCCGTCCGCCACCGCTGCAGTCAGATCTGACTGTAGCTCGGCGTCGGGCCGTACTATCGAGGCATGACCGCCAGTCGAGCCGAGAGCTACCTGCAACAGCAGGAGCAGCGCACCCGGGCCAGTCGTCAGCAGATTCTCGACGCCGCGGTGCGATGCCTGGTCGAATTCGGCTATGCCGGGGCATCGACGTTGCGGATTCAGGAGTTGGCGGGGATTTCGCGTGGCCGCCTGCTGCATCACTTCCCGTCTCGTGACGAGCTGCTCGTTGGGGCGGTGCAGCATCTGGCCGCCAGCCGGATCGCGGAATTGCGCGAGGAGGTCGGCGCGACGATCATCGCGGGCGATAACGATCCGGCCCGTGTCGACGAGGCCATTGCGCACATGTGGAAGAACTATCAGCAGCCATTTTTCTGGGCGTCTATCGAACTGTGGGTGGCCGCGCGGCACAACGCGGCATTGCGGGATGCGCTACGGCCGGCGGAGCGCAATCTGCAGAATGCCATCCGCGAAACAGTCGACGCCATGTTCGGTCCCGTGCTGGCGGCGCGGCCGCGTTATCGGCAAACCGTGGACATTCTGATGTCCAGTATGCGCGGCGTTTCGCTGGCCTACGGCTTCGATCCACGTCGGCCGGATCGGGATCCGCATCTGGCCCAATGGCGCGAGATGGCACGCGTCTTGCTGGCCGAGTGAGCCCACGCGCGTTGGATGTCTCCCGCTTCGAGCCGGTGGCGGCGCTGCGGGCCATCGAACTATGCGCGTCTGGGAAATCGCTCGAACTCGGGGCGGCGCTTCTGCTTATATGCTTCGCGCCCTTCTTGCGCCTCCTCGGTGGCGTAGAAGAGCAGGTTCGCGTCGTGCGCCAGCTGCTGGATGCCGGAGATGCCGTCCTGCGCGGCGTTGAAACTGGCCTTCATCAGCCGCAGCGCGAAGGGTGACATCTGCAGCATCTCGCGGCACCAGGCAATGGTTTCGCGCTCCAGATCGGCGAGCGGCACCACGGTGTTGACCAGGCCCATCTCGACTGCTTGCCGCGCGTTGTACTGGCGGCAGAGGAACCAGATCTCCTTGGCCTTCTTGACTCCGACGAGTTCGGCGAGCAGGCCGGCGCCGAAGCCCCCGTCGAAGGAGCCGACCTTGGGCCCCACCTGGCCGAAGCGCGCGTTGTCGGCGGCGATCGTCAGGTCGCACACGAGGTGCAGAACGTGCCCGCCGCCGATCGCGTATCCGGCGACCATCGCGACAACGGGCTTGGGCAGGCGGCGGATCTGTATCTGTAGGTCGGTAACGTGGAAACGGCCAACGGCGTGGGAATCGCCCGGTTCGGTCAGATAACCGGTATCGCCGCGGACTCGCTGGTCGCCACCGGAGCAGAACGCTTCGGTGCCTTCGCCGGTCAGCAGGATCACGCCGATCGTGGGGTCCTCGCGGGCCTCGGTCAGGGCGTCGGAGATCTCTATCAATGTCTGCGGGCGAAACGCGTTGCGCACCTCGGGTCGGCAGATCGTGACTTTCGCGATGCCGTCGCCGCTGTGTTCGTAGCGGATGTCGTCGTATTCGTGTACCGGCGACCAGGTTATGAGTGTTCCGTCCTGTACATGCATGAGCGATAAGGCCTTTCGATCAGGAGCTGATGTCGATATCGGTTCGTGCGGACGGGAAGGGCTCCGACCGGCGCAAGGAGAGCAAACCTGTCGGAGCCCCGGTCAGGGTGTCGCGCTTACGCCATGGTGAGGCCGCCGCTCACCGACAAGGTCTGCCCGGTGATGTAATCGGTTGCGTCCGAGGCGAAGAAGGCGACGGCGGCGGCCACATCGCTGGGCTGCGCGAGTCGCTTCATCGGCACGCCCCGGGTCATGCCCGAGATGACCTTCTCCGCATCCTGTCCGGCATTGTCGGCGAATTTGCGCAGCGCCGGTGTATCGGTCGGACCGGGGCAGACAGTGTTGGCGGTGACTCCCTTGGTGGCAACCTCGCGCGCGAGAGTTTTGGTGAAGGCGATGATGCCGCCTTTGGCGCCGGAATACACGGCCTCCAGCGAGGAGCCCACACGACCGGCATCCGAGCCGATATTGATGATCCGGCCCCAGCCGCGTTCGATCATGCCGGGTACTACCGCCTGGGTAACCCGGAGTGCGCCTTTGAAATTGATGTCGAGGATGCGGTCCCAGAAGTCTTCGGTGGTGTCGAGGAACTTCATGAAGTCGTCCCAGCCGGCATTGTTCACCGCCACCTCGACTGGGCCGAGTTGCTCGGTGACCGTCTTGACGGCGGCTTGCACCGACGCGGTATCGGTCACATCGACCTGGACGGCGATCGCGGTGCCGCCCGCGGCGGTGATCTCCGCGGCGGTGGCCTCGGCGGCAGTCAGATCGAGATCGGCGATGGCAACGCGGAATCCGCTGGCACCCAGCGTCGCAGAGATTCCTTTACCGATGCCCTGGGCGCCGCCGGTGACGAATGCGACTCGATTGGTCATATCTTCTACTCCGTTGTGTCGTCGGTGACAGGGATTCAGTTGGTAGCGCGGTGCCAGTCGATCGGGCCCGCGGCGATCGAATGGCTGGTGAGCTTGCGCCCCAGCACGTTCTGCGCCTGCAGCGCAGCCAGGATCATCTTCGGGAGATCGATGCCGGTCTCGACACCCATCTCGTGGAACATGCTGATCAGGTCCTCGGTGGCGATATTGCCGGTTGAGCCCGCGGGCACCGGACAGCCGCCGAGTTCACCGAAGCTGGATTCGAAACTGGTACAACCGGCCCGCAGTGCGGCATAGGCGTTGGCCAGGCCCTGACCGCGGGTGTTGTGGAAGTGGGCGGTGACCTCGACACCGGGCAGCCGATCCAGAGCCGCGGCGAAGAACTCCGCGGCGTAAGCCGGATTGCACATGCCGGTGGTGTCGCCGAAGCCGATCTCGCCGGCGCCGCCGGCGGCGAACCGCTCGGCGATGTCGAGCACCCGCGACATCTCGACCTTGCCCTCATAGGGGCAGCCGAACGAGGTCGCGATGACGGCCGCACAGTGCAGTCCCTCCGCGACAATCCGTTTCGCCATGACATCGTTGTCGGCCATCGACTCGGCGACCGTGCGGTTGACGTTCTTCTTGTTGTGGGTTTCCGATGCGCTGACGAAGATCGCGACCTCATGGAACGTGTCGCGCACCCGCAGAGCGTTCTCCAGGCCCCGCGTGTTCGGCACGAGGACCATGAGTGCGACGTCATCGGGGACATCGATCTGATCGAGCACTTCCCGGCCGTCGGCCAACTGGGGAATCACATCAGGCCGCACGAAACTCGCGACCTCGATCCGCTTGACCCCGGACTGCCCGAGCGCATTGACCAGCCGGATCTTGTCGGGTGTCGAGATGTGCTCCGGTTCGTTCTGAAAACCGTCGCGCGGTCCCACTTCCCGGATGTGTACCTGCTTGGGATGGGTCATTTCTGTGGATCCTCTTCCGTTGTGCCCGTCAGGACCGGCGGGAGTGCGTGGCACGCTCGAGTTCTTCCCGGTGTTCGGGGGCGGCCACCGAGATCAGCTGCCGCGCCCGGCCCCCCAGATCGAGACCGCGCAGGGCGGCGATGCCGAATTCGGTGACGACGAAATCGACATCGGCGCGCGCGGTCGTCACCGAGCCGTATTCGAGCCGCGCCTTGATATTCGACTCACTCTCGCGGGCGGCCCGCATCGCGATGATCGACCGTGCCCCGGTAAGCGAAGCGGCCCTGGTGAAATCGGTTTGACCCGCCACCGCTCCGGCATAGATCCGGCCGCGGCGTTCCGCGCCCACCTGCCCGGTGAGGTCGACCTCGATCGCGGAGTTGATCGACACCAACGACCGCAGCCGAACGAGCACGCTCGGATCGTGGGTGTAGCTGGCGGGCCGGAATCCGATCGGCATGGCGCCCACCCGCTCGTACAGTTTCGACGTGCCGATGGCTGTCCCGGTGATCACCATGCCCGTATCGATCTCCTTGCGTGCCCCGGTCAACACGCCCTTGTCGATGAGCCGCAGCACATCGTCGGCGATCATGCCGGAGTGCATGCCGAGGTCGTCGTGACTCTCGAGTGCGAAAAGCACTGCGGCGGGTAGTGTTCCGACGCCGATCTGGATGGTGTCGCCATCGCGGACCAGACTCGCGACGTGGCGGGCGATCCGCCGTTCCACTTCGTCGGGCCGGCGTTCGGCGGCTTCCAGGAGTGGCCGGTCGGTGCCGATCGTCGCGGTGAACCGGCTCAGCGGAATCGTCGGCGCGCCGCGGGTCACCGGCATCTGGCGGTTGATCTCGGCGATCAGCACAGGTGTGTGCTCCACTGCGTCGGCGATGTAGTCGACGCCGATACCCATGGAGCAGTTGCCGGTCGCATCCGGCGGCGAAACCTGCAGCAGTCCCACATCGCTCGGCAGCGCGCCTTCGGCGAACAGCCTCGGTAACGCGGAGTAATGACACGGCACCACATCGAGCAGTCCATGCTTGCTCAGTGTCGACAGCTCGCCGAGCCCGCCGTATGAGGTGACCGAGAGCAGCGGCGGCGGGTCATGGGTGACGGCGCGATTCCAGGTGAGACCCGCGAACGCACGGATCGGGCCGATCTCGCCGACCTGCTCGACCAGTGCGTTCACCAGTGGGGTCGGCTCGGCGCCCGCCTGGTTCCACCGGACGCCCGAGCCTGCCCGGATATGCGGTCGCAGATCGATCATCAGTGCACCCGCTGGACCAGCGTGGCGGTGCCGAGCCCGCCGCCGCAGCACATGGTGACCAGGCCGAGTTCCTTGTCCCGGCGTTCGAGTTCGGCGACGATGGTCGCGATCAGCCTCGCTCCCGTCGCGCCGACCGGGTGACCGAGGGCGATCGCGCCGCCGTTCACATTGACCCGGTCCATATCCGGCTTCAGTTCCCGCTGCCAGGCGAGGACGACGGAGCCGAAGGCCTCGTTGACCTCGAAGAGATCGATATCATCGATCGTCATCCGGTTGCGTTCGAGGATCTTGTGCGTGGCCGGGATCGGGCCGGTCAACATGATGATGGGGTCGACCCCGACCGTGGTCTGATCCACGATCCGCGCGCGGGCCCGAAGCCCGTGCGCGGTAGCGGCTTCCCGGGACGAAAGCAGCACCCCGCCCGCGCCGTCGCAGATCGGCGACGAGGTGCCCGCGGTGACGCGGCCGTCCTCGCGGAACACGGTCTTCAGCTTGGCGAGCGTGGCCAGGTCGGTGCCCGGCCGCACCGTCTGGTCGGTGCTGCGGGTTTGTCCGTCGAGCTCGAGCGCAACCATCTCGTCCGCGAAGCGACCGGCCTCGATCGCGGCGGTAGCCAATGCGTGTGAGCGCACCGCGAATTCGTCCATCTCCGCGCGGGAGATGCCCCACTTGTCGGCGATCAGTTCCGCGCTCTCGCCCTGTGAGACGAAGGAGTACAGCTCACGAAGCTCCGCCGGCCACGGATCGCCATACAACTCCGAAATCCTCGCGGGCGAGTTCATCGGCACATGGCCCATGTGCTCGACGCCGCCCGCGATGACGAGATCGTGTGTGCCGGAGCCGATCAGCGCTGCGGCCAGCTCGACGGCGGTCTGCGCGGATCCGCACCGCCGGTCCAAGGTCACCGCGGGCACCTCGGCCGGGTAACCCGCCTGTAGCCAGGCGTTGCGGCCGATGTTTCGCGACTGCTCACCGAACGGCGCCGTACAGCCGATCACCAGGTCCTCCACCGCCGCGGGCGCGATTGCGCTGCGGTGCACCAGATCCCGGTACACCGAAGACAGGATCGCATTGGGGTGGATATCGCGGTACCAGCCGTTGTCGGGGTGCGACCGGCCGATAGGCGTGCGCACCGCCTCGGCGATGAGTACTTCGCGCGCGGTACGCCGGAACGGCCCCGGTGCCGGGCAAGTCGTCGATGTGGTCATCAGATCACCGTCCCGCCGTCGACGGGAAGAACCTGTCCCGTGATGTAAGCGCCCGCGTCGGAGGCGAAGAAGACGAAGCTGCCCGCGATCTCGCTCGGCTCGGCCCAGCGCCCCAGCGGAATACGCGCCAGGGTCTTGACGGCCAGCTTCTCGTTGGAGCGAATGTTCTCGGTCATGGCGGTCGCGGCCAGCGGTGCGATCGCATTGGCCGTGATCCGGCGCTTGGCCAGCTCTTTCGCGAGCGACTTGGTGAGGCCGATGATGCCTGCCTTCGCTGCCCCGTAGTTGGCCTGGCCGATGGTGCCGGTGAGTCCGGCGGCCGAGGTCACATTGATGATGCGCCCGGTGCCGTCGTCGGGCAGATATTCCAGCGCCGCCTTGCTGCAGACGAACGAGCCCAGCAGGTGGATGTCGACGATCCGGGAGAACGCCTCCTGGTCCAGGTTCGCGAACATGGCGGGGGCGGTCGCGCCCGCATTGTTGACCAGGATATTGAGCGTGCCGTTATTGAGGGCTGCGGCCTGTGCGGCGGCCTCGGCCGCCTGCTGCGCGTCGCGCACGTCCAGGACCGCCGACTGCGCGGCACCACCTGCCGCGGTGATCCGGTCGGCGACCGCGGCGGCCGTATCGCCGTTCACATCCGTAACCAGCACCGCCGCACCCGCTTTCGCGAATGCCTCGGCCACGGCCGCTCCGATGCCGCCGCCCGCGCCGGTCAGCAGGGCCGATCGTCGCGTGAGTCCGAACATCAGTAGCTCCTCGGCAGGCCGAGCACGTGCTCGCCCAGGTAGTTGAGCACCATCTCCTGACTCAGTGGAGCGATGCGGGTCAGCCGGGCCTCCCGGAAGTACCGCGCGACGTGGTACTCCTCGGAGTACCCCATGCCGCCGTGGGTCTGCAGGGCGCGGTCGGCGGCCTGGAAGCCCGCGTCCGCGCAAAGGTATTTGGCCGTATTCGCCTCGCGGGCACACGGTTTGCCGTTGTCATAAAGCCAGGTGGCCTTACGCAGCACGAGTTCGGCGGCATCGAGCCGGGCGAGGGAGTCGGCGAGCGGGAACTGCAGGCCCTGGTTCATGCCGATGGGCCGGCCGAACACGTGGCGTTCCTTGCCGTACCGAGTGGCGCGGCGCAAGGCGGCCCGGCCGATACCGAGCGCCTCCGAGGCGACCAACATCCGCTCCGGGTTCAGGCCGTCGAGGATGTATTCGAAGCCCCGTCCCTCTTCACCCACCCGGTCTTCGACCGGAATCTCGAGGCCATCGATGAACAGCTCGTTGGAGGTGACGGCATTGCGACCCATCTTCTCGATGGGGCGGATCTCCACCTTCGAGCGATCGAGGTCGGTCAGGAACAGGGTCAGGCCGTCGGTCTTGCGCTGGACGTGCTCGAACTTGGTGGTCCGGGTCAGCAACAGGATCTTCTCCGACTCCATCGCCTTGGAGATCCACACCTTGCGGCCGTCGACGATGTAGCTGGGTCCCTCGCGTCGCGCAAAAGTGGTGATCCGTGTCGTGTCCAGTCCCGCACCGGGCTCCGTGACGCCGAAGCACACGTGCAGGTCGCCCTCGACGACGCGCGGCAAGGTGCGTCGTTTGAGTTCCTCGGAGCCGTGCACGATCACCGGGTGCATGCCGAAGATCGACAGGTGCATGGAGCTCGCGCCGTTCATGCCGGCTCCGGACGCGGCGACCTCCTCGAGCAACAGCGAAGCCTCGGTAATGCCGAGACCGTGCCCGCCATATTCCTCGGGCGTCGTAATGCCCAGCCAGCCACCCTTGGCGAACGCGTCATAGAACTCGGTGGGGAACTCGTGGGCCGAATCCTTTTCCACCCAGTACTGCTCGTCGAATTTTCCCGCGAGTTCGCGTACCGCGTCGCGAATTGTCTGTTGATCCTCGGTCAGATCGAAGTCCACCGCACACGTCCCGTCGGTAACTGAGAATTCTTTGGGCCAAATATACAAAAGGACTGACCAAAAGGCAATCTTACTGAGCTGCGGCCACCAGGGGCAGTAGATCGGCCAGCCGCCCGTTCCAGACCGCGGCCGAGCCGAACAGTTGGGCGTCGAGCTTGGCGCGTTTGTAGTAGAGGTGCAGGTCGTGCTCCCAGGTGTAGCCGACCGCGCCGTGCAGGGTCAGCGCGCTGTCGGCCGCGACGACGGCGGACGGGGTCACCTGGGCTTTCGCCACGGCGGCATGGATCGTGCGCTGCGAGTGCTGCTCCTGGACCGATTGCGCGGCGAAGTACACGATCGAGCGGGCGGCTTCAACGGACACCAACATGGTTGCGGCGGCATGCTTTACAGCCTGGAAGGACCCGATCGGCGCGCCGAACTGCTGGCGGGTCTTGCTGTAGCTCACCGCCAGGTCCAGCATTCGCTCCATAGCGCCCAGCGCGTCGGCGGCCGTCAGTACAGCGGCCCGCAGCGCGACATCGGCCAGCGCCGATTCGGCGTCGAGGTCGAGCCGCAGTCCTGCCGCGCCGGTCAGCCGCACGTCAGCAGCGCGGCGCGAGCGATCCAACGTTTTCCGCGGCGCGACGCTTACCGCGTTGTCGCGCGCGTTCACCAGATACAGCCCGGGGCCATCGGGGCCCCGAGCGGGCACGACGAGCAGGTCCGCCTGATCGGCGCCGAGCGAGGTGGCGACCGCGCCGGACAGCGCGCCGTCCTCGGAAATGCGGAACGTCGTGGCCGTGTCGGCGGCGCGTGACGCGTCCACAGCCAGGGCCGCCGTGAGCTCGCCGGACAGGACCTGTCCGGCCGTTTCCGCCGGCAGCAGAGGCGCGGTCAGCACGGCGGCGAACCAGGTGGACGACGGTGCCGCGTGGCGTCCCAGTTCCTCTGCGGTAAGAGCGAGCTCGAGCAATCCGCCGCCCTGCCCGCCAATGGGCTCGGGCAGTCCGACGGCGAACCAGCCCTCCTTGGCGAACTTCGTGTCGAAGACCGAGGAATCGCCGGACTCCAACCATTTTCGGACGGATTCGGGCGGCGCGAACCGGTCCAGCCAGCCGGCGAAGGATTCCCGGAACAGTTCCTGTTCTTCCGTCAGTTCCCAGCGCATGATCTGCGGTCCTGTCGATCGTGACCTGAACTACGCTCTGCGCAGCCCGGGTGAAAAAAGGGATGGATGTTATATTGAGGTCTGACCCTTAGACCAGAGAGTGGGGCATGTGATGCCGAAGGCCGCGGCCAGCGGGGATACGAGCAACCGGCGCTCCGCCATTCAGCTGCAGCCGATGGCGGTCCCGAAAGCGTCGGACGTGCTGGCCACCGAATTACGCGAACGCATCCTCAGTGGCGAATTCGAGGACAATACGCCGCTGCCGCCCGAGCGGGAACTCGTCATCCAGACGCGCATGAGCCGTACCACGGTGCGGGAAGCTCTGCGAATCCTCGAGGTCCAGGGCTTCGTCCGCATCAAGGCGGGGCGCAATGGCGGGGCCTTTGTGCGGCGGCCGGGCGAGCAGTCGATGGCCGACTCGGTGGCGCTGCTCATTCGCGGCCAGCGGATCCGTCTCGCCGCCCTGCTGGAGACCCGCGAGGCGATAGAGCCCTTTTGCGCGCGGCTGGCCGCGCTCAACCGCACCGACGCCGACCTGGTCGCGCTGGGTGCCGCCAACGATGCCATCGCCGACGCGGGCGCAGATCTGGACAAGTTCCTGCAGGCGAATGTCGACTGGCATATCGGGGTGTCGCAAGCCAGCCACAACGAACTGCTGACCGGACTGATGATCGCGCTGTCGCGCGCGATCTACACTGCCACCGCCAATGAGGGCTTTGTCGACGAGGAGGTGCGCGCCACGACTTTGCGTGCCCACCGATCGGTGACGCGGGCGATCCGAGACCGTGATCCCGACGCTGCCGTGCGGCGCATGACCCGGCACGTGCACAACTACGCCAAGGCCGTCCTCGAATTCGAGAAGCGCACCGAGATCCCGCTCGACGGGGATGCGTAGCGCCGTGTCCCGCACCGACGGTGCGAGACACGGATAGGCTGTCGCGCTCACTGTCGGCCACCGACCACGGTGCGAACCTCGTCGAGTGACTCGGGGTTCTCGGCGCCGGACAGGTCTCCCGGATCAGTGCCCAAGGCCGCGGCTCGGATAGCGCGGCGCATGATCTTGGCCGAGCGTGTCTTGGGCAGTGCCGACACCTGGTGAACGGCGCTGGGCGCGAACGGCTTCCCCAGTTCGTCGGCGACGAGCTGCGCCAGTTCCGCCGAGATGTCGGTAGTGTTCCCTGGTCGCGCGACCCAGAATGCCCACACGGTTTCGCCCTTCTTCGGATCGGGTACGCCGATCGCCGCCGCCTCCGACACCGCCGGGTGGGTGGCCATCGCCGCTTCGACCTCCGCCGACGCGAGCCGCTTGCCCGCCACGTTCATCACGTCGTCCGAGCGGCCGCGGATATACCACTGCCCGTCGGCGTCCACCACCGCGTAGTCGCCGTGGCGCCACATTCCGGGGAAGGTGGACCAGTACGCCTCGAGGTAGCGCTGTTCGTCCTTCCAGATGCCGCGGGTCATCGAGGGCCATGGCTGGCGGCACACGAGTTCGCCGGGTTCACCGCGGACCGGTGCGCCGGTGTGGTCGACCACGTCGACATCCATGCCGAGCGACGGTCCGCCCAGTGAGCAACTGCGGATGGGCTCGACCGGGTAAGGCGCGAGGAAGGAGCCGCCTACCTCCGTGCCGCCAGAGAAGTTGATAACCGGGATGTGTCCGCCGAAGACGTCCCGAGCGAGCCAATCGTAGGAGTCCGGATCCCACGGTTCACCCGTCGAGCCGAGTGTGCGTACCGAGGACAGATCGATGTTGTCCACAGTCGTCGCCGCACTGGTCCGCAACGTACGGATCAGGGTGGGGGAGACGCCGAGCATAGTGACCTGGTGCCGCGCCGTCAGGTGCCACAGGCGGTTCAGGTCGGGAACGTCGGGAGAACCCTCGTAGAGCATCAGGGTGCCGCCGTTGGCGTGGGTCCCGATGATGGACAGCGGACCCATGATCCAGCCCATATCGGTGATCCAGCAGAAGATTCCGCCGGGTCTCAGGTCGAACGAGTACGCGACCTCGCTCGCTGTCTTCACCAGGAATCCGGCGTGCGTGTGCACCGCGCCCTTGGGCTTGCCAGTGGTACCCGAGGTGTAGGCCAGCAGCAGCGGCTGCGTGGCGTCGAGGGATTCGCTGGTCATCGGGGATGCGACGGCCGCGAGCAGGTCAAGCCACGCGGTCTCGTGTGCGCCCGGGAGGATCGGTTCACCCGTGTTGTCGACGACCACGACTCGGTTCACCGACGGACAGGATTTCAACGCCTCATCCAGGGCAGGCTTCATGGCGATCTTCTTGCCGCGGCGGATGGTCCCGTCGGCGGTGATGATCACCTTCGCACCGGCGTCCTGGACGCGTGCGGCGATCGCGTTCGCGGCGAAGCCCGAAAACAGCGGAACCAGAACGGCTCCCAGGTGCGCGATCGCGTACACCGCGACCGCCGCTTCCGGAATCATCGGCAGGTAGACGGCGACCGTGTCGCCCTTGCGCACGCCGAGCGCACGCAACCCGGCTGCGCACGCGACGACGGCCGCCGCCAACTCCCGATAGGTCATGCTCCGCACGGACCCGTCCTCGGATTCATGGACGACGGCGAGCCGATCGGCAGCGTCGGCGTCGCGCACCCAACGCTCGAGGCAGGCGTCGACGATATTGAGCCTGCCCCCGACGAACCAGTCGGGGTGCTCGATGCCTTTGGACGTATCGAGTACCTCGGTGTACGGCTCGCGGAAGGGCAGCCCGAGATCACGCACGACCGCGTCCCAGTACCACGAGACATCCGCCACCGAACGCGCCCGCAATTCCGAAAGCGTTGCCAGCCCATGGTCGCGCGCCAACCTGGTGACATTCGCGGTGTCGATGTACTCGGGTGTCGGCAGCCAGGCATAGTCGGTCACGGTCAGCTCCTCGGCATTTCGAGCATGCGCTCGGCGACGATATTGCGCTGGATGAAGGTCGAGCCCCCCGCGATCGCCGTGCCGCGGGCCTGGTACGCCAGCCGTAGCCACTGCGCCGCGTGCTGTCGCTCGTCCTCGGCCGCGAGTTGCCCGCCGAGGGGCTCGAGCGAGAGCCGGAAGTCGCTGAGATCCTCGACCAGCGGGCAGAAATACAGCTTGCCGATCGAGGTCACCGGCCCGGGCGGGCCTTCGGCGGCCGCGAGGGCGATCACGCGCTGGCCGATCAGGTAGTGCACCAGTGCGCGGCCGTAGAGGTCGGCGACCTTTTGACGCACGGTTGGGCTCTGCCCCAAGGGTTTTCCGGTGTCGTCGGTCATCCCCGCGATATCGGCGATCAACTCGTCGACCGCGCGCTTCGTATTGACCCGGCCGGTGGCGATCGCGACGCGTTCATAAGCGAGCGTGCCCATCGCGACCGTCCAACCGCCGTCCACCTCGCCGACCACCAGGTCGTCGGGAATGAAGACGTCATCGAGGAAGACTTCGTTGAATTCGGGCTCACCGAGCATGTGCGGCAGCGGCCGGACCCGGACACCGGGGCTGTCCATCGGCAGCAGGAAGAAGGTGATGCCGCGGTGCCGCGGCCCGCCGCCGGTGCGGGCCAACAGGATCGCGTGCGCGGCGATATGCGCCCGGCTGGTCCAGATCTTCTGGCCGTTGATCCGCCACCCGCCCTGGACCTCGGTGGCTTTGGTACGCAGCGAGGCCAGATCGGAACCGGCCTCGGGCTCGGAGAACAGCTGGCACCAGATCTCCTCGCCGGTGAGGATCGGGCGCAGAAAGCGTTGTTTCTGCGCCTCGGTGCCGAAGTCGATGATGGTCGGCCCGGCGAAGTCCTCACCGATGGTGTTCAGGCGTTCGGGTGCGCCGGCGCGATCGAGTTCTTCGGTGAAAATGGCCCGCCGGATCGCGTCCGCGCCCTGCCCGCCGAATTCTTTCGGCCAGGACTGCCCGGCGTACCCGGCTTCGAACAACAGCTTTTGCCATTGCCGCCAGAACGGCACCTTCCCGACCAGATCGGCGGGTTCCGGCCAAGGGAGGGTGGACAGCGACTGCGCCAGCCAGTGTCGGACTTCCCCACGGAACTGCGCCTCAGCTGGGGAATCGGCAAGGTTCATCGTTGGATCTCCTCAAATACGGTGCAATAATACTATAGGTCAGTCCAAATATAGAACGAAGACGGGAGGGCGGGAAGATGGCGGAGACGACGCTCGGTGCGATCGTCGACCAGGTGGAATACGAGGTCGAACGCGGCAAGATCGGTGAATTCAGCCGTGCGACCCGGACCGAGAGCGCGGTGCACCGCGACCCGGAGGCCGCCGCCGCGGCGGGTTTCGAGCGCATTCCCGCCACGCTCACGCACAGCGTGGTCGCCGGGCATTACCGCGACCAGGCTGGTTTCGTGGCGAAGCTGGGCCTGGCACTGAGCCGGATCGTGGTGGGCTCGGTGAAGTGGACGTACCTGCGGCCGTTGGCGGCAGGCGATGCGCTGCGGGGTATCCGGCGGGTGGTCGGCGACGAGCCCCGGGAAGGTAAGCGCGGCGGCACGATGCGGGTCGTCACACTCGAGACCGACTATCGGGACGCGGCGGGCGATAGGGTGCTGACGGTCCGCGAAGTGCTGATCGAGCGAGGAACCGACGCGTGCGACCCCCGGTGAGAGCGCAGGTGGGACACGCGCATCCGGACCGGACCGTAGGGCCGTTGACCTTGACCGACGTGGTGCGTTTCGCCGGGGCGGGGGGCGATTTCAATCCCTTGCACCATGATCCCGGCTTTGTAGCGGCCGCGGGGTTCCCCGCGATCGTGTCCATGGGTCAGCTGCAGGCGGGAATGCTGGCGGGCTGGCTCTCGGACTGGGTCGGCGTCGAGCACGTGCGTGAGTATGAGATCCGTTTCATCGCACCGGTATTCGTAGGCGATGTACTGACGCTCGGGGGAAAGGTCACCGTGATCCGGCAGCAGGGGGCCGAGCGGCTGGCAACGATCGAGCTGACGGCCGCCAAGGGCGATGGCAGCGCTGCCGTGCTGGGTCGGGCGACGGTTGTCGTGGACGGCTGAACCTGGTGCCGGGCCAGCGAAAATGGGCGGTGACCGGGTCGCGGTCACCGCCCATTTCGGGCAACGTCGACGGCCTGGTTCGGCGGACGTCACGCCTTCAGCTGCGCGGCGATCCGGGCGCGCAGAATGTGCTTCTGAACCTTGCCGGTGGCCGTCATCGGAAGTTCGTCGACGATTTCCAGGCGCTGCGGGACCTTCTGGATGGCCAGGCCCGCATCCAAGAGATACTTCTTGATCTCCTCCAGCGTGGGCGGCGCCGCCGGATCGGCTGGGACCAGGTAGCAGCAAACCGCTTCGCCCAGTCGCGGATCGGGCATGCCGACCACTGCTACGCCGTGCACTCCGGAATGCGCGGTGAGCAGGTCCTCGATCTCGCGGACGCTGATATTGAGACCGCCTCGGATGACAATGTCTTTGGTGCGCCCGGTGACTCGCACGTAGCCCTCGGCGTCCATGAACCCGAGATCGCCGGATCGCGAGTAGCCGTCCGGAGTGAACAGCGCGACCGTTTCCTCGGGCCGGCCCAGGTATTCGAGCATGTGTGTCGCGCCCTTGAAGGCGATATCGCCCTCCTGTCCGCGCGGCACCTCGCCACCCAACTCGTCCACGATCTTGACCGATTGCAGCGGCAGGGCGCGGCCGTCGGAGGTGACCGACCGCTGCGGGTCGTCCTCGACGGCGCACACGGTGGTGGTGAGATTCTCCGAGCGCCCGTACAGGCTCAGGATGCGCATGTCCGGGAAGAGTTCGGTCGCCCGTTCGACGATGCTGCCCGGGATCGGTGAGCCCGCGCAAACCCACGCACGCATACTTGCGATGTCATCGGTGCCGGGATCGTATGCCTCCATGATCATTTGGAGGAATGCGGTGGCGCAGACGACCGCGGTGCAGCCGCGCTTGCGGATCTGGTCGATGCCGCGCTCGGGCTCCCACGCCTCCATCAGGTACGTCGAAGCGCCATAGAGCAGCGGCATGATGACGCTGGTGACCAGGCCCGTCGAATGAGTGATGGGAGAGGGGCCGAACTGGACGTCCTCGGCGGTGTAGGCGATGGCCTTCGCCAGTAGCCGGGACGTGCACGCATAGGTATTGAAGGTGTGCACGCAGCCCTTCGGCCGGGACGTGGTGCCGCTGGTATACACGATGACAAACGGCTCGTCGGGCCCGGAGTCCGGGCCGAGTTCGGCTGCGGCCTCGGCCGGCTCGATATCCGCCAGCAGCGACTCGAAGCGCAGGACATTCTCCGGGGTGTCGGTACCGCGCAACGCCACGACGTCCTGGAGTGCGGGCAGTTCGCCGCGCAGCTGCTGGTACATGGCGGGATAGTCGAACTTCTTGAAGCTCTCGGGACAGATGGCGAGCCGGACACCGGCATTGGCCAGCACGTAGCCGACCTCGTCGCGGCGATAGATCGGCATGATCGGCACCAGGATCGCGCCGATCCGCGACAGCGCCACCGCGATGATCGCGAATTCCGCCCAGTTCGGAACCTGGGCCGACACTCGGTCGCCACACCCGATGCCGCGGCGCTTCAGCCCCACCGCCAGGCGCAGCGCGCGCCGCCGCAGTTCGGCGAAGGTGAGTGAGCAGACGTCGTCGATGACGAAGGCTCGATCGGGATTCGCCGCCGCCTGGGCCTCGAGGACGTCGAACAGGTTCTCGGTGTGCCACTGCCCGGTGGCGTAGAAGTGCCGGATTTCCGCTTCCGAGAAACGGTCGGTCACCGTGGCGATCGTCATGGGGAGGGCCCTTCTGGAGCAGCTGGACGGGGGCGATGCCAGCATTCGAAATTATGGTGCAATGGTCAGACCATATGGTCGATAATCTGCTGCGCTCCGAGACGCACGCGGATCAGCGCGTCCCTTCGGAAAAACAGGACTCAGTCGATGCTGAGCACGACCTTGCCGAAACCGTGTCCGGCTTCGAGGAATTCGTGGGCCGCCCGGGCCTGGTCGAGCGGGTAGACGGCGCTGATCGGCGCGGGGGCCACGTCGTGGGTGTCGAGCAGATGCAGCAGACCCGCGAAATCGCGTGGACTGCCCATCGTGGTCCCGATCAGCTCGTACTGGCCGAAGTAGTAAGGCCGGATGTCCAACACCGCGGTCTCGCCGCGGGTCGCGCCCAGCACCACGAGCCGGCCGCCCGGGCGCAGTGCGGACAGTGCCTGTGCCCAGGTGCCCACCGAATCCAAGACGAGATCGAAACCCCGTGCACCCGGGCATAATTCGCGGGCCGCCTCGGGCCATCCCGGATCCGTGTACAGCACGCCGCCGATGGCGCCCAGCGATACCGCCTGCGCGATCTTGGCTTCCGAGGAGGAGGTCACCGTCACTGTGGCGCCCACCGCCGCGGCGAGCTGCACCGCCATCGTCGCGACACCGCCACCCGCGCCCAGCACCAGCAGGTTCTCACCGGCGCGCAGGCGACCCCTGGTGAACAGCCCGCGATACACCGTCAAGCCCACCAGGGGCAGCGCGGCCGACTGCGCCCAGGTGAGGTTCGCCGGTTTCGGTGCGACGCATTCGATAGGCACGCGAACCAATTCGGCATACGTGCCGCGCTCATAGTCGCCGAGGATCTGCCAATCCGGCCCCGGAGCCGATTCGTCCGCGCCCCAGCGCAGCGACGGCAGGATGACCACGCCCTCGCCGGTATCGGCGCGAATTCCCGCGCCGTCCGCGCCGAGCACATGCGGGAGCGGGGAGCCGTAGGCGCCCCGGCGAACCGGCGCATCGTGCCAGTTGAGCGCGGCGGCCTCGAGCTGCACCGTGATCCACCCTGGTTCGGCAGCGGGATCCGGCATCGAGCGCAGCCGCAGCACATCGGGTCCGCCGAACTCGTCGAGTACCACCGCCTGCACGGCATCTCCTATCGGTCTTACCATTTGGCGTTATTTGCCGAGACTGGTGCGGCGGAAGTGCTCGCTATTCGAGCGACGAGGTCAGACCGCAAATGTTCTGCGGCCACAGTGCATGAAGCTGCTCGCTGATCATGAATTCCGCTGCGTTCGAATGCTGCACGGGGAAGGCGGCTGGTCAGGGTAAATGGCGGTGTGGATCAGCCGCCGCGGAGCTACCTGACGTCCAGGTAGATGCTCTTCGAGTACTGATAGCCGCTCAAACCCTCCGGGCCCAATTCGCGGCCCATACCACTGGACTTGATGCCGCCGAATGGCGCGGTCGGGTCGTTGACGTACCCGTTGACACCGACGGTCCCGGTGGCGATCCGGCGCGCGAAGCGCGCGCCGCGCTCGGGATCGGAGGTCCAGACCGAACCGCCCAGACCGTAATCCGAGTAATTGGCGATCGCCACGGCCTCGGCCTCGTCGGCGTAGGGGATCACCGACAGCACAGGACCGAAGATCTCCTCACGGGCAATGGTGTGACCCGGGTCGACGTCGGCGAAGACGGTCGGCTCGACGAACCAGCCGCGATCGGCGGGTCGCCCGCCACCGGTGGTGAGCCGACCGCCGTCGGAGCGGCCCTTCTCGATGTACCCCTCGACGCGGTTGCGCTGGCGTTCCGACACCAGCGGGCCCATCTGGGTCTTCTCTGACAGCGGGTCGCCCACCACGACGCCTTTGGCCAGGGCGGTGATCGTGTCGACGATTTCGGCGTACCGGGACCGGGGCGCGAGCACGCGCGTGCCGAGCCAGCAGATCTGTCCATTGTTCAGAAGCGTTGCGGCGAAAAATGATTCGAGATTTTCTGACAGCCGCGCGTCATCGAGCACGACGGCCGCGGACTTGCCGCCGAGTTCCAGGGTGACCGGGCGCAGCAACTCGCCACAGGTACGCGCGATATCGCGTCCGGCAGTGGTGGATCCGGTGAAGGAGATCTTGTCGACGCCCGGATGACCGACCAGGTGCGCGCCGACTTCCCGGCCGCCGGGCACCACGTTGAGCACGCCCGGCGGGAGTCCGGCCGCGCTCGCTGCCTCGGCCATCAGAAAGGCGTCGAGCACCGTCTCCGGCGCGGGCTTGAGCACCACCGTGCAGCCCGCCGCGAGGGCGGGCGCGATCTTCAGGAAGGTGATGGCCTGCGGCACATTCCAGGGCACGATCGCGCCCACCACGCCGACCGGCGTCTTGGTGACCACAGTTGATCCGCCGATCATGCCCGGCCGTATATCGTCGCGTTGCGCTGCGACCAACTCGCTGTAGTAGCGCAGCACCAGCGATGGGAATCCGCCCTCGAACTGCCGGGCAACCGTGATCGGCATGCCGTTCTGGCTGCTGACCCGCTGCGCGGTTTCCTCGGCGCGCGACTGCAATTCATCGGCGAAGGTCCGCAGCACATCGCCACGACGGGCGGATTCCCAGGTGGCCCAGCCGCTCGGATCGTCGAAGGCGGCACGGGCGGCGGCGACGGCGCTGTCGACATCGGCCTCCGTGCCTTCGGGCACCGAACCGATCCGTTCCTCGGTCGTGGGGGAGATCACTGGGATGATCGCATTGCTGGCGGGGCGCGACCAGCCGCCGCCCACATACAGCTCGTGGTAGTCGATCGTCATGGGTCTTGTCTTTCTCGGTGATTCGGATTCGTTCAGTCGTGCACGAGCACGGGCTTGAGGACCTCACCGCGGTGCTGCGCCGCGATGGCGTCATTGATCTTGGCGAAGGGAAAGGTGGTCACCAGCTTGTCGATCGGGAATCGTCCGGACCGATAGAGCTCGATCAGTTCGGGCATGAAACTGTCGGGAGCGCTGTCGCCTTCGACGATTCCGGCGACGGTGATGCCGAGAACCAGCGCGTCGAGAATGCTCAGCGGGAGGCCGGCATTGGGATCGGCGGGAACGCCGATCAATCCGAGCTTGCCGTGAAAGGTCATCGATGCGATGAGGCTCGCGATCACGGCGGGCAGGCCGGAGGTGTCGATCGCGTAGTCGACACCGGCCGCGACGATGGCCCGGACCTGTTCCTCGACCGGGCCGTCGCTCGGATCCACGACGTGGGTGGCGCCGAGCTCGAGGGCCAGCGCGCGGCGCGAAGCGTGCGGTTCGACGGCAATGATGGTGGCGCACTCGCGCACTGCCGCGGCCATGACCGCGGACAGTCCGACCGAACCCGCACCCGCGACGAGCAGCGCCGAACCGGGGCGGCAGTCCAGTGACCGCAGTACCGCTCCCGCGCCGGTCTGGATGCCGCAGCCGATCGGGGCGATGAGTTCGGCGGGCACATCGTCGGGCACCCGCACCACATTGCGTTCCAGCGCCAGGCTGTGGGTCGCGAATGACGACTGCCCGAAGAACAGCCCGGTCACCGGCTCCCCGGCGGCGGACAGCGGCCCGGTGCCGTCGGCCCGCGCCCCGGAGTAGTTCAGGCGCATGAAGTGATGGCAGTAGGACGGGGTATCGGCCGTGCAGGCGGGGCAGGCCCCGCAACTGGCGAACGTAATGCCCACGCGATCACCGGCGGCGACCTTGGTGACGCCCGGGCCGACCGCCTCGACAACTCCGCAACCTTCGTGACCCAGCACAGCGGGCAGCGCCACCGGGATCGCGCCGTCGCGGGTGGCGATATCGGTGTGACAGATGCCGACCGCTTCGATGCGCACCAGGACTTCACCGGCTCGCGGTTGGTCGATGGTGAGGGTTTCGAGGGTGAATTCGGTCTGTGGCGCTCGTGCCACCGCGGCCAATATTTCCATGATCAGATCCTTCGGGTGTGCGGCCGGGCGCCTGCGGCGACCGGCGTGGAGGGGCCGTCCAGCGCGACATCGCGCAGGGCGGTACCCGGGTCGGCCAGCGCGCCGCGGTCCAGCTGCGCCCGAGTGCCGATGAATTTCTTGCCCGCCATGAAATCGGCTGCGGCATTGACTGTTTCGACCGATAAGGCCACGCCCTCCGGGGTGAGGTGGAAGAGCGAGAAGGCACCGGTATCCGGGTCGCCGCGCAGCACGGCCGCGGTGGCCGGGTCATAGATGCCGGCCATCTTCATTTTGAGATCGAACTGATCCGACCAGAACCACGGCACCTCGTGCGCGGGTACCGGCGTGCCCATGATGACGGCGGCCGCCTGCTTGGCCTGCTCGACGGCGCTGGGGATGCTTTCCAACCGGACGAGCCTGCCCAGCGTGGCGTGCAGCCGTTGGGTCACATCGCCGATCGCGAGGATATGCGGATCGCTGGTGCGGGCCAGCTCGTCGACCACGATGCCGGACCTGCAGTGGATGTCGGCCGCCCGCGCGAGTCCGTCCGCGGGGATCGCCCCGATGCCGACGACGACGAGGTCGCAGTCGATTTCGGTGGTGTCGGTCAATCGGACCCCGCGAATCCGCCCGGCGGCGCCCAGCAGCTCGGCCACCTCGGCCCCGGCGATGATCCGGGTGCCGCGGGCGGTGTGGAACTCGGTGAGGATGCGGGACAACTCGGGGCTCGCGACCCGTGCCAGCACCCGGTCCTCGCGTTCGATCACGGTGACCGAGCAGCCGTGCGCGCGTGCGGCGGCGGCGACTTCCAGCCCGACGTATCCGCCGCCGACAATGGCCAAACGTGCTCCGGCAAGCACGGATTCGCGCAGCACGCGCGCGTCCGTGAGAGTACGCAGTCCCAGGACGCCCTGCAGGTCGTTACCCGCAACCGGCAGCGTGCGCGGTGACGCACCGGTCGCGAGCACCAAGTAGGCATACGGAAAGTCCGCCCCCGACGCCGTCGAAACGGTGCGGGCCAGGCGGTTGACTCGGGTGACCGGATCATCGAGCCGAAGCTCGATGTCGTTGTCGCGGTAGAAGGATTCGGGCCGCAACCATTGGAGGAAGTCCTCGGCGCCGAACTTCTTCGACAGCGGCGGCCGGTGGTACGGCGGCACCGGTTCCGCTGCGCACAGCACCATGCGTCCGGCGAACTTCTGCTGCCGGAGCAGGCCGGCGAGCGTGCCGCCGGCCTGCCCCGCGCCGACGATCACCACATTGTGTGCCGGATGCGTCGCGTCCACGGTGACTACCGGCGGAATTCGATCGACACCGGCATGTTCTTGAGCCCACCGACGAAGTTGGTCTGAATGAACTTGGTATTCCCGGTCGCGGTCAGCGACTCGATATGGGGGAGCAGCTCTTCGAACATGATGCGCAACTCCAGCTTTGCCAGATGCTGGCCGATGCACATGTGTGGCCCGTACCCGAAGGCGATGTGCTTGTTCGGGCGGCGCTGCGGATCGAAGCTGTCCGGATTCGGGTTGGCCTCGGCGTCCCGGTTGCCGGACTGGTACAGCAGCATGAAGCGATCGCCCGCGTGGACCTCGCGGCCGCGCAGGGTGTACTCCTGTGTCGCTGTGCGCATGAAGTGCTTCACCGGCGAGGCCCAGCGCAGCGATTCGTTGACCAGATGCGGGACCAGCGACAGATCACCGCGCACCCGCGCCAATTGCTCCGGGTCACGCCCGAGTTCGAGCATGCCGCCCGCGAGCGTGCTGGAGGTGGTGTCGTGACCCGCCGTCGCAATGGCGATGAAGTAGCCATAATACATCTCGTTCGGGTAGAACTCGCCGTTCGGATCACGGCCCATCGCGATGACGGTGGCCAGATCTTCGCGTGGATTGGCGCGCCGATCCTGGAGCAGCGCTTCGAAATACGCGTAGAAGTCCTGGATAGTGGCGACCCACTGCTGGGCGGCGGCGTCGGGGCTCAGCGGCGCCACGTCCGCGCGGGCGGCGTCGGGGTCGGCGCTGCCGAAGAACTCCTGAGTCAGCGCCATCATCCGCGGCTCGTCGGATTCCGGGACGCCGAACAGGCTCATGATCACGTGCAGCGGGTACTGCAGTGCGAAATCCTTGACGAAGTCGACCTTGCCGTCGGTGGCCAGCAGCCGGGCCACCGACGCTCGCGCGATATCGCGAATCACGGTTTCCCATTTGGCCAGGTTCTGCGGCCGGAACCAGTCCAGCGCAATGTCTTTGATCGCGGTGTGCTCCGGCGGATCCAGATAGGTCAGGGTCTCCAGAATCCGCAGGCTGCCATTGTTGATGCTCTTGGTGAAGGCGTCACCGGCCTGATTGGCCAGGATCGGATTGACCGACCCCTTGTATTCGCCGCCGGCGCTGGTGAAGATCTCGGGCTGGCGTTCGATCTCCATGATGTCGGCGTACTTGGTGACCAGCCACAGCGGGTCGTAGCCGTCTACGACGGCGCGCCCCAGCGGATTGTGGTCGCGCAGCCAAGCGTATGCGGCGAAGAGCGCGTCATTGTCACGGTGGCCCTCGGGAAGCACGATCTGCCGGGCGATGGTCTCCGGAATCAACTCCGTGGACTGTTCCGTGGTGCTCATCGTCTCTCCTCGTTACGTTTTCGGACCGCGTCGTCCGGGTGGTTGCTGCACTGAGCTGGGAGTGCACCCAGCGTCGCAGCGGATGGGGTGAGCCACATCACACCGATGGGGGATAGGGGTCTGCTGCCAGGGGGAAATCCGGGGATGGTGTCACTCCGAGGACAGACGCCGATCGACCGTCGTGGGGATGTGTGGTGGCGACCGGCCCGCCGACACTGGGACCACTTCGGTAATCCAGTCGTGAAGGAGGCCACCATGCCCACCGTCGTCTACCACCTGCCCGACGGTTCGAACAGCGTCGTCGAGGTGCCCGCCGGACAGTCGGTGATGGACGGATCGGTCCGCAACAACCTGCCGGGCATCATCGCCGAGTGCGGCGGCAGCTGCTCATGCGCGACCTGCCACGTCTATCTGGGCGAGGATGCCGCGCAGTGCTTCGGTGAACCGTCGATGGAGGAGCGGGATCTGCTCGAATATCTCGAGGGCGCGAGTCCCGGCTCGCGCCTCGCCTGTCAGCTGATCGTGCGGGCCGAGATGGGCATCGTCGAAGTCACGGTCGCACAGTCCGGAGGTTAGCGAGGTGCGCGTGGTCGTACTGGGCGATCAATTCCGCGCGGTTGCCGGCGCCCAGCTTGCGCAGCACGCGTTTGACGTGAGATTTCACCGTGTCGATCGTGATGACGAGTTCTTCCGCGATCACCGAATTGGACGCGCCGGTCAGAATCAGGCGCAGCACGTCGATCTCGCGGTCGGTAAGCGGTTCCACCAGGGGTGGCCCGGCGTGCGCCGGCGTGGTGGAAAGTTCAGTGCGCGAGGGGGTTTCGATATCTTCGGCCCATGACCGGGTGCTGGTTCGCAAGAGGTTCACCTGTCTGGTGCGACGTGTCGCCAGCCCGAGCCGGGCGAAGCAGACGCCGAGCACCTCGGCCAGCATGGTGACCGAATCATGCAGCGCCGCCGTGATAGACCCGGCTATGTACAGCATCCCTGCCGGTTTCGCGTCGATGGCGACGGGCAGGATCGCGCAGCCACCAGGGAACGCCGTGCGCAGGGTAGCGACCGGTTCGGCGTCGAACTGCGGTTGTCCGGCCAGCGCCCGTGCCTCGGCCGATCCAGGAGTGATGTCGAGCGCGGGTGGCAGTTCCCGCCGGTCGGCATCCGCGGCGTCATAGACCATGACGGGAATCGCCTGGGGGCCCGCAAGCGTGCACAGCACGACGCGCTCGGATCGGCACAGATCGGCGAATCCCCGGCAGGCGCGCCGCATGAGCTCGTCGCTGGAGGACGCATCGCCGAGCGTCCGCACAATCTGTTCGAGCTGGAACATGGCGTGGCGCAGTTCGTCTCTCGCGCTGTCGCGCTGCTTATCCCGCAGTTCGAGCAGATCGACCATCCGAGCGCCGAGTTCGACGAGTCGCGGTCCCGACGCGTTGCGCATCGCGGCCATGGTGTCGGCGATTGTCCGATCCAGATCCTGTTCGGTCTCCAGTGGCCCGGGAGAATCGCCGCCGATCACGCCGGTATCCTGTCCGGCAGTCGCCGCCCGGCGTGCCACGCGGCCGCTTCGGCGCGGGTCGCCACATTGAGCTTCTTGAAGATCTGTTGTGCGTGCGATTTCACCGTACCGTCGGAAATGCACAGACGCCGTGAGATGGCCGCGTTGGTCGCGCCGGTCGCCATCAAGGCCAGCACGTCGCGTTCGCGTGGGCTCAGCGGCGCCGGGTGCGCCGTGCTGTCCGGGTCACCGTCGATCCGCACGGGCGGGCTGCCAGGTGCGGTGACCTCGCCCAGGGTGACCTCGCCCAGGGTGACCTCGGACTCCTCGAGGTCGCGCAGGGAGCGGGCCAGTCGCTGCAGTTCGGCCTCGGTGCGCTGATTCTGCTCGGCGATCCGGCCGCGCAGCGCCTGCGATTCCGTCGCCAGCGCGCAAACTTCGGCGAGCGCGCCGACGAGATGGAAGTCCGCGTCGGACAGATCGCTGTCCTGGCGGTCGACGTGGACGATGCCCACCGCGCGCTCGCCGACCACGACAGGCACCGCCAGATAGGCCGCGGATCTGCTCAGGTCGAGCAGCGGCCGGTAGGTGTGGCGGTGGATCTCCGCCGGGCTGACCGCAAAGGAACGGCGCTTGCGCACCAGCTCGGCTTCGCGCGGCGCGTCGCGCAGCGAGATCCGATGACCGTCGACCGCCGCGATCAGTTCGTGGAAGCCATCGCCCAGTTCGGGATTTACCGACACCGACATCGGCGACCACGAGGAGCCCGAGATCAGGGAGAACATCGCTTTGCTGTACCCGACCGCGGTGCACAGTTCGCGCGTGACCACGTCGGGCAGCAGCGCGCCGCCCGCGCCGCTGATGGCGCGCACCGCCCGGGTCAGTCCGCTGACATGCTGTGCGTGCACGCGCATCCGCCGGGTGAGGTCTGCCCGGATGGCGACGTCGACCGAAGCGAGGATCATGGCGACCTCGGCGGTGTGCTCGGGCACCGCCAGCCCGGCGCGCAGTACCCGGGTCAGGTAACCGCGCGCCAGCGAAAGACTGGGGTAGCGCTCTTGCAGGCGCAACAGTTCCGGATCTGGACCGATCAGCTCCCGCAGCTGGGCAAGCGCGTGTTCTGCGACGTGGGCGGCATCGCCCGGAAAGCTGTGCGGAACCACTGATAACTCCTCGAACCGATGGACCCCATGTGCTGCGGGTTCGTCGTCGCCACACACCGTGTGACTCACAACACAATACGCTATTTGTATATGGTATGTTCAAATGTTGGCAAGAGTCGCGTCGATCAGTAGGCACTCGATCAACGGGCGTCGGACTCGTCGATGCAGGCGAGCAGAGCGCGGCCGCGCCGTTCGAGTTCCAGCGCGGTCGCGAAGGATCCGATCTCCTGATTGCGCTGGAGCGCGCGTTTGGTCATGCGGACGGCGCCGAGCGGGTGCTCGGCAATGGCGCGCGCCACGGTGAACGCCTCATCCAGTAACCGGTCACCGGCCACGATGCGGTTGGCCAGGCCGATGCGCACCGCTTCCTCGGCGCCGACGACCCGGCCGGTGAACGAGAGTTCGGCGGCGCGGCCATATCCGATCAACCGGGTCAGCTGCCAGGAATTGCTGAGCTCACCCACCGACAAGCCGACCCGCACGAACGCGGCATTGAACTTCGCATGCGGTGCGATCAACCGGAAATCGGCCGCCAGCGCCAGCGACAATCCGCCGCCGGAGGCGGCGCCGTTGACCGCGGCGATGACCGGAAACGGCAGCTGCCGCAGCGCGGCCATGCCTCCTGCGGCCAACTCCTGAAACTGGAGGAACTCCCGGATCCCCATCCGGGTGATGACCGAGATCTCGTCGAGGTCGAATCCGGTGCAGAAAGCGCGCTCACCCGCACCGCGAATGATCAGCGCTCGCGCGCCGGTGTCGCGCAAGGCGTGGGCGGCCGTGCCGAACTCGGCGAACATGGTGACGGTCTGGGAGTTCATCCGCTCCGGCCGGTTTACGGTCAGCACCGCGATCCGGCCGGGATGGATATCCAGCGTCAGCGTCTCCAGCTGGGGCGGTGCATAATTCGCGAGTGCGGCGGACTCGATCTCACCCACGGTCTCTGTCATCGCGATCACCGTCCCGTGAAGTGGGGCCGGCGCTTCTGCTTGAACGCGGTCAGCGCCTCGGGCATATCCGCGCCGCGGGTCAGCAGCGCCTGGCCGCGGTTCTCCAGTTCCAGCGCCGCTGCGAAGGAGCCGATCTCCATATTGGCCTGCAATGCCCGCTTGGAAAGCTGAATACCGCCAGGGGAATTCGCGCAGATCTCCTCGGCCAGGTCGATGGCCGCATCGAGCAGAGATTCGGCTGGAACCACGGAATTGAGCAGGCCGAGCCGCTCGGCCTCGGGGGCCTCCATAATGCGGGCAGTGTAGGCGAATTCGGCGGCCTGCGCCGGGCCGATGAGGCGGGTGAGCAGCCATGAGGAGCCGAGATCACCCGCCGAGAGGCCGATGCGGACGAAGGCGGCATTGAAGCGCGCTGCCGGAGCGCCGATCCGGATATCGGCGGCGAGCGCGAGTGCCAAACCACCACCGGCGGCCGCACCATTGACGGCCGCGATAACGGGAACCCGCATGCCGCGAATGGCGGCGAGCGCCCGGGCCGCCAGCTCCTGCTGATCGAGCATCCCCAGCGCCGACAGTTCGGTGAGCCGGTCGGCATCGGCGAGGTCATAGCCCGCGCAGAAGGCCTTGCCCGCTCCGGTGATGATCAATACCCGCAGATCGTCTTCGCGATCGAGAGTGTGTGCGAGCCAATCGAGTTCGGCAAACATGGTGTTCGTCATCGCGTTCATCCGATCGGCGCGGTCGAGTGTGGCGACAACGATTCCGGGTTCGGGGCGATCCAGTCGAATCGTTTCCAGCTGTCGGCGGGTGGTCACAGAGGGCTCACTTTCGATATAGACGCAGTGGGTCACGCGAACCTCGGCGCGCGCTTCTCCAGGAATGCCGTGAGACCTTCCTTGGCTTCGCCGTGCTCGAACAGTTGCTGCTCCTGCTCGACCTCGTAGCGCAACCCCTCCTCGAGCGGCAGGTCGAAGGCGGCGTCGACGGTGCGGATGACGGCTTGCTGTGCGGGCAACGACTTTTCGCAAAGGTCGGTGGCGAGCTCGAGCGCGGCGGCCGCGGCTCGGCCGTCGGCGACGAGTCGGTCGATCAGGCCGATCGCGTAGGCCTCCTGTGCGGGTACCTGCCGGGCGCTGAGCATGATGTCGAGCGCACGACCCCGGCCCACCAGGCGGGGCAGTCGCTGGGTTCCGCCCGCGCCGGGAATCAATCCGAGCTCGACCTCCGGGAGCCCGAACCGCGCCGCGGCTCCACCGACCCGCAGGGTGCAGGCCATCGCGAGCTCGAGACCGCCGCCGAGAGCCACCCCCTCGACCGCGGCGATGGTGATCCGATCGGATCCGGCGAGCCGATCGAGCGCACCGCGCAGCCGATCGCCGTAGGCGGTGAAGGACTCGGCGTCGACGCCCTGCATGTGTTTGATGTCGGCGCCGGCCGCGAAGAATCCCGGGATATCGGACACGACTACCGCCACTTTGATGTTCCCGGCCGCGTCGGCCGCATCGAGCGCCGCACCGATCCCCTCGATGATGGCCGGGCCGAGCGCATTGGCCGGTCGTCGCCGCAGGGTGATCGTCATGATGCCGCTCTCGGCGATATTCCAGGTGACGGCTGGGGTGTCGGTGCCGGTCATGGGACCTTCCTCAGTTCTTCGGATATTGGACGTATTATCAGACCGAAATCAGGCAATGGTTCCGGCGGTGCCCGCGATGGATGCGCCCGCGAGCCCTGCCGCACCGCGAGCCGCGTTCAAAAAAGACAGGACCAACGCCTCGTCTCGGTAGTACGGATCGCCGACGCCGGTCACCGCACGGCGGCGGCCGTATTCGTAGAGAACCGCCAGCTTCCAGTGGGCCAGGGCGATGTACCAGTTCAGGTTGGTCAGGCTGCGTCCGGTGGCCACGGCATACCGATCGGCCAGCTCGGCTCTGGTCGGATAGCCGTCCTCGAGGCAGGCGGTGCCGAGTTCAGCGGTGGGCGTGAGTGGTTCGCCGGCGGCGGGATAGCACGCCAGGAAGTACCCCAGGTCGAAGAGCGGATCGCCGATCGTGGCCAGCTCCCAGTCCAGCACCGCGGCGATACGCGCCGGCGGGCACGGCGCGACGATGACGTTCCCGATGCGGAAGTCGTTATGAATGATGGTCGCTCCCGATTCGGCGGGCGCGTGGACTGCCAGCCACTCGGTGATGTCGGCGAACTCGGTCGGTGGTTGACCGTCGGCGTCCGCGACGAGTTGGCCCATCCGATGCAGATGCCGTCTGTTGAAACCTTCCGGGCGGCCTAGATCGCTCAATCCGGCGGCGCGCCAGTCGACGGCATGCAGGGCCGCCAATGTATCGATCAGGGCTTCGCCGAGGGCGCGGCGCTCGGCGGGCGCGGCTAGCGCGTCCGGGGTGTTCGTGGTGATCACCGGTCCGGCGACATGATTCATCACATAGAACCCGACGTCGAGGACCTCGCCTGCCTGGCTGGTCGCGAGTACTTGGGGAACCGGTACCCCGGTATTCGCGAGACCGTCGAGCAAGCGGGCTTCGCGGAGCATGTCGTGCGCCCCGGGCGGCACCGGAGGCGGCGGCGGACGCCGCACGATCACCGGGCGCCGTCCATCCGAAACCAGGAAGGTGAGGTTGGAGTGCCCATCGCCGATGCGTTTCGTGGTCAGCGGTCCGTCGACGATGCCATGCTCGAACAGGAAACGCCGCAGCGCGGCGAGGGTCGCGGGTGACCAGTCCCAGGTCATCGGTTCGCCTCTACCAGATGCTGGAGATAGCCTGCGGGCCAATGCGTTTCGAATTGCCCCGCGCCGGGTTCCCCGTCGATTACGGCCGCACAGGCGGCTTCGGAGATGACCGTAGCCATGCTGTCGTTGGTCGGCAGCCGGAACAGGCCGAAGCGTTCCATCGTGAGATGGGTACGGCCGCCGGTGATGTCGACGAAGACCGCGTCGAGGCTGCGCTGCGCCATGTCCCGGTCGTATCCGGTCTTCGCCTCGATGTGCGAAACAGGGATCGTGACACCGTCTTTCAGCACATATCCCGCGAAGCCCCATTCGCCCTTGGCGATCCAGATCCACCCGTTCACCGCCCGCCCGGACTCGGTGTAGGCGATGATCCACTTCCAGTGGTGCGGGACGCCCCAGTCGCGGGGGCCCCAGGAGTGGTCGCGGTGTCCCTTGCGATCCAATTCGATACGGCGGTCGCCGATTTCGAGGAATCCGGTGACGTGACCCGTCTGCTCGAGCCGGTTCTCGGCGAACCAACTCGGTAACCCGTCCGGGTTCTGGCGATAGCTGAACGCGTCGTGGATCGCCTCGAACTCGTACTGCAATCGGACGTTCGCCGAGGTGAAGCCGACCTGCGCGGTCCGGCGCAACTCGGGCTGGCGCACCGTCAGATGCTCGAATTCGAAATCGTCCAGGTCCATGCCGGACGCGACGACTCCTTGCGCCAGTTCGCGCGCGACGGGCTGCTCGTCCGGTCCCCAGACCACGACGTTGTAGCCCGTCCGGCCGCGGTCGGTCAGATACAGGTAGATCTGCAGGCCGAGCTGCTCCTCGGGCATTGTCAGCTGCCAGAACAGGGAGTCGCGCATCTTCGCGCCGGGGGCGGGCCGGTGCCGCAGATCGTCGTCGGGGCCGAAGCCCGGGGCGATGTCGCCGAGGGTGGTCACAGTCTGAATGTACAAAAGGACTGACCAAACAGCAATGGGCGAGATTTGGTATATGGTATGTCCAATAGTGCTTGTGAGATATCGAGGAGCTGCCATGCGTACTCGGGTCGGGGTGTCCGTGCACGATACGATTCTGGATCCGAGTCCGTCGCGGCGTCGCCGCATCCTGGAGCGGATCGCCGCAGCGGACATCGACCACGTGGCGGTGGGCGACCACATCAGCTTCCGCGGCGGGACCGGATTCGACGGGCTGATATCGGCGACTGCGGTGCTCGCCACGCACGACGAGCTCGCGGTGCATCTCGGCGTGTATCTACTCGGGCTGCGGCATCCGATGCCGGCCGCGCGCCAGCTGTCGACGCTGGCCGAAATCGCGCCCGCCAGGCTGGTTTTGGGTGTAGGAGTGGGCGGCGAGGACCGGGCGGAGATCCGCAATGCCGGTGTCGACCCGGCGACGCGCGGGCGTCGGCTCGATGAGACGCTGGCGCTGGTACGGGCCCTGCTGGACGGCGAGGAGGTCACCCATCGGGGGGAGTTCTTCGAACTGGACCGTGCGCGGATCCTGCCCGCGCCCGTCCCGGCCATCCCGATCATCGTGGGCGGCAAGGGCGATGCGGCGATCAGACGGGCCGCGCGGTATGGCGACGGCTGGCTGGGGCTGTTCTGCTCGGCGCGCCGGTTCGCGGCCACGCGGGAGCGCATCCTCGAAGCGGCGGATTCCCTCGGGCGCAAACCGGATCGGTTCGGCATGAATGTGTGGTGCGGTCTGGACGCGGACGCGTCGAAGGCCGAGGATCTGCTGGCCCGCAAGATGACCGCGCTCTACCACCTGCCGCGGGAGCGGTTCCTCAATGTTGCGCCTGCCGGCACGCCCACGCAGGTGGCCGACTGGCTGCGGCCGTTCGTCACGGCGGGCGCGCAGAACCTGACCATCACCGTCGCGGCCGCGTCGGTAGAAGCGGGCATCGACCACGCGGCCGAGGTGCGGGAGTTGCTGTGCGCGGCCGACTCCTGATGAACCCCGCGGGTCAGCGCTGCCGGTAGGAGTCGAGCACGCCCAACGCGCTGCGGACCATGGTGTCGGCGAGGGCGGGCGTGCGACTGACCTTGGTCGGCCAGTACGCGATCGAGAAGAGCATGCCCAGACAGGTCTGGGTCGCGATGGCGACCTGGACCGCCGTGGCATCCGGCAGGCAGCGCCGCACCGTGGCTTCCCAGCCTTCGACATACCGCAGCCGCCGTCGGTTCACCTGTCGCAGCCAGGGCTCGACCAGGGAGCGGTCTTCCCGCTGCGCGACATTGACCAGGTGCCGGTTCGAGATCGCGAACTCCACATGGTGGCGCACCAGCCGCTCGAAATCGCGATCCGGGTCCTCGTCCTGAACCCCGGTCGCGCGCCCCAATTCGTCCATGGCCTCGTTGAACAGGGTCGCCAGAATCTCGTCCTTCCCGCCGAAGTGGCGGTACAGGGCCGGCCCGCTGACCCCGGCGCGGGCGCCGAGTTCGTCGACCTTGGTGCCGTGGAAGCCCTTCTCGTAGAAGAGTTCGGCGGCGGCGTCGAGAATCTTCCGCTCTCTGTCCATCGGGCCAATCTACCTCGTTGTAAACGATCGTTATTGCATCGATCAGCTGATCACACTGTATCTCCTCGTTCCCTTGAAAACGATCGTTAACTGCCTTACATTCGTCATACGGTCGGACCAAAAAGGTCCACAGGAAGGATCGACGAGTCAATGACTGACTTCACCGACGTGACGTACGAGGTCGACAACGGACTGGCCTGGATCACCATCAACCGGCCCGACCGGTACAACTCGTTCCGCGCCCGCACCGTCGACGAACTGGTCAAGAGCTTCAAGAAGGCGTGGGCAAGTGTGGACGTGGGTGCCATCGCGCTCACCGGCGCGGGCGAGAAGGCGTTCTGCACCGGCGGCGACCAGAAGCAGCGCATGGAGAGCGGCGACTACGGCCCGTCCGACAGCGGCCTGTTCGAGGTCGATGCGCTGCACCGGGTCATTCGCGATGTTCCCAAGCCGGTGATCGCGGCGGTCAATGGGTTCGCCATCGGCGGCGGTCATGTGCTGCACGTGCTCTGCGATTTGACCATCGCGGCAGACACCGCCGTCTTCGGTCAGAACGGCCCGCGCGTAGGTTCCTTCGATGCCGGCTTCGGCAGCGGCTATCTAGCCCGCGTGATCGGTGAGAAGCGGACACGCGAGATCTGGTTCCTGTGCCGTCGCTACAGCGCGCAGCAGGCCGAGGAATGGGGTCTGGTCAACAAGGTGGTTCCCGCCGACCAACTGCGTGCCGAGGTTCGCGCCTGGGCGGATGAGATCCTGCAGCTGTCGCCGACCGCGCTGAAGGTCCTCAAGCAGTCGCTGAACAGCGACACCGAGCAATTCGCCTCGATCGGGCAAATGGCCTACTCCAGCCTGAAGATGTTCGGTGAGACCGATGAGGCGCGCGAGGGTATCACCGCGTTCAATGAGAAGCGCAAGCCTGACTTCTCGAAGTACCGGGCCAACTGATCCACTCATCGAACCGAAAGGACCAGCGGGGATGCCGGATTCCCTGTTCGCGCCCGGAGTGTTGGCGGGCAAGCGAATTCTGATCACCGGGGGTGGAACGGGCTTGGGAAGAGGGCTGGCCCGGCACCTGGTGGGTATGGGTGCCCAGGTGCACCTGTGGGGGCGGCGTCCCGCTGTCCTCGCCGAAGCGGCCGCCGAGGCGTCGGCGCAGTCGCCGGGGTCGGTGCATTGGCAGGCGGTGGACGTGCGGCAGGCCGATCTGGTCGACGCCGCGATGACGCAGATCTGGGCGCGGCACGGACCATTGACCGGCGTAATGAACAATGCGGCCGCCAATTTCATCGCCCCGACCGAATCTCTCAGCACACGCGCGTTCGAGGCGGTCACTGCCACGGTCATGGGCGGCTCCTTCAATACCACGCACGCCGCAGGCCGGCGCTGGATCGCCCAGGGCGACAAGGGCGTTGTGCTCTCCACCCTGACCACCTGGATATGGACCGGGTCGGCGTTCGTGGTGCCCTCGGCGATGGCCAAGGCGGCGATCCACGCGATGACCATGTCCCTGGCCGTGGAATGGGCCCGATACGGCATCCGGCTCAACGCCCTCGCGCCCGGCCCGATTCCCACCGACTACGCATGGGAGATGTTGAACCCCAACGAGAAGAGCTCGGTCGGCGCGACCCAGGCCGACCAGATCCCGATGGGCCGGATGGGCACCATCGAAGAACTGGCGAACCTGACCGCCTTCCTCCTGTCGGACGCGTGCGACTACCTCACCGGCCAGACCATCGCCATGGACGGCGGCCAAATGCTTGCCGGCCCGGGCACTTTCGCCGGGCTCACCGCGATGTCCGCCGAGGACTGGGCGGACGCGCGCGAGCGCAGTAAGGCCGCCAACGCGGCAAGCAAGGCACAGCGAAGTGTCTGACCAATACTTGCGGCAGCGAATTGGGCGGGCCTCGGATCAACCATCCGACGCTCGCCCATTGCCTGTGTGTGCAGGGTCAGCCTGCGGAGACACCGCCGTTGATGCCGATCGCCCGGCCGGTGGCCTAGAGAGCCTTGCGGAATTCTTCGTGCTCATCTCGCCCAACTCGGCCGACCGGATACCGGCCACTACGGGTCCGCGACACCTTGTTCTGCAAGTGGCCGATTCCCGCTGTCAGCCCCAGATCCCAGGGGCGCGGGCAGGAACCGTCAGTTCGGCGACTATGCCGTAGTGGTCGCTCGCCTGAACCGCACCCTGCGGCTCGACACCGATCAGGTCGACGGACCGCACCTCGAGCGTGGGCCCGAAACTGCCGCCTCGCACCATCACGTAGTCGATGCGCCGTCCGGCAGCGGAGAACATGTCGCCGCGGGCGACAAGCGCGTTGTCCGGGGTGAAGGTATGCCCGGGATCGTTGGGTCGCAGCACTTCCCACGCGTCGTGATAACTTACGCTCACGCCCGCCAGTGACTGGCGGCCGGTCCAGAACCGTATGCTCGACGAGTTCGGGGTGGCGTCGAAGTCGCCGACCACGACAACGTGTGCGTCGCGTCCGTCGAGCACTTCTTCGATGAACCGGGCAGCCTCGACCGCCTGCAACTCACGTTCGTGTTCGTAGTCGAACTGGAAGACCGGTTTGTGGTGGGCGACATGCAGTGTCCCCAACGGTTGCGGAGCACGGATTTCGGCGACAACCACAGCCGACCATGGGAACACCGCCGCGCGATCGGTGACCCCCAGGCTGTGCTCGTGAATCTTGCCGAACGGCCAGCGGCTGGCCAGCGCCAATCCGACGCCATCGGGTGTTGTCCGAGAGTGCCACGCGACGTGCCAGCCCGGGCCGAGCAGATCGGCAATGCCCTGATTCCGGTCCGCACCGGCGTCGACCTCTTGCAGAGCGATGATGTCGGGGTCAGTTGCCCGCAATTGTTCTGCCACGACTTTCTTCCGGTGATGCCAATCGGCAAGCAGCGGCGACAGGACATTGAAGGTTGCCACACGCACAGAACCCACGGATATCTCGTGGCCGGTGTTCGGCTCGGGATTGATCACGATGGACATAGTCCCAGGCGCACGTAGTACAAGCCCCCGATACCCGACGCAAGTGGCTACGGCAACCGAGCATCGTTGTTTTCCACGATTACACCTTGTACCCGGCCAAGCTGACGGCAAGGTCGCGATCCTTCGGTGTGTACGGGTGTCGCCGGGCACCGGGCCGACATCGAAGACTCTGTCGACCCAGTACTCGGCTACTCCAGATCCCGTACATATGCTTGTGGGGCATGCGGGCGGCGGTCGGCGAGAACGCGCTCGTCACCGGTCCCGTTCAGCATCAGCGAGTAGACCACGGCGGACCCGACCGCCTGCGGCCGACGCTGATCATGATCTTCGGAGAAGACTCCTGAGCAGCGCGGAAACCGCAGGCGTGCGGGCTCGATCAAGCCGGGAAGGACGAGCGGGCGTGGTAGCCATAGTCTGCGAGCAATGAAACACCATTCACCGCAACAGAATTCGGCGATGCCAAGCTGAGGACGAGCCATGCGATGTTTTCGGGGGTGCTCACCGGATAGTCCACCCCGGCGAAGGATTCTATTCCCATGCCATCGCGTGACATCGGCGTGTCTACGATCGAGGGGCAGACGCTGTTGACTCGAATGCCGTGTGGCTCATGCAATTCCACGGAAAGCGCCCTGGTCAATTGAGCTACCGCACCCTTGGAGGCGTTGTAGGCGAGCATGCCCGGGGCGGTAACGAATCCCGAGTCGCTTCCGACCAGTGTGTACGTCGGGTCGACGCCTTCCTTGAGGTACGGCAGCGCGAGCTTGGCGGCCAGAAAGGCGCCGAGGACGTTGATTTTCTGGACTTCGAGAAAATCTGCTGCTTGGACCTGGTCGACAGTCTCGCCGAGCGCCCCGGCGATACCCGCGCTGTTGACGACATGGTCCAGTCCGCCGATTTCGGAGACGATCGAAGTGACTGCGTTGCGCATCGAATCCTCGTCGGCTACGTCGCCGACGGCTCCGACGATTTTCGCTTCGGGGTGGGCCGCGCGAAGCGTCTTCAGAGCCGAATCCATTCGTTCCGGGGAGCGCCCGATGATCCCCACGCGTGCCTGCTCGCCCGCGAATAGGTCCGCGACGGCCAGCCCGATCCCCGAGGTGCCGCCGGTGATGAGGACATTTCGACCTTGGAATCCGAGGTTGATCATTCTTCTGCTCCTGGATGAGATGAGATGAGATTACTGCAAGCCGGCTACGGCGCATGAGCTCCGCCCAACCGGGGTGAATCAGGAAAATTGCCGGAGCCGCGCCGAGCAGCGAACCGAACCTTACTGAGCGACGTGCCGGTGGAGCAGTTCTTTCGCGAGGTCCACCACTAGCGGCCGAATATATTCTAGGACGAAATCCGAAGTCTCGTCGCCGGGGCGATCCGCCGCCCAGCCCAGATAGGTGAGTCCTCGGGCCAGGAGCATCGGGCGTAGTGCCGCGTAATCGTGATCGTCCAACTCCCGCACGCTGCGGTAGCCGTCGCACAATGCGCTGAGAACAGCCTCGGATCGAGGATGCGGCTGGTAGAAGAAAAACGCTGTAGCGAGATCGAACAAGTAGTATCCGTGACCGCTGTCATCGAAATCGATGATGGTCATTCGCTGCTCGTCGACCAGAACATTCTCCGGTGTGAAGTCCGCGTGGATCTGACCGTACCGCCCGGGGAGCCGGCCATACTCCTCCAAGGTGCTGAGCAGCATGGGAATCGCCTCCTCGACAATCGCGCCGCCGAGAGCGTCGTCACCGAAGGCGCGTCGCGGGTCGCCCCATACTGCGCGGTCGCCGACCAGGCCCGGCGCATCCCAAGCCGGGCGCACCGACTTTCCTTGTTCGATGGAGATGACCGCATTGTGAAATTCCGCGATCAGCGCGCCGAGTGCTCGGAACCGGCTTTCGTCTATCAGCGCTTCTCCGAGGAAAGCCGTTCCGATATCGCCGAGTGGCACGGCCCCGTCCACCCAAACGAGCATGTCCACCTGATGCAGGTCTCCGTCGTCGTCGGCAGCAAAACACAGGCGACTGCCGTCGGCGGATGTGCAGACGCGCGGGACGGCGACACCGGCATTTCCCAGGGCGCAAATAAGATCGAGTTCCTCGGCTATCTCGCTATCGCTGCGGTAACCTGAGCGGTGGATTCGCAAGGCGCGGCTTTCGCCCGCCATGTCCACTTTGAAAACGTAGTTCTCCCGGTATTTGACAAAGGATATCAGCGCATCGGCCGTGGCACCATAATTGTCCAGAGCGCGGCGCGCGACTCGCTCCGCGGACTCGATATCGGAAATCATGATGGCGTTGCCCTCTCTCTAAGACTTGCAGCTGGCCCCACTGCTGAGCGTCGACTGCTCAGGTAGCGGGCGCCCCGGCCCTGCAATTTACGCAGACGGTCCGGCAACAGTCAATACCCAGGGGGAGGAATCTTAATGGTGCGTTCATCTTTTAACTGTCGTGTAACACGCCGTGATATTGCTGTCATCGCAAGTCTTCCAGGGCCTCATATCGCATCCGATACCGCCCAGTGCCCACTGGTGCGGCCGCGAGAACGCAACGCCGTGCTTCGTAGCCGCGCGAGGTCGCCATCGACAGCGCGCATCGGGGACTCGAGTAATTCTCGACGGGAACGCTGCCCGTCACTGCGAGAGCCCGTCCCGCCTCGCATCCGGCGCAAGGCGGGATGCGAGGCGGAGTCGTCGGAATCCGCCGGCCGGTCAGAGCACGACGGTGATCACCTTCTCTTCGGTGTTGGCTTCGATGCCGGCCCAGCCGAGTTCTCGGCCGACACCACTGGTCTTCATACCGCCCCACGGCAGAGCCGGGTCGATGGCCGCCCAGCCGTTTACCCAGACCGCACCGGCACGGACTTTGCGTGCGAGGCTATGGGCGTAGGACACGTCCCGCGTCCAGATGCTGGCGGCGAGGCCATAGTCGGTGTCATTTGCGATGCGAATGGCCTCGTCGACATCGTCGAATGGGATCACGGTGCCGACAGGGCCGAAGATCTCTTCGCGGGCAATCGTCATCTCGTTCGTGGCGTCGGCGAAGATTGTCGGCTGTACGAAATAGCCACGGTTGCCGGTGCCCCCGCCGCCCGCCACGAGGCGGGCGCCGTCCTGGTGGCCCTTCTGGATGTAGCCGAGCACGCTCTCGCGCTGCTTGGCGTTGACCAGCGCGCCCATGGTGGTGGCCGGGTCGAGCGGATCGCCGAGGACCTGCGCGGCGGCGGCAGCAGCAAGCCCATCCACGGCCTGAGCGTACAGCGAGCGATGCACCAGCACCCGGGTGCCGGCCGCGCATACCTCGCCCTGGTTGAAGAACAGACCCATGGCGGTGCCATTGATCGCGGCCTCGACATCGGCATCCGCCAGGATGATCTGCGGGGACTTGCCACCCAGTTCGAGGGTGACGCGCTTGAAGGTTTCGGCGGCGCGCTGGGCGATGAGCCGCCCGACCCGCGGGCTGCCGGTGAAGCTGATCTTGTCGATGCCCGCGTGGCGGACCAAAGCGTCACCGGCGACGTCACCCAGTCCGGAAACGATGTTCACGACACCGTCGGGCAATCCCGCTTCCTGCAGCAGCTTGCCCAGGTGCAGAATCGACAGCGGCGCGTCCTCCGGCGGTTTGATCACCATGGTGTTGCCGGTGGCGAGTGCGGGCGCGATTTTCCAGGCGGCGATCATCAATGGTGTATTCCAGGGGATGATCGCGCCGATCACACCGATCGGCTCACGCACGGTGTACGAGTGCGTCGGCCTGCCCATGTATCCGGCGGTCGGTATGACACTGCCGGATACTTTGTCGGCCCAGCCGGCGAAGTGCCTGAAGGTCGCTGCGGCGTTGGGGATGTCGAGCACAGTGGGCTGGCCGATCGGCTTGCCGATGTCCAGCGCCTCCAACCGGGCCAGGATCTCTGCGTCACGCTCGATGAGATCGGCGACTCTGTTGAGGATCCGGCCCCTGGCGACGCCGGGCAGGTTGCCCCATTCCCCGTGGAGCTGGGATCCCGCCGCAGTGACCGCCTCGTCGACATCCTGCGGGGTGGCCGCGGCCACTAGCGTGAGTTCGGTCTCCGTAGCGGGGTTGATGTCGACAAAGGTCCCGCCACTGGCAGCCTCGCGCCACTTGCCGCCGATGAACAGCGATGTCGCCGTGTCCGCAGGCAGTGCCGAGGCGATCGTCGGCTCGGGCAACGTGCTCATGGTGCTCCTTGTCTTCACGCCGGAACCGGCTTCGCCGGTCCAGCGGGCGGTCATGACCCGGGCCACGCATAGTGACCTGGGCCATAACTCTGATGATTTGCGGCGGGAATTACTTGTTGCTGGGCGCACAGCCGCTTGGTCGAATGCGAACATCGGAGCGGCTACGCGGTCTCGTGAGACGCTACGTGCGCACCTTGATCTCGATGGCCGCAGCCTCGCTCCGGAGCGTGTCGTTGCGGTACTCGCGCGGCGGCACTCCGAACTCCTCCTTGAAAATCTTCGAGAAGTGTGAAGAGTCGGCCAGTCCGTGCCGGCTGCAGATCGCGCCTATACTCAGGTGCGCCATGCGCGCGTCGGCCAGGTCCTTGCGGCATTTCTCCAACCGGCGGCGCCGAATCCAACCGGCGACAGTCGCCCCGTCTCCTTCGAATAGCCGCTGCAGGTATCGCGGTGAGATGTGGTGGTTCTCGGCGATCATTCTGGTGTTCAGGTCGATATTGCTCAGGTGCGCCTCGATGAATGCCTTCGCACTTGCCAGCAGGACCTCACCCGAATGCTCGTGATCGGCGGGGCTGCCGACCTCCAGTACGGCTGAAACCAGGTCGAAGACGGCGCTCTCGAGCATCGGGGAATCCCGGAAGCCTTCGTCGGCGAGACTCCGTCGCAGCCCGTACAAGAAGGGAGAGAGCACGCCGCCGATCCCTTGTTCGCCATTGATACTTCGGGCCACCGCCGAAGCGAGATCCTGTTCGCGAGAGCGGAGTTCCGCACGCGGAAACATCACCACGAACATCGCGCACGACCCGGTGAACTCGACGCGGTACGGCCGCGCAGTGTCGTAGATGGCGAAATCGCCCGGTGTGAGCACGGCCTCATGGCCGCTCTGGCGAACGATGCTGCGTCCCTGCACCTGCATACCGAGTTTGATCAGACCTGGATCGGAACGGCGGATCATCCCGGGGGTGCGGCTCACCACGACGGCGCCACCGGACACCTCGCTCAACTGGATACTGCCGAGAGTCCGGGACCGGAGCTCGCCAACGAAGCCCAGTGCGGACGCCGACGACCTGAGAGCCGCCTCGAGCGGCACGAATTCGGCTGAGATGGCTTCACGCCACGGCCCGAACGCCAGCTCGGAACGTCCGCGGCCGACTGTGGCGATGTCCGCATCGTCCGCGGGGCGGTGGCTGGTTTGCAGCATCGAGTACCTCACGACGGCTAGTCATCGATCAATCGCTTGGTGTCGCCGAGGGTATCAGCGGCGCCGCAAGCCCGATTGCTGACGTCCTGCCTGTCGGCGAAATGACGGACGAATCGCGCCAAGCCGACGCTGCGACCTCGTCGAGGGTGAAGCCGAAAGCGCGGGCCGACGGCAGTCCGTGCGCCTCGGCCATGATACGCCGGTGATCCTGTTCCGCATCGCCGCGGGTGGGCTTCTCGACTGGTCGCGCTGCAGCGTTCCTCATGGCGGCCTCATTCGATCCGGCTGCGTGGCCCGGGTGCAGTCATTGAAAATAATCTGAACTAAGCGTACAAGTATTTAATAACTAGTTCAAGTTGACTGTGATGCTGGTCGAATGCGCATTCGTGCGCTGGGCCGCGGCGTCGCAACCGGGAGGTCGCGAAGTGCGGCGCCGTCCGATGTCATCGATTGATAGGGAAAGAACATGAGTGGTGCGCTGAGGCGTTGGCCTGCCGAACGTGCGGCGCGTGAGCTTCGGAGCGGGGAGAGCTCCTCTGCGGCGGTCGCGAGCGTCGCCATCGCTCGTCCGGAAGGGATGAGCACTGGGCCGCACAGCACTGGGAACGTGCTGAGCGATGCTCTCGACCACGCCCGAGACGCCGATGTGGCGGGAGCCCGAAGTGGACATCGGAGATCCCTGCATAGCGTCTGCGCGGCAACCAAGCCGAATACCGATGTGTCGGGGTCGCACCACCTAGCGGGATTGTTCCCGCCCGAACGTGATCTACACCTGCGGATCTCGATGGCCGGTATGGTCTTCGAGTACACCGCAGCGGCGGCGGCGGTACGCAATTTGATCCACGATTGGCGGCGAAAGCGCTGGTGCACAATCGAATTGATCGGCGAAGCCGTTGAGGATTGTCGGCTGCTGCCGCGGCTTCCGTGCGAACGGTTGTTTCTCGGACCGTGACCGTGCGACGACGAGCCGCGAACGCCGCGTGGCGGCCCGCTGAAGGTGCGGGCCGCCACGCGGTGCAATGGGCGGTGCCGGCCGTCCTGGGTGATGCCTCTTTCGGCTAGGCCTTGGCGGGGAGCACGCCGTTGTCGTGGACCAGGCGGCCGCCGACGTGGGTGCGCAACACGCGCGTCGTTGGGAGCGCGTCGATTTCGCAGGTGATCGGGTTGCGGTCGACGATGGCGAGGTCGGCGTGGTTGCCGGGGGAGAGGGTGCCGATTCCTTCCCAGCCGAGCAGCTTCGCGCCATTCGCGGTCCACATCGCGAAAGCCTCGGCACGCGAGATGGCCTGTGCGGGGCCCGCATTGGTGCGACCGCTCGGGAACATCTGGTGGGTGACGGCGATCTGCATCTGCTCGAAGGGGTTGGTGGGTCCCCAGTCCATGCCGGCGGCGGCGGAGAGCCCGGCGTCGAGGTGGGTGCGGAAGGTGTTGAGCAGCGTCAGCGCCTCGGGGCCGAACCGTTCGGCGATCATGTCGCCCTTGCCGAAGGTGAAGCTCGAGCTGACGGTCAGGTCGAAGCCCAGCTCGGCGAGTCGCTTCGACTGGCCCGGGCGGGTCATCTCGGCATGCTGGATGATGCCGTCGAAGCGATCGAGGCCGTACTTGCGGATCGTCTCTTCCGCCAGCGCGATGGCCTCGTCGTGCTCGTCGGGGGTGATCGAGACGACGTTCAGACGCAGCCCGTGCTCGGCGCAGAAGTCGAAGGCCAGCCGCATGTTCTCTTCGCTGATCGCGCGATGACCATGGGTGACATTGCCGTAGGGGTCCAGGTAGCCGTCGTGCGACAGGACGTTACCGCTGTAGCAGGTGCCGTAGGTACACGCGGTGACACCGTCGACACGCATCCAATCGTCGTCGCGCGTGCGCATGGCCAGTGCTGTTTCCAGCAGTGCGCGGGCCTCCTCGACCGACTTGGGCCGGTCTCCCGGCAGTGCCGTGCCCTGCAGCTCAGGGGCTGCCTGGACGCGCAGGTTCAGCAGGCCCTGCGCGCTGAGGGCGCGATAGAGCTCGATCTGCGGGATCTCGATGGCGTGGCCCTCGTACACCGTGGTGATGCCCATGGCGTTGTACCCCTGGACACCCTTCAGCAGAGCGTCGACGACCAGGTCGCGCTGGATCAGCTCGGGCATCTGCTCCCGCAGGCTGTTGAAGAACGGGTCCTGGTTGTAGTAGCTCGTGACACTGCCGCGCAGGATGCCGGTCGGGGAGCCCGCACTGTCCTTTTCGATCCAGACGTTGTTCACGCGGTCGGGGGTCGAGGCGGTGATGCCGACCTTGGCCAGGGCCGCGGAGTTCATCGCCACGACGTTCGGCAGCACGGGGGCCACTGCCTGGATCAGCACAGGGTGGTCCGGAGCGGCTCGGTCGAGGACGTACCGGTCGGGCAGGGCCCCTTCGGCGAGGTCGTGCCAGGAGCGCCGGTGGAAGTAGTGGTACTCCCCGACCGGAGTGGTCAGGATCCACTCTCCGGCGGGAACCTCCGCGGCCTTCGCTCGGATCGCCGCAATGATGTCGGAGTGGTTGCGCGCCTCGGTGATATCCACGAGCGGGGCCCGCATCGCGGCGAAGTGCATCAAGTGCGGGTGGGTGTCGATCAGACCGGGGATCACGGTGGCCCCGTCCAGGCTCTGACGCTCGACTCCCGTGCCCGCGGCGCTCAGAACCTCGGCGTTCGAACCGACCGCGGCGACGCGGCCGCCGCGGATGAGGATCGCCTCGGCGGCTTCGCCTTTGGAATCGACTAGTACCTCGCCATCCGTGTAGACGACATCCGATTGTCCGGTAGGTGATACCTGGCTCATTTTCACTCCTGCTTGCCGGTGAACACGACTGAAACAATCCCCGGAATTCGGGGTCGCCACACCGACGTGGGACGCACCCCAAAAGGAATCGATAAGAAACGTAGCACCATCCTCTCGGCAATTAATGCCGAGGAGCGCGAATTCGGGTGTGGCTCTTCTCGCTTTGACACCCTCTGAGGTGTCTGACCAGCATTCCGGCCCGCCCAGCTGCGACTTGACAAATCGGCATGAGTCCGACCACCGGGTGCGAGCTTCCGGATCGGGTACACGCCGATCGAAAAATTTCAAATCGATATCGCGATGCACTGCTGGTTGCCGGGGAGACGCGCAGCCCGGGAACGCTTTCGGCGTCGGCTCGGCCTCAGGTAATCGGAATGATTCGACTAATGGAAGTGCGGGAATCGACACGGAAAAAGATGGGTATACGGTAGATGCGATTCGGCTGTGGCATTTGCCGAAAATGGTCGGAAATGGGCAGACCTTCTGATCCGTGGAGACGGCACGGCGTATCAGAGTCCGCGAAACGTCAGTGGGTGCCGCGCGAGGTTGGCCGAGCACGGCGATCCTCGGCGGCCGAGGCCTGCTTTTGACGTAGCGATCTGTCGCCGGGACGGCAGCAGCGAGCATGCCGGCAGGGGGAAAAGCGGGACGCTGCGACGTGCACTATCCAGCCTGGGTTCAGGAACGGGCGAGGTGGCGGATGCCGGCTGCGCAGGCGATCGCGTGCGCGTACGGCGGGCCGTGGGCTGCGTACGGATACTTCGCTCGCCGCCGAAATCAGCGGCAGGTTCGCATCCGAGCCTGTCGAATGCGAACCTGCGCATGGCTACGAGTTCCTGAGATCAGACCGCGGCGCGTTCGGAGATCTCAAGGTTTGGTGGGAACGATTCGGCTGTCGCCACGGAACTCCGCGATGACGTTTTGCTGCTCGTCGGTGATCGTGACGTCGTAGATTCCGTTGCGGCCGAAGCGAATACGCTCGGCCGCAACTGCGGTGAGGGTTTCCCCGAGCCGAGTCGGCCGAAGATAGCGGATATCGGCACGGGCTGCCACAGCTCGATGCCCGTGACTATTACAGGCGAGGGCGAATGTCGTATCCGCCAAAAGGAATACGTAACCGCCATGGGTGATTCCATGGCCGTTGACCATTCTTTCGGTCACGGTCATCGTGGCGGTGGCGTACCCTTCGCCGAGGTCGGCGATCTCGATGCCCGCTGCGCGGGAGGCGATGTCATCGGCGAACATCTGATGGGCGAGTTCGAATGAATTCGCGTCGATCGCGGTCATCTTCGGTTTTCCCTGGTTTCTGGGTCGGACGAATAGAGATGAGCCGCGGGCTGCCGGGAGCCCGCGGCCTATAATCCACTACTACAGAACCGATTCGACGTTCTGGATGTACAGGGTGGCTCCGCCGGTGGCGAATTTGCGCACATCCTCACCTGCTGCCCCCATTTCGGGGGAAGTCAACGCCTGCTGCAGATCGTCTTTGGTAGCGAACTGCAGATGGGCGACGGCGTAGTACGCGGGTTCGGAACCGTCCAATGACGTGCACTTCCCGAAAGTGTAGCCGGTCAAACCGGGCACCTTTGCGGCGAGCGGAATGTGCGTCGCGCGGTAGTACTCGTCGAATGCGGCCGGATCGACCGGCTTTCCGTAGCAGACCGCGATCTGGTAAGTCATTCGGAATCTCCTTTGGGCTTGGCGACGAGCGTCAGCACGTCGTAGCTGGCGACGACGTCGCCGTCCTGGTTGGCGACGGTGGCATCCCAGCGCACTTCACCGTAGTCGACGCTGTTACGCGGGCTGATCTGTTTGGCGGTGAGGGTCACCGTCAGTTCGTCATCGACCTTGACCGGGGTGAGGAATCGCAGGTTGTCTACGCCGAAATTGGCCAGGACCGGCCCGGGCGCGGGGTCGACGAACAGTCCGGCCGCCAGGGATACGACGAGGTACCCGTGGGCAACGATGCCGCCGAAGAGCGGATTGGCCGCCGCGGCCGCGGGATCGGTGTGTGCGTAGAACGTATCGCCGGTGAATTCCGCGAAATGGGCGATATCGGCGTGGGTTACGCGGCGCGGACCGCCGACGATGGTGTCACCCAAGCGGAGTTCGCCGAGGTCCTTACGGAAGGGGTGTACCTCGCCCGAGAGTCGCTGCGCACCGGTCACCCAGCGTCGCCCGATCGCGGTCAGCACGTTCGGGCTTGCCTGCACCGCCGTGCGTTGCATGTGGTGCAGTACGCCACGGATGCCGCCGAGTTCCTCACCGCCGCCGGCACGCCCCGGGCCGCCGTGCACCAGAACAGGCAAGGGTGAGCCGTGTCCGGTCGATTCCTTGGCGTCCTCGCTGTCGAGCACCAGGATCCGTCCGTGGTATGGCGCTACGCCGAGCACGATGTCACGGGCGATGGCCGAATCCGCGGTGACCAACGAGGCGACAAGACTGCCCTTGCCGCGCGCCGCCAGGTCGATGACATCCGCGGCGTCGCGGTAGCCGATGACGGTACTGACCGGCCCGAACGCCTCGATCTCATGCGGCTCGACGGCGTCGCGGTCGTCGCAGCGCAGCAGAATCGGTGACAGGAACGCACCTGTCGCGGCGTCCGCGCCGATGACCTCGACTGCATCGGGATCACCGAAGACGATGCGAGCGGCCTTGGTCAGATCGCGCACCGACTTGCGGACCTCGTCGCGCTGTTCGAGGCTGGCCAGCGCGCCCATCGTCACGCCTTCGGCATCGGGATCTCCGACGACCACCTTCGACAACCGGGCGGATGCGGCCGCCACGACGTCCTCGACCAGCGCCTCGGGTACGAACGCCCGGCGGATCGCGGTGCACTTCTGACCGGCCTTCGAGGTCATCTCGGTGACCAGCTGTTTGATGTAGAGATCGAACTCCGTGCTGCCCGGGGTCACATCGAGGCCGAGGATCGAGGCGTTGAGGGAGTCGGCTTCGGCGTTGAAGTGCACGCCCTCGGTCAGGACCTTCGGATGGGCGCGCAGCGTGGCCGCGGTATCGGCCGAACCGGTGAATGCCACCGAATCCTGGCCGGACAGGTGATCGAGCAAACCACGAGCGCTGCCGCACAGCAGCTGAAGCGAGCCCTCGGGCAGCAGGCCCGATTCGATGATCCGGCGCACGACGAGTTCGGTGAGATAAGCCGTCTGGCTGGCCGGTTTGACGATCGACGGCACACCGGCGATGAACGCCGGGGCCAACTTCTCGAGGAAGCCCCAGACGGGGAAGTTGAAGGCATTGATCTGCACAGCCACGCCGCGGCGGGAGGTGTAGATGTGCTGGCCGACGAACGTGCCCTTCTTGCCCAATGGCTCGACCGCGCCGTCGAGGTAGACGGTGTCGTTGGGCAGCTCGCGGCGGGCTTTGCTCGCGTAGCTGAGCAGGGTTCCGAACCCGCCGTCGATGTCCACGGCGGAATCTCGCGTGGTCGCGCCGGTAGCGGTCGAGAGCGCGTAGAACTCCTCCTTGTCCGCCAGCAGTGCCAGAGCCAGCGCCTTCAAGGCCGCGCCGCGTTCGTGGAAGGTCAACGCGGCCAGCGCGGGCCCGCCGACGGTGCGTGCGTAGTCGACCATATGGGCGAGGTCGAGCCCGGTGGACGAGATTCGAGCCACTTCGCTGCCGTCCACGGCGCTGAGCAATGGCGCGCCCTCATCGGGCGCGGCGTACCAACGCCCACCTACATAGCTTTGCAGCAGCTCACTCATCAACTCTCCGTTCAACTGAACATTCGGTCAGTAATCACGATCCGTGAGTGCGTCGCGTGTGTCAAGGGGCGAGGGCTGGGAAGCATCGGTTTCGGCGCGGCGCAGCCCGGTGAAGACGATCATGACGACGGTGTCGGTCAATTCCTCGACCGAGCCGCCGTTGCGGGGGCGGTACCACTCGACGATCGAATTGATCATGCCCCAGATCAGGCGGCTGACCAGGGCTGGATCGATTTCCGCGTGGAGATCGCCTTCGTCGGCGGCGGCTTGGACCAGGTCGCTGAGGAACGCGTCGAACTCGCGGCGGCGGGCCAGTGCGCGCTTCTCGACCGGGGTGTTTCCGCGTACGCGCAGCAGCAGGGTGACGTAGGGGAGCTCGGCGACCAGGACTTCTACGCTGCGGCGGACGACGTATTCGAGCCGGTCGATGTGACGTCCGGTGACCGCTCGCTCCTCCGTGGTGGCGGCGAACAGTCCGTTCAATGCGCGGGCCAATGCCATTTCGAGCAGCTCGGACTTACTCGAAACATGATGGTAGATAGCGGATTTGGTGATGCCGAGCCGCTTGGCGAGCACCTCCATGCTGGTGCCGTCGTAGCCCTTGTCGTTGAACACCTTGACCGCGACAGCCAGCAGTGAGTCGAGATCGTACCCGGGCCTGCCGGGGCGTCCGGTTCGGTGGACTACACGTGGCGTTGTCATCCGTCCATCTTGACGCATCGTCCGGGCAATCCTCAGATACTCGAGAGTAAGACTTGATACTGACCGAATGTTCGGTTAATAATTCGGGGCAGGAGCCGAAAAGGAGCAGCGATGGGCGAAGTCTTCCTCGTGGATGGTGCACGGACACCGCAAGGCCGCTACGCCGGCGCTTTGGCCGGGATCCGGCCCGATGATCTGGCCGGTCTGGTCGTCGCCGAAGCGGTGCGCCGGGCCGGTGTGCCTGTCGAGTCCGTCGACGAGGTCGTGTTGGGTGCGGCCAATCAGGCCGGTGAGGACAACCGGAATGTCGCGCGGATGGCGGTGCTGTTGGCAGGACTGCCCGACAGCATCCCCGGCTACACGGTCAACCGCTTGTGCGCGAGTGGCCTGACGGCCGTCGCAAACGCCGCCGCGACGATTCGAAGCGGTGAAGCGGATGTCATCGTGGCCGGTGGCGTCGAGTCGATGACCCGCGCGCCGTGGGTGATGGCCAAGCCGGGTACGCCGTGGGCGCGGCCCGGCGAGGTGGCTGACACCTCGCTCGGCTGGCGATTCACGAATCCGAAATTCACCGCCGCCGACAAGGTGATACCGGTGGGAGCGGGACCGGAGATTCGCAAGATCACCCTGACTATGGGGGAGACCGCCGAGGAGGTCGCCGCCCTGGAGGGGATTACGCGAGCGGAGAGCGATGCCTTCGCGTTGCGTAGTCAACAGCGTGCTGCCGCGGCCGCCGACGCTGGACACTTCGATCGAGAAATTGTCGGGGTACCGATCAAGGACGGCGTCCTCGATGTCGATGAGGTTCCACGCCGCGGCACCACCCTGGAGAAGCTGGCGAAGCTGACACCGGTGTTCCGCGAAGGCGGCATCGTCACCGCAGGATCGTCGTCACCGCTCTCCGACGGCGCGAGCGCACTGGTCGTCGCCAGCGCGCGAGCGGTCGAGCGTTACGGGCTGCGGGTGCGCGCCAGGATCGTCACCAGCGCGAGCGCCGGTGTGGCGCCGAATGTGATGGGACTCGGTCCCGTGCCTGCTACCAATAAGGCGCTGGCACAGGCGAATTGGTCGATCCAGGAGCTGGAAGCGGTCGAGCTGAACGAGGCGTTTGCCGCACAGTCGCTGGCGGTGATTCGGCAGTTGAAGCTCGATGAGCGGATCGTCAATGCCGACGGCGGCGCCATCGCGCTGGGTCATCCGCTCGGCTGTTCGGGCGCACGAATCCTGCTCACGCTGGTGGGCCGGATGGAGCGGGAGGGTGCACGCCGTGGTCTGGCCACGCTGTGTGTCGGTGTCGGGCAGGGTGTCGCGATGTTGATCGAGGCGCCGTGAGCTCCTACACCACGCTGAAGATCGAGGAGCGCGACGACCGCATGGTCGTGATCCTCGACCGTCCCGCGCAGCGCAACGCCATCAACGCCGAGATGATCGCCGAGCTGCACGACATCTGTGCCCGGTTGGAGCGTGCACCGAAGCTGATGTTGCTCACCGGAGATGGCGAGCACTTCGCCGGTGGCGCGGATATCGCCCAGTTGCGCGACCGGACCCGCGACGACGCGCTGGCCGGCATCAACCGCAATCTGTTCGACCGGATCGGGCGCCTGCCGCTCCCCACGGTCGCCGCGGTGACCGGATACGCATTGGGCGGCGGTGCGGAACTGGCGTATGCCTGCGACATCCGGATCGCGACGAGCACAGCGAAGTTCGGCAATCCGGAGCCGGGCCTGGGCATCATCGCCGCCGCCGGCGCGAGCTATCGCCTGCCCCTGCTGGTGGGCGCGTCCATCGCGAAGCAGGTACTGCTCGGGGGGCGCATTCTCGATGCCGAGGCCGCGCTGAGCGCTGGGCTCGTCATCGAGGTCACCGAACCCGGTGACCACGTGAGCGCCGCGCACCGACTGCTCGATCGCATCGCGCGCTCCGCGCCACTGGCGCTGCGATTGACGAAAACCATCGTGGACGCGCCGGGTTCGCATCCCTTCGCCGCCGATATCGCCCAAGCGGTGCTGTTCGAGACCGCGGACAAACACTCCCGCATGACCGCATTCCTGGAGAAGAAGGCATGACCGAAACACAGACACCGGCTCGGGTCGCCGTCGTGGGCGGCGGCCGGATGGGCGCGGGCATCGCGCAGGTATTCGCGACACTCGGTAGCAGGGTCGTCATCGCCGAGGCGGCGGACCAGACGGCGGCCGTGGAACGGGTCGCCCGCGGACTCCGTCAGGCCCAAGCGCGCGGAAAGCTGGGTGAGGTCGAGCCGGCTGACATCCTCGCACGGGTATCGACGGTGGCCGCGCCCATAGAGTTGCCCGCCGACCTCGATCTGGTGATCGAAGCGGTTCCGGAGAATCCGGCGCTCAAGATCGACGTGCTGGCTGCGGTCGACAAAATCGTCCGCCCCGAGGCGGTGATCGCCAGCAACACCAGTTCACTGTCGATCAGCGAACTCGGTGCCGCACTTCAAGATCCGAGCCGATTTATCGGGATGCACTTCTTCAATCCGGTTCCGGCGTCGGTGTTGGTGGAGATTGTCCGAACCACGGCCACCGCGGATTCGGTGGTCGAGCGCGTGCGGGCCTGGGTCGCCGCGCTGGGCAAGGCCGAAATCCTGGTCAACGATTCGCCCGGTTTCGCCACCAGCCGCCTCGGCGTCGGCCTCGGACTCGAAGCGATCCGCATGCTCGAAGAGGGCGTGGCGGACGCCGAGGCGATCGACCGCGCCATGGAACTCGGCTATCGCCACCCGATGGGGCCACTGCGGTCTACCGACTTGGTTGGCCTCGATGTTCGCCTCGCTATCGCCGAACATCTGGCGGCGACTCTCGGACCGCGTTTCGAGCCGCCCCGGCTGCTGCGCGAGAAGGTCGAGCGCGGTGAACTGGGCCGCAAGACCGGCCAAGGGTTCTTCACCTGGGATCAGGTACCGGCAGAAGGACGGTCATGACCTCGAACCACAGCACCGTCACCGTTCACATCGCCGACGGCTTGGCCACCATCACGCTCTCGCGTGGTGCGGCCTCGAACGCTCTCGACACCGCGACCAAAATCGGCCTGTTCCAGGCAGTGCACCGCGTCGCCGGCGACGCGACGGTGCGCGCGGTGCTCCTGAACGCCGAGGGTAAGAACTTCTGTGTCGGCCAGGACCTCGCCGAACATGTCGACGCCTTGCGTGCCGACCCGGCGACAGCGATGCAAACCGTTGGCGAGCACTACAATCCGCTCATCCAGGCGTTGTCGGAGCTTACGGTTCCGGTCGTCGTCGCCATTCGTGGCGCCTGTGTGGGGGCGGGCCTGGGGATAGCGCTGGCCGCAGATATCCGAGTGGTCGGCACCGGCAGCAAGTTCGCGACAGCCTTCACCGGAATCGGACTCGCCAGTGACTCCGGATTGACCCACGCGCTCGTCCATGCGGTCGGCGCCAGCCGGGCCGCGGCTTTGCTGTTGCTCGGCGATCGTTTCACCGCGACCGAAGCCCTCGCCTGGGGGCTGGTGCACCGCGTGGTCGCCGACGAGGAGGTCGAAACCACGGCCGCGGGCATCGCGCGCTTGCTCGCCCACGGCCCCACGCAGGCATACCGCCAGGTCAAACAGCTGGTACAGGCAGCGTCCGCGGGCCTTCCCGATGCACTCGAACGCGAGCGGATCGCTCAGGAAACGCTGGGTGCGACCCGAGACCACAGCGCTGCGGTCGAGGCATTCCTAGCCAAAACCACGCCGGTTTTCGAAGGACGGTGATTCATATGACTGCGACAACACCGCTGGCAGAACTCCAGCAGGGATTCGACCACACGATCGAGCGCGACCAGCGCATCGAACCCCGGGACTGGATGCCCGACGGATATCGCAAGACACTGATTCGCCAGATCGCTCAGCACGCGCATTCGGAGATCATCGGAATGCAGCCGGAAGGAAACTGGCTGACCCGCGCACCGTCGCTGCGCCGCAAGGCCATTCTGATGGCCAAGGTGCAGGACGAGGCCGGTCACGGGCTGTATCTGTACTCGGCGGCCGAAACGCTCGGAGCCGACCGCGCCGATCTGACGACCAAGTTGATCGAGGGCAAGCAGAAATACTCGTCGATCTTCAACTACCCGACGCTCACCTACGCCGACGTCGGGGTCATCGGCTGGCTCGTCGACGGCGCGGCGATCTGCAACCAAGTTCCGTTGTGCCGCAGCAGTTTCGGGCCGTATGCCCGTGCGATGATCCGGGTTTGCAAAGAAGAGTCGTTCCATCAGCGGCAGGGCTACGAGTTGCTGATGACGATGATGAGCGGCACCGAGGCCCAGCGCCGCATGGTGCAGGAATCGGTCGACCGATGGTGGTGGCCCGCACTGATGATGTTCGGTCCGCCCGACGCCCAGTCGACCAATACCGAGCAGTCCATGGCTTGGCGGGTCAAGCGGCACACCAATGACGAACTGCGCCAACGATTCGTCGATATGTCCGTACCGCAGGCCCAGGTGCTCGGCGTGACCTTCCCCGACCCGGACCTGGTGTGGAACGCGGAGCGCGGGAGCTACGACTTCGGCGAGCCCGACTGGCACGAATTCGCCGCCATCATCAGCGGCAACGGCCCGTGCAATATCGAACGAATCACCAACCGCCGCAACGCACATGAGAACGGCGCCTGGGTGCGCGAGGCCGCCGTCGCCTTTGCCGCACGGGAACGAGAGGGCTCGAAACAATGACCGACGTCCAGTCCACCGTCGAACCGTCGCAGATCAAGGCCGAATGGCCGCTCTACGAGGTTTTTGTGCGCGGAAAGCGCGGACTCAATCATGTGCACGTCGGTTCGCTGCACGCCGCCGACGACGAGATGGCACTGCGGCACGCTCGTGATGTCTACACCCGGCGCAATGAGGGTGTGAGTCTGTGGGTCGTGCCGTCGAATTCGATCGCCGCGTCCAGCCCGTCGGAAAAGGACCCGTATTTCGCGCCCAATCGCGACAAGGTGTACCGCCACCCGACGTTCTACGACATTCCCGACAACGTCCCACACATGTGAAGGCAGAGACCATGATCGATCACGACAACGCCTTCAGCGGCCTGATCGGCGAGGACGACAGCCATGGGCAGTGGGCCTTCGGGACGAGTTTCGACGATCCGCTGGCGGGCGTCGACACCACCGTCCCGGATGACGTGGATCTGTCCGCGCTCGCGCGTTACTGCCTGATGCTCGGTGATGACGCCCTGATCTCGGCACAGCGTCTAGCGGAGTGGACCGCGCGTGCACCCGAATTGGAGGAGGAGGTCGCACTGGCCAATATCGGCCTCGACCTGCTCGGTCAGGCACGGTTGCTGCTGGCTCGCGCGGCTGCGGCGGATCCGTCGATCGTTCCGTACATCTCCGAATCTTCTCCGGTCCCCGCCGACGATGCGCTCGCTTTTTTCCGCGACGAGGATCAGTTCCGTTGTGTGCGACTGGTCGAGGTCGGCAATGGCGACTTCGCTCGCACCATTGCCCGAGTACTGGTGTTCTCGACCTGGCGGCTGGCGCTGTTCGACAGGCTCCGCGATTCCCGTGACCCGGTGCTGGCCGCGGTGGCGCACAAGGGCGTCAAGGAACTGACCTATCACCGCGACTACGCGGCGCGCTGGGCGGTGACGCTCGGCTGCGGGACCGCGGAGTCGCGGCGCCGGCTGGTCGAGGCGATCGAATTCATCTGGCCGTTCATCCCGGAGCTGTTCGTCTGCACCGACACCGAATCGGCCATGGCCGCCGTCGGCGTCGGCATCGATCCGAGCACGGTGCGCGCGGAATTCGATGCGGCGCTGGCCCAAGTGCTGCACGCGGCCGAACTGCCTGCACCGCGTGCGGCGACTATCGGGACCGTCGGCGGTCGCTCGGGCCGCCAGGGCCTGCACACCGAGGCGCTGGGCCTGGTGCTCGCCGAAATGCAGAGCGTGGCCCGCGCCCACCCCGAAGGGAAGTGGTGATCATGTCCGCGCCGACCCGGATGAGCGTCCGCGATCTGGTCGATTCCGTGCTCGATCCGGAAATGCCGATGCTCACCCTCGCTGATCTGGGTATCGTGCGTGGCGTCGAGATCACCGATGACCATCGCGTGGTTGTGACGATCACGCCGACCTACTCGGGGTGCCCCGCGATCGCGACGATGCGAGTCGACATCGAAGAAACGCTGCGGCGCAACGGCTACGCCGACGTCCGCGTCGACACCAGTCTCGCGCCGGCATGGAGCAGCGATTGGATCACCGACGAGGGGCGAAGGAAGCTGCGTGAGTTCGGCTACTCCCTGCCGGGACCCGCGCCCACGCGCGCACCGGGCCCGATTCCGTTGACCCTCACCGCACGCCCGCGCGACCTTGTCTGCCCGAACTGCGGATCCGCGGACGTGCGCCTGGTATCCGAGTTCGGCGCGACCTTGTGCAAGGCACAGTACCGCTGTGCGACGTGCCTCGAGCCGTTCGACCACGTGAAGGAAATTTGACATGAGCGAGCGAACAATGGACACAGCCGTCCATGCGGTCATGCCGGAACCGAGCGCCGGCGAGGTGCGGAGATGAGCGCACCAGTGCAGAGCAAAGGGTTGGGTTCGGTGTCGCGCAACCGGCCATTCCGGTCGCTGGCTGTCGCCGATGTCGAGCGGCTCTGCGACGACGCGGTGGCGGTTACCTTCGATATCCCGGATGAGTTCGCGGACGAGTTCGCGTTCGACGCGGGGCAGTCGCTGACCCTGCGCCGCATCGTCGACGGCGTAGAGCATCGCCGGTCGTACTCGATCTGCGCGCCGATCGGGCACGCACCGCGCGTGGGCGTGCGGGAGGTGCCGGACGGGCTGTTCTCGACGTGGCTGGTCAACGAGGTGCGCGCCGGTGATCTGATCGAGGTGCAGGGCCCCAGTGGGACATTCGTGGCCGATCCGGCCGCCGGGGGTCGGCACCTGTTGATCGCCGCTGGTTCCGGTATCACACCGATGCTGTCCATCGCCAGTTCCGTGCTGGAGAATTCGGACGCCGAAGTCGTTCTTCTGTACGGCAATCGCCGTGTCCGGTCGGTGATGTTCGCTGAGGAGATCGCCGACCTCAAGGACAGCTACGGTGCGCGCCTCGACGTGATCCACGTCTTGTCCCGGGAACCCCGGGATGTCGAACTGTTCAGCGGTCGGCTCGATGCCGAGCGGTTGCGCGCCATCCTGAGCTCGGTCGTGCCGATCGCCGACATCGACGACGTCTGGCTCTGCGGGCCGTTCGGCATGGTGACCGACGCGCAGCAAGTCCTCGCCGAATTCGGCATCGGAAAGCAGCATATCCACCATGAGCTGTTCTTCGTCGAGGACGCGCCTCCGGTCCAGACGACCCATCGCGAGGCGGGGATCGACGGACCGACCAGCACCGTGACCATTACCTTGGACGGGCGCAGCGCCACGGGGCAACTGAGCCGGGACCAGAACATCCTCGATGCGGCCGAGCAGATCCGATCGGACCTGCCGTTTGCCTGCAAGGGCGGCGTGTGCGGCACCTGCCGGGCCAAGATCACCGGCGGAGAGGTCGATATGCGCCGCAACTACGCCTTGGACGAGTCCGAAGTCGCCGACGGCTTCGTCCTGACCTGCCAAACCTATCCCCTCAGTGAGTCGGTTACCGTCGACTTCGACGCCTGAACCCTTACCCGGAGTCATCATGAGCAGCGTTGCCCCCCTCTCACCGCAGACGCCCGAAACAGATATCGAATTCGCCTCCCGCGACCGGATTTCGGCACTGCAACTGGACCGGCTGAAATGGTCGCTCCAGCACGCATACAACAATGTTCCGCATTATCGGAACGCCTTCGACAATGCTGGGGTACACCCCTCGGATCTGGTCGAGCTCGCAGATCTGGCGAAGTTTCCATTCACCACGAAGGCCGATCTCCGGGCGAACTATCCGTTCGGGATGTTCGCAGTCCCGCGCGAGCAGGTGTCGCGGGTGCACGCCTCCTCCGGCACCACCGGTCAGCCGACCGTAGTCGGGTATACGTCCAATGACCTGAACAACTGGGCCGATCTGATCGCTCGCAGCCTGCGTGCGAGCGGCGTCCGGCCCACCGACACCGTTCATGTCGCCTACGGGTACGGGCTTTTCACCGGCGGGCTCGGCGCGCATTACGGCGCGGAACGGCTCGGATGCACGGTCATACCGATGTCGGGCGGGATGACCGATCGTCAGGTGCAGCTCATCGAGGACTTCAAGCCGGACGCCATCATGGTCACACCGTCCTACATGCTGACTATCCTCGACGCCATGATCGCGAAAGGCGTCGACCCCGCCGCGACCTCGCTGCGGGTGGGCGTGTTCGGCGCCGAGCCCTGGACCGAACAGATGCGCGCCGAACTCGAGAAGGTACTGGCGATCGACGCCGTCGACATCTACGGGCTGTCGGAGGTCATCGGCCCCGGCGTGGCCATGGAGTGCGCCGAGACCAAGGATGGCCTGCACATTTGGGAGGACCACTTCTATCCGGAGATCATCGATCCCGAGACGGGTGAGGTGCTGCCCGAAGGGGCGGAGGGCGAACTGGTCTTCACCTCCCTGACGAAGGAGGCGATGCCGGTGATCCGTTACCGCACAAGGGATTTGACTCGCCTGCTGCCCGGCACCGCACGGTCGATGCGGCGGATGCAGAAGATCACCGGCCGCAGCGACGACATGATCATCCTGCGCGGGGTCAACCTTTTCCCCACCCAGATCGAGGAAATCATCCTCACCGTGCCCGCGTTGGCGCCGCAGTTCCAGTGCATCCTGGATCGTCCATCTCGCATGGATATCCTGACCGTGCGTGTGGAAGCGCGACCCGACGCACTGCCCGATCAGCACGGCGCGGCGGCCGACCAACTGCGCAAGCAGATCAAGAACCGGATCGGTGTGAGTGTGGAGGTCGAAGTGCTCCCGCCGGCTGCGCTCGAACGCTCGATCGGCAAGGCGAAGCGGCTGATCGACAACCGGCGGCCCTGACCGCAGCCGCGCGGCGCACTTCGAAAACGAACTGTGCCAGTTGGCGTTATTCCCCGTCCACTGGCACTATTCGGAACGGTCCGCACTCGTCAGCAGTGCCGGTTCAACCCGATCGGTCTCCGACCCGGCCGCCCGCAGAGCATCGTGGTTACGTCGACGCCATTGGGTGAACTCGCGGGGCATGCTCCAGCCGAGGACTGCGTTGATCGCGTTATCCCGGTACTGCACGGCGACGAACCGCGCGTCCTCGACGGCTCCGTCGACGATGTCGAGCGGAACATCCGGCGCGATTGCGCCTACCAACTGAATACGGTGACCGAACTGGTCCGACCAGAAGTAGGGCGCATCGAGGTACGGCGTACCGGGCTCGCCCGCCGAGAGGTGTGCCAAGAGCGCTCGGGCGGCAACGCCAGGCATGCCTGAGGCGGTAGACCAGTGCTCGACTCGGACTCGCCGATCGCCACGCTGGAATCGGGCGACGTCCCCGGCAGCTACCACACCTGGAAGACTCGTCCGGCCCCAGGCATCGGTCAGAACCCCGTTGTCGCAGCGCACGCCTGACCGGTCGAGCCACTCGGTGTTGGGGATCGCGCCTATGCCGATCAGAACCAGATCGGCCGGGAGCTGCGTTCCGTCGTTCAGCACGATGGCCGAGATACGCTCCGCACCACGGAATTCGGCGACGGTCTGTCCGGTGCGCAGTTCCACGTCGTGGTCGTTCATCGTTCGTCGGAGGACATCCGCGGCCACTCGGCCCAGGTGGGTCTCGAATGGATTCGTCGCGGCTTCGACGATAGTCACCCGCTTACCGAGAGTTGCTGCGGTGGAGGCGACTTCGGCGCCGATGAAGCCCGCGCCCACGATCACGACCCGATGCGCAGAGTCGAGTTCTCGGCTGAGCGCAATGGCGTCGTCGAGCGTGCGCAGAACGTGAATTCCCGGGAGATCGCCGCCGTTGGGGAGTGTCCGTGCGCGGGCGCCGGTGGCTATGACGATGCCGTCTGCGGACAGGGTTTCGCCGTCGGCGATGGTCACCTGGCCGGGGTGCAGGTTCGTCGCCGCCTGGCCCAGGATCCAGCGCGCCTCGAGCGCGTCCCGAGTGGCCTGATCTGCCAGCGTGATATCTGCCGCGGCGACGTTACCGAGTAGGTAGTCCTTCGACAGGGGTGGGCGATCGTAGGGCAGGTGGGACTCACTGCCGACGATCGTCAGCTCGCCATCGAATCCTTCCCGACGCAGCGCCTCGGCTGCTCGGAGCCCAGCCAGCGATGCGCCGACCACCGCGATGTGGCTCATGGCTGCCGCTCCAGGAGGAAGACCTCGCCATTCTCGACAGCCACCGGAAAGGTAGCGATCGGTTCACGGGCCGGCGGAACGTCGGGCGCACCGGTCGCCAGATCGAATCGCGATTCGTGCAGCGGACATTCGACGCATCCGTCCTCGACCCAACCGTCGGAGAGCGAGGCGGTCTGATGGCTGCAGAGATCGGCTATGCAGAAGATCCGGCCGTCGGAATCGGCCACGGCCAACGGGATGTCGATGCCTGGCACATCGGCTATACGGATGATGCCGTTCGTGGGCACGTCCGCTCGGTTGCAGAGTTTGATACGGGTCATTGTCTCGCTCATTTCTTCTCCGTGTGGTCGAACAGCACCGGCACGGTGACCGGTCCCCGGAATTGCCAGCCGACGAATTGCGGCGTACCGGCCGGACGGATGCCCGGCAGGTCGAGAATCAGCGGCACCGCGGCGCGCATCATGGCCCGCACGAGATGACTGCCGAGGCAGAAGTGCGCACCGACCGAGAAGCCGAGGTGGTCTTCGAGTCCCGGCCGGTCGATGTCGAAGGTGCTGGGATCGGCGAACTTTCGTTCGTCGTAGTTTGCCGAAGCCGCCAGGACCAGGACGGTGTCGCCGACTTTCAGATCCGCCGCGGGACCGGAGTAGTCCTGGATGACGACGCGAGGGTAGCTACCGACCGGCGTCAGCCACCGAACCGATTCGTCTATGGCGCGCTCGAACGCCGCACTGTCCTCGCGTGTTCGCTGTCGAATCTCGGGGTGTGTCATCAGCAACCACGGCAAGGTGGCGACTGCGTCGCGGGCGTCATTGAAACCGCCGGCGATCATCAGGCGAATATTGGCGGCGATCTCTTCGAGGGACAGCGGGTTCTCGGGGTGAGCGTGCGCCATGGCCGAGACGACGGTGGCGTCGGGCTGCTTGCGTACGCGTTCGACGGCCAGCCGGACCGCTTCAGTGTTCTCGGCACGCGCGCGTTCGGCAGTAGCCCACACCTGCGGGTCGTCGTTGTTGTTGATGAAACCCTGAATGTAGGCGTCGGACCAGTTGCGGATGTCCTCGGGCGTGGCGTCGAGCAAGCCGAGGACTTCGCGCAGACATGCGCCGGTGTAGTCGTTCGCGAAGTCGGCCGCGAGGTCGGCCTGGTCGCGGTCGCGCAGCGGCTCGATGTAGTGCTGAGCGAGCTCGCGAATCACCTCGGGCCATGCTCGCTGTATCGAGCGGCGCTTGAGTGGCTCGTCGCCGGCGCTGCGGACACGGCGGTGGCGTTCGCCTTCGCTGCGGATCATTGTCTGTCCGATGGTTCGGGTGAGCAGCGCGCCGGGAATCTCGGTCGAAAAGATCTCCGGGTGCGAGTCGACGTAGACGACATCGTCGAACCGGCTGACCAGCCACATCCGCATAGTCTCGGACCAGGTCCAGCGCTGGTTACTGCGCAGGCCGGCGAAGTACGGGAAGGGGTCGGCCATCATAGCGGCGAAGTCGAGATCGGGTTGCGCTGTCGTCACCGGGGTTCTCCTCGTTGAGTGTATGAGCACCACTGAGTGTGACCGGTGTCATGCTCAATGAAAAGCGCATATATCCGGCGTTTAACCTAAGTTGAACTTATGAAGCCCGTGGATGTCACGCTGCGGCAGCTCGAATACTTCGTGTCCACCGTCGAACGGGGCACGTTGAGCGCGGCAGCGGCTCATTTCCATATTTCGCAGACCGCGGTGTCCTTGGCGATCAGTCAGCTGGAAAAGGCGCTGGGAGTCCAGGTTCTGGTGCGTCGGCCTGCGCGGCCGCCCGCGCTGACGGCAGCGGGTCGGCAGTTGCTGGTCGATGCCCGGCAGGTGTTGGCCCTCGTGGGCGAACTCGAGAGTGCTGTCCGCACGGTTGGGCAGGACATCTCGGGTCGGCTCGCTGTCGGCTGTTTCCCGACCATCACGCCGTTCGTGATGGGGAGGGTTCTGGAGGAGGTTCCGATCCGCTATCCGGAACTCGAGATCGATCTGGTCGAGGACACCGTCGACGGTCTCCTGCGGCGGCTGGCCGACGGATTGTGCGATCTGGCGATCATGTATGACATCGGCTTGGGGTCGGATGTGACGACGGTTCGGTTGTACTCCTGCTCGCCCTATGCGGCGTTGCCCGCCGGACATCGGTATGCCACGCGGACCAAGGTCGCGCTGTCCGAGCTGATCGATGAGCCGATGGTGATGATCGACATGGCTCCCAGCTTGGAATTTTTCACCGGCCGGATAGCGGAGGCCGGTCATGTGCCCGATATCCGATTCCGCACAGGAAGCGTGGAGTCCGTGCGTACTTTCGTGGGGCGCGGCATGGGCTGGTCGGTCCTGCTGCAGCGGCCGATGGCCGAGCGCAGCTACGACGGGAGCGCGATTGCCGCAGTAGATCTCGAGGGGATCGGCCCACCGGTCGACGTGCTGTTGGTGACGAATTCGGCCGCGCGGCCGACCCGGCGGGCGCGAGCGTTTGCGGACCTGTGCCGCGAGTTGTTGCGTGGCGGACCTGCGCGGCCTTCGTGAGGATGGCGGAGAGCTCGCAGCGGGGGGAGAAGAGTGCGCCGCCCAGAGGTCATATTTGAACTACATGTAACAACTATGTACGGGCCGTTCGCGTTTTTGCCCAAACGTATTGTGACATACCTCTCCGTAAGCCTATGGTCGTCGGACACCCCCGGTGCAGGGGGCCCGAATCACTCCAGTACAGGATCAACGGCCCGTGAACGAATCTCCCGAGGCGCTTCCGCTCAGCGTCGAATCAGCAAATGTCACAACGCAAACAGTCCCGGAGCATGGTCTCCGACGTAGCCTCGGCACCTGGCGGCTCATCCTGATGGTCGTCGCGGCGGCAGCTCCCATGGCGGCGGTCATCGGGATCGTCCCGGTCGCCTTCGCGCTCGGCAATGGACCAGGGGTTCCGCTCACCTTTGTCTGCGTCAGCATCGTGCTCGCCTTCTTCTCGGTCGGATACTCGGCGATGAGCCGCCGGATCGTTTCGACAGGGGCCTTCTACTCCTACATCGCCCAGGGGCTGGGGGGCGCCCCCGGACTCGGCGCGGCGTTTGTCGCCGTGGTCTCCTACACAGTGTTCGTAGCGGGCGGGTACGGCTACGTCGCTGTCTTCACCCAGACAGCTGTCCAGCAGATCACGGGTTGGAACGGTTCGTGGATCTGGTTCGCGGTCGGCGGCTGCGTGGCCGTCGGGGTGCTCGGTTACCGGCGGATCGACCTCAGCTCCCGCCTGATCGCGGTGCTCCTGACCGCGGAGTTCGCGATTCTGCTCTGCCTGGTGATCAGCATCATTTGGCACGCCGGAGTGCATGCTTTCCCGGCCCAGTCGTTCTCCCCGCATGCCGCGATATCGGGCACGCCGGGAATCGCCGTGATGCTCGCCTTCACGTGTTTCATCGGATTCGAATCGGCCGCGTTGTATTCAGAGGAAACCCACGACCCGCGGCGTAGCGTGGCGCGAGCGACTTACGGCGCGGTAGCACTCATCGGCGCGTTCTATGTCCTGACAACCTGGGTGACCGTGGGCGCGGTCGGCCCCGACCGGATAGCCGAAGCCGCCGGGCAGTCCACCGGCAACATCTACTTCGACCTGACCGCGACCTATCTCGCGCCATGGGTTGCGGACGTCATGGCAGTCCTCATGGCAACCAGCCTGTTCGCCACCACTCTCGCCATCCACAACGTAGCGAGTCGTTATCTGTTCGCACTCGGGCGGCAACGATGCCTGCCGCACCAACTCGGCCGCATCCATCACCGGCACGGCAGCCCGTCCGTGGCGAGCTGTGCGATCTCGATCGTCACGACGGCAACGGTTCTCGTGTGCGTGGCCACCGGGGTTGCACCGATGGTCGGACTGGGGACCGTCGGCATCGGCTTCGGCACGGTCGGAATCATCGCCCTGCAGTGCGTGACCAGCCTCGCGGTCGTCGGCTATTTCCGCCGAGTCGGCGCGAAGGCCGGCTACGCGACTCTGACAGCGCCGCTGCTCGCCTTTATCGGCCTGTTCGCCGCGGTCGTCCTCGCGGTCGGCAAGTTCGACCTGCTCAGCGGCGCCAGCAGCCGATGGGTGAACTGCCTGCCGGCGCTGCTCGCAGTGGTGTTCGCAGCCGGCGTCGGACATGCGCTGTGGATCCGAAAAAAACGACCGACCCAGTTCCGGCAGATGACGGAGCTGATGGCGAACCAAGCCCCGGAGTGAACCCGCCCGATTCAGAAAACTTTACTGGAAGTATATATTTATTACGAGTAGTCAACCAAGGGCGTGCCGGTCGGCGGCCCCCGGTCACAGGAGACGTCATGACGACTTCCAGCGCGTGGGCAGCGCGGGCTCTGCTGGCCCGCCGTACAGCAACACTGGGCCCACACTCACCGCTCTTCTACGCGGAGCCGCTACACCTGGTTTCCGGTGCGGGCGTCTGGCTGAAAGCGGCTGACGGCATCGAATACCTCGACGCCTACAACAACGTCCCCCATGTCGGTCACTGCAATCCCGTGGTCGTGCGCGCACTGTCCGAGCAGGCGGGGCGGCTCAACGTCAATTCACGCTACCTGTCGGCGCTGACAGTCGAATACGCGGAACTGCTGCTGGCGACCTTCGCACCACATTTGAGCAAGGTGTTCTTCGTCAACAGCGGATCGGAGGCGAACGAGCTCGCACTGCGAATCGCCCGGCAGCACACGGGCCACACGGGCGTGCTGGTATCGGATTTCTGTTACCACGGCAACACCACCAGCCTCGCGGTGTCGACCACCGGCCTCCGGGTGAAGGAACCGCTGGGCGAGCACGTCCGAGCACTGCGCATCCCCGATCTCGACAACGATCCGAGGCCGGAGGGCGACGTACTCGCCGAGGCTTTGGGCCAGGCCGCCGGCGCTATCGCTGCACTTCAGGCCGCTGGCCACGGAGTATCCGCGTTCCTTTTCGACCCCCTGTTCTCCACAGAGGGATTGCTGCGGCTTCCCGCAGGTTATATCGAGGGCGTCGCCGCCCTGGTGCGTGCCGCCGGCGGCCTTGTCATCGCCGACGAGGTGCAGTCGGGATTCGGCCGTTCCGGGATAGCGATGTGGGGCCACGAGCTCTACAACCTCACGCCCGAGCTGGTCACACTCGGCAAGCCGATGGGCAATGGTCATCCGCTCGGTGCCGTGATCACCACTTCAGAGCTACTCGACGAGTTCGGCTCGGCGAACCTCTACTTCAACACCTTCGCGGGCAATCCGGTCTCCGCCGCGGTGGGCATCGCGGTGTTGCAGGAGATGGGTGACCGAGAACTGCAGAACAGCGCCTCGGAAATCGGCATCCGCGCCCGCGAGGTGCTGGAAAAACTCGCCAACGAATCGTCCTACGTCAAGAACGTGCGAGGCACCGGTATGTTCTTCGGCCTCGAATTCGTCGATGGAAGCGGCAACCCCGCAGCCGAGCAGACCAAGTGGGTTGTCGAGGATATGCGACGTCGAGGAGTGCTGATCAGCAAGATCGGCGCGCACGACAACGTCCTCAAGATCCGGCCCCCGCTGGTCTTCGAACACGAACATCTGGATCTGCTCGTCGACCGACTCGCCGCAAGTCTCGAGGAGTTGGAGGGCGCTCAGCCGAGCATCCCGGGAGTCGGCGGCCGAACGAGCGCGGCTCCGCTGACGACAACCGCGGCGCGCAAACTGACGCCGAATTCCGTCCGGACCGAGCTTTTCATCGGCGGGGCATGGCAACCGGCGGCGCAAACATTCGATGTCGTAGATCCGTCTGACGGGGGTCTGCTGGCTCAGGTTTCCGCTGCGGACGCCGACGATGTCGATCGCGCCGTGACGGCGGCGCGACGCGCACTGAACGGCACGTGGGGCTCGATGTCCGGGGCCGACAGAGGTGTTCTGCTGAATCGGCTCGCCGATCTCATCGAGCGCGATGGCGACTTCCTGGCCCGGCTCGAGGCACTAGATATCGGCAAGCCGATCGGCCAGCCGACGGTATTGGACATCCCGAACGCGATCGCGACCTTCCGCCACTTCGCTGGATGGGCCGACAAAATTCAGGGCGCGGCAATTCCGACCGCCGGTCACATGGGGCGTCCGACACACTCCTACACCGTCCGGGAACCGATCGGCGTGATCGCGGCGATCATCCCGTGGAACACACCGCTGATGATCGCGGGGTGGAAGCTCGCACCGGCTCTCGCCGCCGGAAACACGCTGGTTGTGAAGCCCGCCGAAGACGCGCCGCTCTCGGTCCTGCATCTGGTCAAGCTCATCGACGAGGCCGGGTTCCCGCCCGGGGTCGTCAATATCGTGCCAGGTCTCGGCAAGGTCGCCGGCGCGGCTCTGGTCCGCCACCGCGACGTCGACAAAGTCAGCTTCACAGGGTCGCCAGAGGTCGGCCGGGACATCCAGCAAGCAGCCGCGGAATCCTTCAAACGCGTAACACTGGAACTGGGTGGCAAGAGCCCGCAGATCGTGCTGCCGGACGCCGACGTCGACGCAGCGGTCCAAGGCATCGCCATGGGGCTGTTCTTCAACCAAGGCGAAGTATGTGCGGCGGGCACTCGGATTCTGGTGCACCGATCGGTCTACGACCGGGTGGTCGCGGCGTTGGGCGACGCGACCCGCGCGCAAGTGCCCGGCGAACCTTTCGATCCGGCCACGACGATCGGACCGCTGGTGAACCGCCGCCAGCAGGAACGCGTCCTCGCCTATATCGAACGAGGTAAGGCCGAAGGAGCACGGCTGGTGGCCGGCGGTGGGCGAGTGGATCGGGCGGGATTCTTCGTCGAGCCAACCGTTTTCGCGGACGTCACCAATGACAGCACGATTGCGCGAGAAGAGATCTTTGGTCCGGTCGGTGCGGTGATCCCGTTCGACGACGTGGACGAGGCGATCCGGATCGCCAACGACACCGAGTACGGCCTGGCAGCCACCATCTGGACGCGCGATGTGACGCTCGCGCACACCCTTGCCCATAAAGTACAAGCGGGCGCGGTCTGGGTGAACGGCTGGGCTGCGCTGAATCCAGCGCTGCCGTGGGGAGGGGTCAAATCCAGCGGAATCGGGCGTGAGTTGGGGTGGAGCGGGATCCTCGCCAACACCGAGGAGAAAACCGTCACCGTGGTTCTGTAAGGATTTGTGTCGGGGGGGGGGGGGGGGGCCCCCCCCCCCCCCCCCCCCCCCCAAAACCCCAAGACTCGG
>NZ_JBQWRH010000021.1:0-103635 GCF_052545115.1 Nocardia glycosmidis | reverse complement strand
CATCCCACTGGTCAGCTCGGTTTCGAACTTCGTATATCCGGACCACAGCCAAGCCCCACGTGCGTAGCCGGCGGATTGGGTGGGCAACTGCGGGAGAGCAAGTCGGGGACGGCTGACGTAGTGCCCGGCACTGCTCGGTGAACGAAAAAGCAGCCCGCGCCGAGGAGTCCGCGTGCTGCCGCGTCGCCGAAGCGGATGCCAGAACACGCGAACTGGATCAAAATGCGCTCCAGCGGTCAAGCGCTGCCGGTGCGCTCTTGAGGGGTGCCGATCGCGGTGATAGCCGAGTGGCTCGGGCACGCAGACAACGCGTTCACGATGCGCACCTACGTGCACTCGCAAAGCGATGCGCCGGCGTCAGCGGCGAGCACGTTGGAGGCTCTTGTGACAAACCGTGACAGAACGGGGTGATCCGGCATCTCGCCGGAACAACGGGGACGGCGGAGATCGGCTGGTTAGATCCGGTTTCCATGTGGAGCCGCCTGGGGGAATCGAACCCCCGACCTTTTCATTACGAGTGAAGCGCTCTACCGACTGAGCTAAGGCGGCGTGCCTTGCGGCCAAGCGAGTCTATCGTCTCTGGGCCGGATCGCGAAAACCGGTGGTCACGGTCACTGTGACTGGGCTGCGATCAGGGCTGCTGCCATGGCGGCGAGAGCGAAGCGGGGTTTGACGTTCAGGTCGAGGGCGCTGCGGCAGGCGAGGACGGCCTCGATGGACCGGAGCAGGCCCTCGGGGTGCACGCGGGCGGCCAGGTTGTGGATCTGGTCGGTCAGGTCGGGGTGGGTGAGCGCGACGCCGCGATCTCGCTGGGCGGCGCCGAAGCGGACGGCCAGCGCGTCGCGGTACACGCCTGCCACGTCGATCAAGGCGCGATCGAGGGCGTCGCGGCCGGTGCGGGTGGCGCGGGATTTCTGCCGTCGTTCCAGGTCCTTCAACACGCCCGCGGAGCCGCGGGTGGCACTCGCCGCGCCCTTTCCGGTGCCGCCCGCGCCCATCGCGGTGGCGAGCTCCGCACGTTCGCGCTCGTCGCGGGCCGCACTCATCTGTTTGGCCTCGTCGTCAGCGGCGCGCACCAGCTCGTCGGCCGCGGAGTAGGCCGTTTCGGGCTTACCGACCGCGGTGACCAACGCCAGCGCACGCTTACGGCGGGCCCGCGCCTGCTCGTCGGTGGCGAGCCTGCGGGCTCGCCCGACGTGCCCGCCACTGATGGCGGCCGCCCAGGCCGCGGTCTGCTCGTCGAGCTTGTCGCGTTCGATGAGCACCCGCGTGATAGCGGATACCGACGGTGTCACCAGGTGAACATGCCGGCACCGGGAGCGCAACGTGACCGAGATGTCCTCCGGATCCACCGACGGCGCGCACAGCAGGAACACCGTCCGGTCCGGCGGCTCCTCGACCACCTTGAGCAGCACGTTGCCCGCGGCTTCGGTCAATCGGTCGGCATCCTCGATGACCACCACCTGCCAGCGGCCCGTGCTCGGCCTGCGCGAGGCGATCTGCACGATCTCACGCATCTCCTTGGTGCTGATGCTCAATCCCTCGGGCACTACCCGGCGCACATCGCCGTGCGTGCCCGCCATGGTCGTGGTGCAGGCGTGGCACCGGCCGCACCCGGGAGCCTGCGGGTCGGTGCACTGCAATGCGGCGGCGAAGCACAGCGCCGCGATGGATCTGCCCGATCCCGGCGGGCCGGTGAACAACCACGAATGCGTCATCGCCCCCTCGACCACGCCCGCGCGCGCGGCTACGGCGGCAGCCGTCAACTCGGACTCGACCGCCTCCTGGCCGACCAATCGATCGAAGACACCCGCCACGCTGTCCACCCTAATGGCTCGCACCGACACCTCCGGCCGGGCGTCGACCGCCGATATCGCGCCGCTAGGAGGCGCGCTGCTGCGTAGTGTTCGCCCCGTCCAATGCCTCGCGGATGATATCCGCGTGCCCGGAATGGTGCGCGATCTCCCGCAGGATGTGCAGCACCGTGTAGCGCACCGACTGCCAGATCCGCTCCGGCGTCCACGGCGTCGTCGGAGTGGGGATCGAGGTGTCGAGGCTGTCCACCGAGCGGATCAAATCGGCCGTCGCCGCGGCGACGTCGTCCCAGCCGGCCAGCAGGCCGGCTACGGTCTCCTCGGCCGCCATGACGTATTCGCCACCGAACTTCGAGACGTCCAGTTCGGCGTTCTCGTCGCGCCGCACGATCACCGAAGTCCAGTGCCGTTCGCAGTTGATCACGTGGTGCAGCAAGCCGCCGAGGGTCAGCTCGCTCACGGTGGTCCGCCGCCGCGCCTGCTCCTCGTCGATACCGCGCAGGGCGATACGAAAAAGCGCGCGCTGATCGGCGAGCATCGCGATCAGATCCTCGCGTTCCTGTTCGGTAGTCATGACGCTCAGGCTACGGCCGAGGCCGTGAACTCACGACTTCCCGACGCCGGTCTTCTTGGCCGCCGTTTTCTGCGCGGCGGTCTTCTTGGCGACCGTCTTGGTGGTCGTCGCCTTCTTGGCGGGCACCTTCTTGGCAGCGGTCTTCGTGGCGGCAGCCTTCTTGGCGGGGGCCTTCTTGGCCGCCGTCTTCTTCGCCGCCTTCTTCACCGGGCCGCGCGCCCGCCGATCGGCGAGCAGCTCCATAGCCCGCTCCGGGGTGATCGACTCGATCTCATCGCCCTTACGGAGCGTTGCGTTGGTCTCGCCATCGGTGACGTACGGCCCGAAGCGACCGTCCTTGATCACCATCGGCTTGCCGGTGGCCGAGTCGGCGCCGAGCTCACGCAGCGGTGCCGTACTCGAGGCTTGCCGTCCCCGCCGCTTCGGCTCCGAGTAGATCTTCAGCGCCTCTTCCAGCGTCACGGTGAAGATCTGGTCCTCGGTATTCAGCGACCGCGAATCGGTGCCCTTCTTCAGATACGGCCCGTACCGGCCGTTCTGTGCCGTGATCTCCTCGCCGGTGGCCGGGTCGGCACCGACCACCCGCGGCAGCGACAGCAGCTTCAGCGCGTCATCGAGGGTGATGGTGGCCAGATCCATGGACTTGAACAGCGAACCGGTGCGCGGCTTCGGCGCGGCAGCCTTCTTCGCGGTCTTCTTGACCGGCTCCTGCGCCACCTCGGCCTGCGGCGCGGGCAAGATCTCGGTGACGTACGGACCGAAACGCCCTTCCTTGGCGACGATCTCGTGCCCGGTCTCGGGGTCGACGCCGAGCGCACGCCCTTCCTGCGGAGTCGCGAACAACTTCTCGGCGACCTCGGGGGTCAGCTCGTCCGGCGGAAGGTCATCCGGCAGGTTGGCCCGCTGCGAAACCGAATTCCCTTCGGGATCATCGGGATTCGTGACCATCCGCTCCAGGTACGGCCCGTATCTCCCGACCCGGACGACGACGTCACGTCCATCGGCGTCACCGAACAGCTTGATGGAGTTGATCTCTCGGGCGTCGATGTCGTCGAGCCGGTCGCCGACCATCTTCTTCAACCCGCCCGAGCGCGCGACCGAGCCCTCGACACCGTGATCGCCGCCGAAGTAGAAACTGGACAACCAGTTTCCGCGTTGCTCGCGGCCGCCCGCGATGGCGTCGAGATCATCCTCCATTGCGGCGGTGAAGTCGAAGTCGACAAGTCTGCCGAAATGCTCTTCCAGCAGGCCGATGACGGCGAACGCCACCCAGGACGGCACCAGCGCGCTGCCGCGCTTGTACACGTACCCGCGGTCCAGAATCGTCTTGATGATCGACGCATACGTCGACGGACGACCGATGCCGAGTTCTTCCAGCGTCTTGATCAGCGACGCCTCGGTGTAGCGGGCGGGCGGATTCGTACTGTGGCCATCGGGATTCAGCTCGACGGCGGTGACCGCCTGTCCTTGTTCCAGGGCGGGCAGCCGGGATTCGGCGTCGTCGGACTGACCGCCCGCCTCCTCGTCCACGCTCTCCACGTAAGCCTTCAGGAAGCCCGGAAAGGTGATGGTGCGACCGGAGGCGGAGAACACGCACTCCTCGCCGCTTCCCGCGACGCCGGTGATGCGCAGGGTGAGCGTGGTGCCCTTCGCGTCGGCCATCTGCGAGGCGACGGTGCGCTGCCAGATGAGTTCGTAGAGGCGGAACTCGTCGTTGTCCAACCGCGAGTGCAGCTGGCCGGGCGTGGCGAACGTATCGCCCGCGGGGCGAATCGCCTCGTGTGCCTCCTGCGCGTTCTTCACCTTGCGGGTGTATTGCCGCGCGGTCGGGTGCACGTACTCGGCGCCGTAGAGCTGCGTTGCCTGGGCACGGGCGGCAGCGATGGCCGACTCCGACAGCGTGGTCGAGTCGGTACGCATGTAGGTGATGTAGCCGTTCTCGTACAGCCGCTGCGCGACCCGCATGGTCCGCTCAGAGCCGAAACGTAGTTTGCGGCCCGCCTCCTGCTGCAGTGTCGAGGTCATGAACGGCGGGTACGGCTTGCGGCTGTACGGCTTGGCCTCCGCCGAAGAAACCACCAGGTCGGCACCGTCCAACGCCTCGGCCAGCCGCCGCGCATAGCCTTCGTCCAGGACCATGACGCCGTTGGTGGCCTTGAGCCGGCCGTCCGAACCGAAATCCCGCCCGGTCGCCACCCTGGCGCCGTCGACGGCGACCAACCGCGCCCCGAAGGTCCTCGGGTTCGTCGCGTCGCCGTCCGCTCCGGTGCCGGCGTCCAGTTTGGCGGCGATGTCCCAGTACTCGGCCGACCGGAACGCCATCCGGTCGCGCTCGCGCTGCACTATCACCCGGGTGGCCACCGACTGCACGCGGCCCGCCGACAGCCGCGGCATGACCTTCTTCCACAGCACCGGGCTGACCTCGTAGCCGTACAGCCGGTCCAGGATGCGGCGGGTTTCCTGCGCGTCGACGAGGTCGCTGTCGAGTTCGCGGGTGTCCGCGGCGGCGGCCCTGATGGCGGGCTCGGTGATCTCATGGAACACCATCCGCCGGACCGGCACCTTCGGCTTGAGCGTCTCCAACAGGTGCCAGGCGATGGCCTCGCCCTCCCGGTCGGGGTCGGTCGCCAGGTAGAGCTCGTCGGCGTCCTTCAGCAGGCTCTTGAGCTCGGTGACCTTGGCCTTCTTGTCCGGGCTCACGACGTAGACGGGCTCGAAATCGTTGTCCACGTCCACGCCGAGACGCGCCCAGGACTGGCCTTTGTACTTGGCCGGGACGTCCGCCGCGCCACGCGGCAGATCCCGGATATGGCCGACCGACGCCTCGACCGTGTAGTTACGCCCGAGGTACGGCGCGATCTTGCGGGCCTTGGTCGGGGACTCGACGATCACGAGACGACGCAGGGGACGGCCCTGGTCGGCTGTACCGAGGTCTCGTGTTGCCACCGGCGAATACACCTTTCCTGATCGACCCGCGCTGCGTTGTTCCCGCTGTGCGCGGCTTGGGGTAAGCGGCTGCGACGGCTGTACGTCGCCACCAGACACGTTTATACCGTGACGCCGCGAGTGGTCGAGTGCTTGCGACTCGAACCACTGAGCGTACGCGCGTCAGTTCGAATCAGTATGCCCTGTCTTTTCGACACGTCCGCGCCGCGGCGTGCTCGACGGACGTACCGTCGGCTCACGCGGGTCTGTGCCTACCCCAGATATAGCTCGTCCCCCACCCCGTATACGGCGGTGGGGGACGAGCAGTGGATAGCTGCGCCGCTCAGCTGAGCGCACGCACTCCGGTGGCCTGTGGGCCCTTCGTGCCCTGGCCAACCTCGAATTCGACCTTCTGGTTCTCCTCGAGGGTGCGGAAGCCCGAACCCTGGATCTCGGAGTAGTGGACGAAGACGTCAGCGGAGCCGTCCTCGGGCGCGATGAAGCCGAACCCCTTCTCCGCGTTGAACCACTTCACAGTTCCCTGTGCCATTCTGTTCCTTCTCTTTTCTTACCGGAACGGCGGACAACTGGGTTCGTCCACCGGGTCCGTTCCGACCGCTGTACTGTTGGTTCCCCCTGCAGGAAAGCACCAAGCACACCGTTCGCAACATCGATCCTGCTGACGGTTTGGACTTTGGATCCGTCCCTCGAACACAGAAGCTTGCGACCAGGAACCAGTGAACCATGTCTTCGAGCAATTCAACAGTCGAGTTACCGACAATTTGCAAAAAAGTTGATCTTGCGAATGCGCAGGTGAGGAACACAATGGCGGAATCCGGACTCGAGGTTCGTTTGCCCTTCGATAACCGAGTCGAGGTTCAGCAATCGAGCTGTGACCCAGGTCGCTATTTGGTATCGAAATGGCAGGTGACCCTTCCCGGACGCACACGTTTCACACTTCCCGAGCGTGCCGGGCGGCGGGCCGCATGAATCCGGTGAACTCGGCGGGCCGAGCACAGCCGCAATCCAGCCTCAGCTACGGCACATCGTTGCTGAATCGTGTCCTGGCCGGGGTTCCGGACGACGACACCCGGCTGACTCATGTCGTCGAGTTGCCCGCACGTGCGGCGGAGAGCGCCGCTTGGCCGACCTGGGCTTCGCCGGAAGTGGTTGCGGCGTTGCAGGACACGGGCGTCAGCGCGCCCTGGCGTCATCAGACCGAGACCGCGGACCTAGCTTTCGCGGGTCAGCACGTGGTCGTGAGCACCGGGACCGCGTCGGGCAAGTCACTCGGATATCAGCTTCCGGTGCTCACGACGCTGCGAACAGACCCGAAATCCACCGCGCTGTACCTGGCGCCGACGAAAGCGCTCGGTGCTGATCAGCTGCGCGCGGTAGGGGAACTGACCCACGAAGGTCCGCTGCGGGACGTTCATCCGGCTACCTACGACGGCGATACTCCGGCCGAGATACGGCAGTGGGTACGCGCCAACGCGCGCTGGATCTTCACCAACCCCGACATGCTCCACTTGGGGATACTGCGCTCGCACCAGCGCTGGGCGCGGCTGTTGCGCAGACTGCGCTATGTGGTCGTCGATGAATGTCACGCCTATCGCGGGATATTCGGCTCGCATGTCGCACTGGTGCTGCGCAGATTGCGCCGGATCGCGGCCCGGTACGGCGCCGCTCCGGTGTTCGTCCTGTGCTCGGCGACCACAGCCGAACCAGCGGCGGCCGCGGCCCGGCTGATCGGCGCGCCGTGCGCGGCGGTCACCCGGGACGGCTCACCGCAGGGGCCGCGCACGGTCGCGCTCTGGGAACCGCCGCTGCTCACCGCGGTGACCGGCGAGAACGACGCTCCGGTACGCAGGGCGGCCACCGCGGAGGCGGCACGGATCATGGCGAATCTGGTCGCGGAAGGAGCGCGGACGTTGACATTCGTCCGCTCGCGCCGCGCGGCCGAGCAGACCGCGATGGATGCCAGAAGGTTGTTGACCGAAGTCGATCCGGACCTCGCCACACGGGTAGCGGCATACCGAGCGGGCTACCTCGCGGAAGATCGGCGCGACCTCGAAGCGGCATTGTCGAACGGGTCACTGCTGGGTGCGGCAACGACGAACGCCTTGGAACTCGGCGTCGATATCGCGGGGCTGGATGCCGTGATCGTCTCGGGCTTTCCAGGTACGGTCGCGTCGTTCTGGCAGCAAGCCGGGCGTGCGGGCCGGCGCACCCAGGGATCGCTGGTCCTGCTGGTGGCGCGGGACGATCCACTCGACACCTACCTGGTACATCACCCGGACGCGCTACTGGACAAGCCGGTCGAGGCCACCATCACCGATCCGCGTAATCCCTACGTGCTCGGTCCGCAACTGCTGTGCGCCGCACTGGAACTGCCGCTCACCGATACCGAGGTGGACGAACTCGGCGCCCGCGAGGTGCTGCGCGATCTGACCGCGCAGGGACTGATCAGACGGCGCGGGACGCGGGATCGTGCGCGCTGGTATGTGACCGCGGAGACGCAACCGCACGACGCCGTGGACGTCCGAGGTGGAATCGGTACGCCGGTGGCCATCGTGGACGGTGAGACCGGCAGGTTGCTCGGCACCGCCGACGCGGGGCGGGCGCAGGCAACGCTGCACGAGGGCGCCGTCCACTTGCATCAGGGTGAGACCTACGTGGTCGACGAGCTGGATCTCGAGGGCGGCGTGGCCTTCGTGCACGCAGCGGAGCCGGGATGGACCACCAGCGCACGGCAGACGACCTCGATCACCATCGACGCGATGACCGAGCACCAGCGCCACGGTCACGTGACGACAGCTCTGGCGCAGGTGCGGGTCACCAGCCAGGTGATCGGGTACCTGCGCACGCTGGCCACCGGCGAAGTGCTCGATCTCGTGGAACTCGATCTGCCACCGCGAACACTCCCCACTCGGGCCGTGATGTATACGGCGACCCCGGAGTTGTTGGCGCTGGCCGGAATCGAACCCCAGGATGTTCCGGGGGCGCTACACGCGGCCGAGCACGCGGCGATCGGCCTGTTGCCGCTGGTAGCTACCTGCGACCGTTGGGACATCGGCGGCGTTTCCACTGCCGAGCATCCGGACACCGGGCTACCCACTGTCTTCGTCTACGACGGTCAGGCCGGCGGAGCAGGCTTCGCTGAGCGCGGGTACACCCAACTGCGGCAGTGGCTCTCGGCCACGCTGGGGGCAATCGAGTCGTGCGGATGCGCGGCCGGATGTCCGTCCTGTGTCCAATCGCCCAAGTGCGGCAACGGCAACCACCCGCTGGACAAGGCGGGCGCGGCACGCCTGCTCACCGCTGTATTGGCCGCCTTGTCGGCCGGATGACGCCCTGCCGCTCGATTCGTGACGGCGCGGAGGCCGGCCCGTAACCGGGTATCCAGGTTGCCGGCGTACTCGCGGGCGACACTCAGCGACCGCCGGCCGGCCCGGCACCGCTTCGCCCCCCAGAATAAAAAGGAATAAATTCATATTAACCAGACTATTGCCACATCGTTGATTGCGAAAATATGCATTCATGTCTTTCGATATCCGCAGCAGTACGGAGAATTCCGGGGGGCCTTTTGGGCGGGCCTGAGGAATTCCCGATTTCCGCCACCTGAGCGACGCTTGGGCGGCTATGTATCGAACTCTCTCACGCTTCAGCCGGTCCTGCTCTAGCGATCGCTCGAACGCTCCGATCGCGATACAGACCAATTGGTACATTCGCTTCGACAGTTACGGACACGTCCCACTCCGCGGCAGTGCAGTCCCGGATTCGCGTCCCCATTCTCCGCGCCACTTCGCCCGCCTCGGCGCAGGCGACATTCACTCCCTGCACCAACGCACTCGCCGCCGCCAGCGCCGCCATATCCGCCGCCGCCTGCGCCCGATGTCGCGCCACCACTACCGCACCTACCTGCGCGATCAATAGCGTCACGCTGATCAGCGCCACCAGCCCCGAGCACGCGAACACCGTGGCTACCCCGTGTTCGCCTGACGTCCGAAGATCTGCCGCCACAAACCCGCGCCATGTCCTGCGTCCCGTCACGTCGACGCCGTCGTAGCCCGATCTGCTGTCGGTTCGGCTCATGATCGGTATCGCCGGCTCCCGCTGACAGTGGCATACGCCCACTCGGCGTGTGCGACGAAGGACGGCCCTCGACCGCGTGCATCCCGCTCCTGACGGGACGTGCCGGTGGCCTGGCTCCGGCGAACACTGGCGAGGCGCGTCAGGTTCAGCCGGGCAGCGCCGACCACACGGCCGAAGTGGTCGGCCATCCACTTCAGTACGTTTCGGCGTGCGCTCTGCCCGCGATTCCGTCTTGCCGGCGGGTCGCGCGACCTGATGACTCAGCTGAGCACAACTGCCACTTCTCCCCGGCGGAACACACGACACACGCTCGGCGCGCCCACCCGCCGAATCGGTGGATGCCGCAGTCACGATGCAACCCCCGGCTCGAGCGTGGCGACCGCTTCCGCGCGGAGCCTGAGCATCGGCAGCAGAGGGGTTCGCGCGGAGACGACGGCGACAGCGCGGGTGCCTTCGGTGCGCAGAGCGATGTCGGCTGACTGCGGGGCGATCCGTCGCGCCGCCGGTACCGCATTCGCGTGATCACCCCGTGCCGCCAAACGCGCCGCCTCACGGGCGGCATCGACGCAGCGGACCTGCGTCGACGCCGCCAGCAAGGCACCCAGGCACAGCACGACGGTCGCGACGAGCGCGGTCAGCGCAAGCGCGGCCTCCACTGTCACCGCCCCTCGTTCGTCACTCAGCCTCGGCCCGCCGTGGCCCGCACGGCTACCCGCGACGCCGCCTACACCGCAGTGTTGAGCGCCCGGTCGATGATCTTCGTCAACGCGTTCACGATGCTGTCGCCCGTTACCACGCCGTAGAGCACTGCGCCGAAGGCCGCTGCCGCAATCGTGCCGATTGCGTACTCCGCCGTGCTCATGCCGTCCTCTGCGACCAACGCCTGCACCGCCCGCACGCGCAGGGCCATATATACCGCCTTCGGCTTCCGGCCGATGGGCCACGTAACCCGCTCGATACGCAACAGATTCCCCTCTCACTTCGGCTCGTGCGGCCCGTCCGCACAAGCACGCTTTTCGCGACGAGCACGCTTCCCCCGGTGACATGCGCCATCCCGCGATCCCACACCACCACCACGCACCCGACTGGCCGATCCGCGCGGGGGCGCGGTACGAACACGTCGCAATCGGACCGGGAACGGGTGGCATCACAGCAGACCGCCGCCGAGCACCCTTCCGGCCAAGCCGATCACCACAGGGACGATGCCGAGGCAGACGAACGCGGGAAGGAAGCACAAGCCCAGGGGCCCGCCGATCAGCACGCCTGCACGCTCCGCTTTCGCGGCGGCGGCGTCTTCGACCGTGGCCCTGCGCTGTTCGGCCAGCTCCCCCACCGCTACCGCCAGTGCGGCACCGGACCGCGCCGAACGGCGCGCCATCCTGGCCAGTGAGTCGATCTCGTCCGCCCCCGGACGCCCGGCCGCATCTCGGGCGACCTGTTCCCAGGCGGTGGTCGCGTCCGCGCCCAGCGCGAGCAGATCCGCTGCCCGCCGCAGTGCTCCACCCAGCGGTTCCGGTGCTTCGGCCGCCACGGCCCGCGCCGCACCCGCCATCGGGAGGCCCGCCCGCAAACACGCCGCCAGAAGGTCGAAGACCGATGCTGCGGCCAAAGGATCGGCTTTCCGCTTCGCTGCGCGCGACGTCTCGATGTGCCCGCCGAACGGTTGACGCAGGGTACGCAATCGTCGGCTCACCGCAACCCGCGCCGGCAGTAACGTCACCGCGACCGCCAGCAACAGCAACGGCGCCGCCATCCCCGTGGTCAATGCCATCCCCGCCCTCCATCACCAGCGCAAACGCCGGAGAATCGTTCGCACACCGCACGACCGGCCCTCGGCCCGTGTGCGGCACCAACACCGACGACCTCGACTGGGATTGGACACCGCACCCAGCTCCCGCAAAGCCGCGTTCGGCAACAAAGCCGCGTTCGGCAACCCCGGCACCAACCGCCCCGGTCTCGAAACACGGCCGAAAGTCGCACGCCGCCAAGAACTTCCCGAGCAATAGCCACGCGCCGCACGCCACGCGCCGCAACAGCCCTGGCTTCGGCCGCCGACTGTCCTCGGAGCACTTCGCGGCGTCGATCCCCTCGATGCCGACACCCCGTCGAGAATTCGACAAATGACGGCGACAGTATGTGTCTGGTGGATGCTGATCGCCCAGCACGGCCGCCAGACGGCCGCCGATCGATGAAAGTGTGTTCATGTCAGCACCTTTCGCGTAATGACATCCGTCCACAGCAACCCCGCGCAGACCAGCCCGGCACCGAGAGGTAGCAGCACCTGTCCCGCCGATGAGGCGAACAGGACATGCAGCGGAGCAGCGCCCATCATCTGGCCGAGCGCGATGCCAAGACACGGCAGGCAGGCCAGAACCGCGGCCGTGGCGCGGGCGCCGGCCAGCGCCGCGGTGGCGCGCCCGTGAAACCGGATGCGCCCCGCGAGATCCGTGCGAGCTGCCGACAGCAACTCCGCGAGAGCCAGGCCGTGTTGCTCGGCGACCTGCCATGCGTCTGCGATTCGGGACAATTCCGCCGCGACAAGGGACTCCGGTTGTCGCAGCCCCTCTGCCGCGGAGCCGCCGAGCCGGCTGCGTGCGGCGCCGATGGCGAAGATTCGTGCCGAATCGCCGTGCACCTCGCGCGCCGCGACCTCGGCGGCACTGCTCGGATGGGCGCCGACTCGCAACTCGCCGATAACGGCCTCCAATGCCTCCAGCAGGTAGGCGCACTCGGCATTCCTTCTCCGATCGCGCGCGGACCGGCGGACCCGCAGCCCTACGGTCCCGGCGATCATGCTCGCCGCGAGGAAAGCACCCGGCCCGAGAAGGACGAACACGGCGACGACGCCCGCGCCGATTCCGGCGCGCGACACGGTATTCCACACGGGTTTTCGATGGTCGCCGCGAGCGATGAACATCCGAGTGAACCGGCGTCGTGATCCCGGCGCCGGAACTACCGCCAGCGCCAAGGCGAGGCACACAATCGCCGCACTCACCGGTCGAGCCGCTCGGCGAGCAGGCGGGACAGTTCCCCGGCGGCGGGAGCCGCGCCCGTCGCATGCCACGCGGCCGTGATCTGCACCTGACCACGGTCGGTGCGGTGCACCAGACCGATCTCGCGCAACTCGCGCGAGCCGTCGGGGCGGCGGTGCACATGGAGGACGACTCGGACCGCGGCGGCGAGTTGACTGTGCAGGGCCGCGCGATCCATCCCGCCCAGCGCCGCAAGAGCCTCCAGACGCGCGGGGACCTCCGGTGGCGAGTTGGCGTGCACGGTGCCCGCGCCCCCGTCATGACCGGTGTTCAAGGCGGTGAGCAGGTCGACCACCTCGGCCCCTCGGACCTCGCCGACCACGATTCGGTCCGGTCGCATACGCAGTGCTTGGCGGACCAGGTCGCGCACGGTCACCGCACCGACGCCCTCGACATTCGCGGTCCTGGCGACCAAGCGGACCACATGGGGATGCGGCGGTGCGAGCTCGGCGGCGTCTTCGACGCAGATTATCCGCTCGGTGGGATGCACCGTGGCCAGCAAAGCGGACAACAGCGTTGTCTTAACGGCACTTCAATTGAGACGTGGTTAGGGCATACTTCGATCCATGACCAGCAAGACGGCCTCCACCAGCACAAACGCCATCCTCCGCATCGCCATCTACGTGCGCATCTCCCAGGACCGCAGCGGCGACGGGAAGGGGGTGGACCGCCAGGAAGGCGACTGCCGGGCACTCGCCGAACGGCTCGGCGCGACGGCGGTCCGGGTGTACAGCGACAACGACATCAGCGCCTACAGCGGCAAGAAGCGGCCCGGCTACCTCTCCCTGTGCGAGGACATCGAGCGCGGCGCGGTCGATGTCGTGATCGCCTGGCACCCCGACCGCCTCCACCGCAGCCCCATCGAGCTGGAGCACTTCATCACGCTCATCGAGGGCCGCAAGACCGGCGTCCACACGGTTCAGGCCGGGCTCTGGGACTTGTCGTCGCCGTCCGGCCGGATGGTCGCCCGCCAGCTCGGCGCGGTGGCCCGCTACGAGTCCGAGCACAAGGGCGAGCGCATCAAGGCGGCCCGCGTACAGCAGGCGCTCGCCGGGGAGTTCCACGGCGGAATGCGGCCCTACGGCTTCGAGCGCGACGGCGTGACGGTCCGGGAGGCCGAAGCGGTGGAGATCGTCCGCATGTACGAACAGACCGTGGCCGGGGTGTCGCTGCGCCAGATCGTCGCCGACCTCAACCGGCGCGGCATCCCCACGGCCACGGGGCGCGGCCAGTGGACCTCGGTGGCCGTCCGCGACATCATCAAGCGGCCCCGCAACGCCGGGTGGTCGGTCCACAAGGGCGAGATCGTCGGCAAGGCCGTGTGGCCCGCGCTGGTCAGCGAGGAGACCTGGAAGGCGGCCGTCGCCATCGTGACCAACCCCGCCCGCAGGACGACGCCGGGCAACACCCCTCGCTGGCTCGGCTCGGGGGTCTACCTGTGCGATGTGTGCGGCAAGGCGCAACTGCGCTGTTCGACCGCGAGCGGAAAGCCTCGCCGGGTCTACCGCTGTGCCGCCCGCGACAAGCAGGGCGTCGAGCACGTCCATCGCGACGCCCTGCACCTGGACGCCTTCGTGGAGGAGACCGTGGTGGCCCGGCTGGAGCGGCCCGACACCCTCAACCAGCTCATCACCCGCAACGACGGCGGCGGCGAGGCCCTGTCCCTGCGGGTGGAACAGACCGCGCTCCGGCAGCGGCTCGACTCGCTGGCCGACCTGTTCGCCGCCGGAGACATCGACGCGCGCCAACTCGCTTCGGCCAGTGCGCAGTTGAAGGCGAAGCTGACCGAGATCGACACGGCGCTGATCTCGCTCGGGATGCGGTCACCGCTGGAGGAACTGGCCGGGCGCGACGTGCGCACCGCCTGGTTCGGGACCAAGGAGGACCGCAGCGACGGCCTGAGCCTGGGCCACCGCCGGGCCATCGTGGACGCGCTGATGACCGTGAGGGTGCTGGTCGCGCCCCACGGGCGGCGGGCAGACGGCCGCTACTTCGACCCGAACTACGTCAAGATCGACTGGAAGCAGTAGCCCGGCCGGACCTTCACGTAGCCCCCGTACGCCGCTCCAGCGCTCGCACGATGAGCGCTCGGGCGGCGTCGTTGTAGGCGGCCTGGTCGGCGAGCAGGGCGAAGGTCTTGTCATGCAAGGCGATCTCCGACGGCCGGGTGATGGTCAGCTCGGCGCTGACGGTCTCGGTGATCACCTGGGCACGGTCGTACATGACGAAGTTCGTCGCCGGGGCGCGGTACTCGGCATCCAGCGGGATCACGCCGAGCCGGAGGTTGGGCCGCTCCAGTTCACCGAGGAGGTGTTCGAGCTGCGCCGCCATCACCGCGCTGTCGCCGACGGTGCGGTGTAGCCCGGCCTCCGCGATGAGGATGTGGAAGCGGTGCCCGCCACGCTGGAGAACGCGCTGTCGGACCATCCGCATCGCTACGGCTTCGTCCAGGTCGTCACGGCCTCCGGTGATGGCGATGCAGGCGCGCAGGACGGCCCGCGCGTAGCCCTCGGTCTGCAACAGGCCGGGCAGGGTGTCGGGGGCGAACCAGCGGATGAGCCGAGTCTGGCTTTCGAGCTTGATGGACTGGCGCTGACGGTGCGCGTGCCCGGCGGCCACGGTGCGCTGCCACTCCAGGTACATCGCGCGCAGGTTGCGCAGGCTCGCCACCAGGTCATCCAGGACGCTGAGAGCGTCGCACGCCTCGCACCAGACGGCGAGGTCGGCTTCGGACGGCGCTTGCTTCCCGCGCTCGATGCGGCTGATCTTGCTGGAATGCCAGCCGCACCGAGCGGCGAGATCGACGCCGGACAGGTGGGCGGCTCGGCGCAGCTCCCGAAGGCGTGCGCCGAGCGCGGCCCGTGCGTCATCGACAGCTCTCACGGCGCGTGCGCGTGCTCACTGTCGGCGTACCGGGTGTGGTCAATCCCCTTCGGCCACAACGTCGCCCGTGCGTTCACGCAGCGGGAGACGATTCCCGGATCGGTGGTGATGGACAGCCCCATGAACTCCCCGCTCTCGGCGAAGGTCGTGAAGGCCACCGTGTCGTCATCGAACAGCCAGAAGTCATCGCCCGGTACGTCGGCCGGGTCGGCGAGGTGGCGTGGAAGCCACCGCACCGCCTCCCCGACCTCCAGGCGGATTTCTGTCCGGCTCAGCAGCCACCGGGTGTAGTCCGAGTGCGGGACGGTGACCACGCGCAGCCGTTCGAGCGCGACGCCGCGCCCGGCCGTCTCGACCATCAGGTCATCCCACGCCTTCCACGAGGCGGGCTGTTCGGCCGGTTCGTAGCTCTCCCCGGCCTCCCAGCGCCGCAGCGCTTCGACTTCATCGGCCACACCGTAGGTGTCCTGCACCTCCAGGTGGAACGCGCGACGGCGGGCCGCGCGGAACAGCGGCTCGAAGATTCCGTCACCGGTCACATGGAGCATCAGCGCACCACCACGGCCGTCTCATGGTCGGCGAGCCGGAGCTGTGCGAGGACTTCGGGCGCGGTGACCTGCTCGCCGCTGACCAGGAACGCGCCGGGGGCGTCGGTGGCTTCCACGGGCAGCGTCATGCCCGGCTCCAGCCAATCGAGCAGGACGTGAGGCACCAGGACGGTCCCGGTCCGGTCGGTGATGTCGCCCTGTACGACCAGCTCGCCGGTCTCGGCGGCGTACACCGCCGGGCAGGTGCCGTGATCTGAGCCGGAGCCGAGCAGGCGCAGTGTGAGGTGAGAGTGCATTGTGAGGCCGTCCTTTGCAATTGAGGCGAACGTACCCCGCAATGGTCGCCGCGACGGCCCACGGGTCACAAGGTTGCGCGCAAAAATGCACAAAGTCGTATCGGGTGCGCGCGGTGCCCGCCCAGGATTCGTTTATGCCCGGCCGTCGGGTGTTGTGCTCCCCGGCGGCCGGTGCAAGCCACCAGCGAACGACAGGGGACGACATGGACGGCGCGCGCTACCTCCAGCACAGCGATGGAACTTGGGAGGTGGTCGGCGCGGACGGCTGGCCGGTTCCGATGGCCGAATACGTGGAACTTCACGCTGATGTGGTGGCCGCCCTGGCAGCCGTGGAACAGACGCCGGTGGATGAGCGTCTGTTGGTCGCGGTGCGGCGCGGCCTGCTGTGCCTGCGGGGGCCGCGCCGGGCGGCGCGATGATCGCGGTGCTGTGGGTGATCGTGGTCGCCCTACCTCTGGCGGTGTGGCTCTGGGCGATGCTGTGGCCGGAGCGGTGGTAACCGTCAGGGCGATTGGAGCCCGGCGGCGTCCTGCCCCAGCGCCACCTTGCGCACCGTGGCCGGATACCACTTCGAGCCGCCCTGTGCGGTCGGCACGCCGTCGGCGTTGAGCCCGTCGGCTATCCGCTGCCAGGCCGCCCCGTCGGCGCGCTCGGCGACGATGCGGGCGACGACTTCGGCGGGCAGCGCCGACGGCCGACCGAGCCGGACGCCCTGTGCCTTCTTCACTGCCAGTGCGGCTTTGGTGCGGTCGCTGATGAGAGCGCGCTCCAGCTCGGCGACGCCGCCCATGATCTGGGTCTGGAACCGGCCCGCCGCTGTGCTGGTGTCTATAGACCCGTCGGCGGCGGCGAGGCTGCCCCCGGCGCGTTCGGCCCGGTCGATCACGTCGAGCAGGGCGCGCAGGTTGCGGGCGAGCCGGTCGGACTTGGCGACCATGAGGACAGCGGCCCGGCCGGTCTGCACCGCTTCCAGCGCGGCGGCGAGGCCGGGACGGTCGGCGGCGTCGAGCGACCCGCTCAGGCCCTCGTCGGCGTACGACTCGGTGATGGTCCAGCCCCGGCGCTGGGCTTCGGCCTCGATGGCGGCTCGCTGTGCGTCGAGCCCCGCACCGGAGGCGGCCTGCTCGTCGGTGGACACGCGGACGTAGGCGACGACGGTTCCGGCGGGAGCGGTGCGGCGGCGGCGAGTGCGGGGCGCGGTCATGCTCGAAACATATACCAATTGACCCTTTGGTTTAAACGGTCTCGTCTGCCTGCCCGGTGAGCAGGTCGAGCGTGAGGTGTGCGCCCTCCAGCCGGGCGCGCTCGGTCGGGGTCAGCTCCAGGTCTGCGGCGGCCAGCATCGCGGCCAGAGACCGGGCCGTCTCGCGTGCGGCGTCGAGCCGCTGTTCCGGCGCGAGACCGGCCAGCCCGGCCAGGGTCGCCCGTACTACGTCGCTCATCCGGTGCTCCTTCGGTCCGCGGATTTCCCCATCTAACACGCAGTGCCGGAAGAAATTTCAGTGCCTGGACACCACGCCCGGCGGGCATTGTGCGGGACGTTCGCGCCGGTCACAGGGTTGTACGCGGCGGGGTTACGAGGCAGCAATTTTCACGGGCGGCGACCATGCGCCGGACTTGATGCTGGCGGCGACGGCCGAGGTCTCGACGCCCCACAGCGGCACCCCGAGAGCTTCGCAGACCTGCCGGTGCCCAAGGTGGCCGTCGCGGTAGAGGGTCGCCGACAGTTCACGGACCGCAGGCCAGACCGTTTCGAGCCACCGGCCGACCCGGTACGGGTCATCGCCCGGTGACGCAGCCGCGACTACCGCGAAGTCTTCGGGCTGCGTGGCCAGCTCCTCGCGGACATCGCGGAAGCTCGGCACTGCTCCGGTCGTCCAGCGGGCAGCCGCCCACGGTCCCGCGACCGCAACGAGGGCTTCGGCGTGTGCGGGCAGGTCAACGGCCTGGCAATGCCCGCCAGCGCCGCTGTCGTGCAGGTTCACCGAGGTGATCCGGCCGCCGCACAGCACCGCCGCAACCGCATGTCCGCACTCGTGCGCAGCCATCTCGATGCGGGCGCGCTCGGCGTCGGTGAGCTTCATCGGTTCAGTGCCTCTCGGATTCGTCGGGTGAGGAGGTCGGGGGACGCCGGGGAAACGAGGCCCGAAGCCATGCCGTCGCCCCGGCGTCCGACCGGCGGCGGAAAGGAGGACGCCGACTTCGGATCAGGTTCGTTGTTGCGCTGCACGTCGCGGTGTGCCCGGCATAGCTGCCCGCCGTTGGTGGTCGGCGCGCCGCAGTACCAGCACCGCCGACAGCCATTGCACAGCCAGCCCGGCGCGGCGCGGCGGTTGTTCGTCGCGGTCCCGCACCGCGCGCAGGCGGGCACGTCAGCGCCTCACAGCCTTGTAGCGGGTCAGCTTCACGCCGCGCTCGGCGAGGCGTTCCCGAGCGGCGGCGTTGGCCGCGATGTTGTCTAATCTCTTGCTGGCCGAACGGATCGCGGTCCGGCACAGGCCGATATGCCGCCCGGCATCGAACCGGCGCGCCTCGAACTCGAACGTCGGCATCCGCGCCGGGGCGCGACCGAGCGCCTTGCTCGCTGCCGAGACGGCGGCGGTCAAGGGTTCGGTCCAGGTGCGCGCCGCAACGTCCGAGGCGTCGAACACAGCGGGCTGAGGGCGGGCCACCCCGGCGAGGTCGGCGATATCGCGCAGGGGAACGCGGAGGTCTTCGGCAAGGTCTGCCGCGACGGCTGCCGCCGCGACGGGTGCCGGTGACGCCGCAGCCTTGGCCGCGAAGGCGAGCAGATCGGCGTCCAGCTCGACGGCACCGGCCAGCGGCTTCGGCGCACGGGCGGCGGGTGGGCTTTGCCGGCCGATTGGGGCCGGGCGGCGACGGGCGTAGAGCTTCATCACGCACCCCGGATCATGTCGAGCATCTGCTCGGCGGTTTCGATGCTCATCGCGCCCCGGTCGATCTCGCGGCTGAACAGCTCGTGAGCGTTCCACCAGGCCAGCGCCCGGCGGCAATCTTCGACGCGCGGGCCGTCGCTCTCGCCCCGGCTCGCGAGCGCCGCCAGCCTGCCGCGCCAGCTCTCCGGCGGGCGGCTGCGCGGGTCGGTCTCGGCGTATGTCTTGCTCATGGTGGCGAAGCTACGCCCCAGGGGTGCAGCGGACCCCGGTTGCTGCATTCGGGGTCCGCTGAGTCCCAGTGCCGCAACGGGATTCAGTCGCCGGGCGTCCCGGCCCAGTCGTCGGCGTCGGCCGGTGCGATGGCCGGGCACGGCTCCGTCCCGCCGATCTCGGCCATGAGCGCAGCCGCCTGCGCGGCCCACTCTTCGTGGGACACCGGGGTCGAGACTTCGACCTTGGTGGGCAGTGCCAGACCGAACAGCCGCACGCGGGATTCGATGAGCTTGCGCGCGGATTCCACGGCTGCGAGGTCGCCGCGCACTGCGGCGGGCCACACCGCGACGAGCAAGCGCGACAGGCGCTCGCCTTCGGTGTCCCTGTACTCGGTCGCCAGCGCGAAGTCCGTGCGGTCGAGCAGCCGCATCGCGGCGTGCCTAGCGCCGCTCTCGTCGGCGTACAGCAGACGTTCAGCGATGCGCGCCCAGGTCACCCCGGCCATGCGCATATCGAGCGCCTGCTGTGCCCGCTCGCGCTCGTCGGGGCTGGGGACGTTGTTTCCGGTCATGGGGTGGGATTCCTTTCCTGCGGACAGCGATTGATCGGACAGATCAGGCGGCCGGGGTGGCGACGCCACGCAGGACGCCGGGGGCGTCCGGGTCGGCGATGAGGTCGATGGTCCAGCGGGCACCGCAGCTCACACACCGGTAGATCGGGCCGACATCGAGGTAGCGCGGCCTGGTTGCGCCAGGGTGCACACACTTGGCGCACACGGTCGGCCAGTCACCACCGAAGGCGTCGAGCTTGGTGGGCAGGGCGGCGAACGGGTTGGTCGTGTTCATAGGTCGGGCCTCTCTGGGGGTTCGATTGGTTCGGTTCGGTGTCGCCGCTCCGGTGAGGCCGTCGGAGCCGGGGCGGCGGGGTTGGCTGGTCAGGTCATGGTTCGGCCCTCCTCGGAATCGCTCGGGGTCTGCATCCGCTGGATGTGGTCGATCAGGGCGGCGTCGTACGGGACCACCGCGCTCCTGCGGGAGCGGCGCTCGGCAACGAGGTCGGCGACGGCCTCGGCGGCGAGCTTGACGCGGGTCTGGGTCACAGCTCCCCCTCGGCGGCGGGGTGCCGGACGGTAAACGACAGCTCCTCGAAGTCGTCGGCGCTCACAGCACGGTCACCGCTCGCGACGTAGGCGCGCATCGCGCCATCCAGGCCGACGCCCCACGCGACAACCGGCGCGGTGGAGCCGTCGCGGTGCTCAGCCACCCATCCGCCGCCAGGGATCAACGCAACGGGATCGGTGGCGGCGGCCTCCGCATCGAGCCACTGGAAGCCGGGTTCCAGCCGGGCGATGGTGAGACGGCCGTCGATCGCATCCGGCACCAGGGCGTTGCCGTCGCCGTCCCAGGCGACGACCCGACGCCGCTCGCACGGCCCTTCGCCGATCTTGAAGGCGGCGGTGATGTAGCCGGTCTCAGGGATCATTTCGTGGTCCTTTCGGTTGTGTTTTGAAAGTTGTTGTGGCGCAGCTTGTTTGTTCTATCGCCGCAGGTCAGAACCAGTGGTTGAAACCAGTGGTTGAAGGGGGTCGCTTCAACCACTGCTTCAACCACGGTGGACAGGGGCAGTGGTTGAACCAGTGGTTGAGCCCAACAACCACGGCTTGAGCTGCGGTTTTGTTGTTCTTCACCGCTCCTCTCAACCACGCGCCCAACCACCGTGGAGAGGCGGTGGTTGGTGGAGAGCCACACCCTTTAGGGTGGCGAGCCACCGCCACCAACCACTGCTCTCCGGTGAACCGGGGACGGGAACCGATCACGACAGACCCCCATCACCGAGAGCAGCGCCGTGGAGCTGTGACAGCGCCGCCCACTGTTCGAGAGTGAATGCGGCGGCGGCCGGGTCGGCGGCGGCGAACATCTCCGGCCGGTTCAGCACCACGGCCTTGCCGCTGCCCCCTACGCGGCCCGCTCGCTGATCGGCAGGCAGATCAGCGGCCCTGACCTCCCGAACCATCCCATAGGCCGCGAGGCGGTCGAGGACAGCCTGAGCGACCTTCTCCGTGGTGTCGGGCGGCAGCGGCGCGGCCCGGCGTGCTTTCCGGGTGAGAATCGACGGGCTCGGCGGTGCGTGCCCGGCGGCCCGCTCCGCACCGAGGAACCGCAACAGCGCCTCGGCGTAGGCGTACTCGTCCGCGTTCGCCTTGTCTGCCTTCTCGGCCCCGGCAGCGTCGCGGCGGGCGTCCTTCGACGGCAACAGGATCGGGTCCACCGGCAACACCTGGCACGCCTCGCGGGTGTCGGGGGCGTCGTAGCGGTGATCCTCGGCCGGGAAGTGCTCGCGCGGCACTACGAACCGATCCAGGGTGAACGCGAACTCCTGGTCGCTGTCGGTCATGCGGGTCTTGGCCCCGAGGCTGACGAAGTGCACGTTCCGGTTCAACTCCTCCCGGATGTACTCACGCCGGACCATCACCTCGCCGTCGATGGCACCCTGTGCGGCGTTGCTGCCGCGCGAGCTACCCCCGACCTTGGCCGTGTGGTGGATGACCAGCACCGCCGCCCGAGTGCGCCGGGCGATGGCGGCCAGGTGCTCGTACACCGGGGCCATCTGTGTGGCTGAGTTCTCCTCGATGCCAAGGGTGTTGCGTGACCGGGTGTCGATGACCAGCACCGCCGCCCCGGTGCGCTCCAGTTCGCCGATGATCCGCTCGATATGCGCCGGGTCGGCCAGGTTCATGGCATGCCGGGTCATCGAGACCTTGCCCGCCAGCCCGTCGGCCGGGTGATCGACGCCGTACTTGATGGCCGCCGCCGCCAGCCGCACGCCGAGGATGTCCGCGCCTTCGGCCTCGATGATCACCGACCGGCCCGGCGTAAGCGGCGCACCGAGGAACTTCGTCTGATCGGTCGCCATCGCGGCGCACAGGTCGGCGACGAAGAACGTCTTGCCGCTGCCGGGCGCGCCGAGCACCTCGTAGACGCTGCCCCGGCGGATCACCGACCCCCACACCGACTCACGCGGCGGGAGCGCCAGCGCGGCCCGCAGGTCGATGAACGGGTCATCATCGGCCGACCCCATCAGCTCACGCCATTGCTCCTGCTGGAACCGGCGCTGGCTCTCGGCGTCGTGCCGCTTCGCATCGGTCTTACGCCGGGTCTCGGCCTCAGCCCGCAGCGCCGTGAGCTGGGCATCGGTCAGCGCGGGCAACACCTTGAGTTCGTCATCGGTCGCGCCGAACTTCACCACCTCGTCGCCCGTAACCACCAGCTTGGGCGGGAAGCGGCCGGGGTCGCGGTCGGCGTTGCGGCGGCTGATCGCGCCCTTCAGCCGCCACGCCCATGTAGCGGTCGGTGCGAGGACATCCAGGATCGCGGCGTCGTACCGGAAGCTGCCCCAGCGTTCCAAGCGCTGCTGTTGGGCTTCCTGGGCGGCACGGCCCGCCTCGGCATTTGCGCGGGCCACCGGGTTGTCGAACGGGTTCGCGTCTGCATCGCCGCCGGTAGACTGGGAGTGTTCGTCGGCCCGCAGAGTCGCCTCGAACGGTTCGGTAGGTTCCACACCCCCGGTTTCGTGAAGGTGACCGGGGGTTTCCTGCGTCTCGGGCATGTCCGCCCTCCTCAAAGTTGTTCGGGATCAGGCGGACTGAGTTGCGAGCGCGGGCGGCTCGGCGGCGCTGTTGAGCAGCGTCGAGATGCGGGCCACCTGGTCGGCGGTGAGCGGCGGCGCGTCGGCCACCAACTTGGCGATGAAGTCGGCGTACAGCTCGCGCGGATCGGGCACCGGGGCGGCCAGGCGCGACCCCTCGGCTACCGGTGCCGGGCCGGACTGCGCGGCGGCCTCCATCGCTTCGAGGGCGTCGAGATCGACGCGGATCAACCGGCCGACGCGGACGGTCGGAATGCTGCCGTCGGCGGTGCGGCGCTGAATGGTGGTGTAGTGGCAACCAAGGTGCTCCGCAGCAGCTTTCATGCTGACGAGACGGCGCGGCTGGGTCATTGAACACGCTCCGGGGTGAATACCGAAGTCCCGTTTCAACGTGTGCGGGAGGCGGGAGCGTGTGCGTGAGCGGGTCCGGGACACTTTGGACCGAGACCCAAGATAGCGCGCTGCACTCGCTGACAGCAAGCAACACCCGGTTATCGCACAGCTAACAGCGTCTCAGAGAAATTGCCGGGTTGCCCGCCCCCGTCCCGCCGACCACCAGGAACGCCAGCCGGGCCCGGACGATGCGCTCCAGCAAAAGCTTTGCCTCCGGTGCTACTGCACCCGCCGCGGCCAGCGCGTCCAGCCCCTGACTGGCCGGGCGAAGAACGCGCAGCGATAGACAGGTGCCGGCGTGCGCGACCGGTGCGAGAATCGCGTGCAACCGGACACCGAACGAATCCCCCAGCACCGCACCGGTTCCGGACAGTCGGCCGTCCACCCACGGTTGTGCGTCGTCGAGCCGCCGCCCCGCCGACAGCGCCAGGCGCTGCGCAAGTCGCCGGACCGCGGCCTCGTCGGGGAACGTGATGGAGGTCTTCTCCAGTCCCCGCCCGCGATCGATCCACACCGCGTCCGGACCGGTCACCAGCACATCTGCGACGCGCGGATCATGCAGCAATGGTTCGAGCACGCCCGCGCCGGTCATCTCGGTCTGCAACATTCGCAGCGCCCGCAGAAGCTCGGTGTCGCCGAGCACACCACCTGCCTCGGCCCGGATCGCGGCGGCGACCTGCGCCGGATTCGGGTCGCCCGTCTCCACGGCCAATCGCTCGCGCACACGATCCAGCAGCTCACGCGTCAGTAGCGCACTCATGCCCGCACCTCGCCGACGCTCGGCTCCGGCACGACCGCGGACGCAGCTGTACCCAACACCCACCCGCTTCGCTCACTCGTAGCCATATCGTCACCGCCGCGGACCGGCCGGGGCGCTGAGTACTCCGAGCACCGCATCGGCGGCATCGCGCAGTGGTCCCCGGCGGCGCACCGTGACCGCACCGCGCTCCAGGCGCTGCGCCAGTCCAGTTTGGGCTCGGACGGCCGCGAGCAGAGGGAGGTCGAGTACTTCGGCAACCTCGTCGCCACGTAACCCACCGGGCGCCGGTCCACGAACGACCAAGCCCTGGTTCGGGTTTCGCCGGGCGATATGAGCGGATACCGCCTCGGCGGCGGCGACTGCCCGCAGCCGGGCCGGAACGACCAACACCACGAGGTCTGCCGAATCGAGCATCTGGTCGGCATGCGGCCCGCGCTCACCCGAAATGTCGCACACTACGAAATCGCCTGCGGTGCGGCCTGCTTCGAGCACCGCGCGCACTCCGGCCGCGCCGAGTTCACGCGGCAGACGTCCCGCACCACATCGTGCGCAGGACAGCACGGCAAGCCCGGGCGCGGCAGCCGGCAGTGCGCCGTGCAGAGCGGTTGCCGACACCCGCCCATCCTCGACGACCAGATCGGGCCACCGCAGGCCCGCTGTCGTCTCGATGCCGAGGAGCAAATCTAGCCCGCCTGCGAACGGCGCGCCGTCGACCAGCAAGGTCTGCCGCCGGAACCTCTCGGCGGCGGCGCGCAGCGCGACCGCGACGGCCAGCGTGGACGCACCCGCCCCGCCGCCTGCCCCGGCGATCGCGACGACCACCCCGTTGCCCGCACGCTGCTCGCCGTACTCGGCAAACATCTCGATCAGCCCCACCGCGGAGCCCGGTAGCGCGATAACCCGCTCCGCGCCGACCGATGCTGCGGCCTGCCAATCGAGCAAACCCGGCTCACCGTCGGTTACCAGCACCACCCCGGTTCGGCGCAGGTACCCGCCCGAAGCCGCATCCCGCGCGGCGGCCGCGTCGAGGATCACCAGCGCTGCCCCGGTCCAGGCGTGCCTGCCGACGGGTTGCGATGGCTCGTCGAGGACCCGTTCGGCGGCGGCCGCGATGCGCTGGACTTCGTCACGCAGGCGGTCGTCATGGATGAGCACGAGGGCGGGAGGCACGCCGCCGGATGCCGAGGGGTCGAGATTCATGCAGGTCAGCGTGGCCGAATCCGGCCGAGGCGAGAAGAGGCAACGTGGCGAATGTGGATAACTCACCGGCTGTGGACAACTTCCCGAGCCATGCGGCCGACGGAATCGTCCCGGAAATAGAGGACGGCCCCAGCCGGGGGGGGAGGAGGCTGGGGCCGTCGGGGTTCAGCCCCGGGGGGTCGGGCTGAACGCGCCTGGACCATGTCCAGGTGCCAGCAATACTACACCCGATCCCCGGCCGGGACGCAAGTCCGCCATCGGAGAACTTTGCGGCCCGGCCCCGGCGTCCGCGGAGCAAACGCCTTGGGCGCCGTCGCCCGCCTCGACCCACGCCCCTACCGCGGCGCCGACACCTGACGGGCGCGGCGGGATGAGGCCCCGCATGCCACCTGCCAGGGCGGACGCCGGCGAGGTCGGCGCCTATCCTGGTCGGGTGGATAACCCAGCCACCGCAGGCGGTCGCGTCGCCGCCTTCTTCGATCTGGACAAGACCGTGATCGCGAAATCGAGCACGTTCGTGTTCAGCAAGCCCTTCTACGCGCAGGGGCTCTTGAACCGCCGCTCCGTCCTGGAGAGCAGTTATGCCCACTTCCTGTTCCTGCTGTCCGGGGCCGACCACGACCAGATGGAGCGCATGCGCGCTCACCTGACCAGCATGTGCACCGGCTGGGATGTCGAACAGGTGAAATCCATTGTGTCCGAGACACTGCACGATCTGGTGGATCCGGTGATCTACGCGGAGGCGGCCGACCTGATCGCCGATCACAAGATCCGCGGGCACGACGTGGTGATCGTGTCTGCCTCCGGCGAGGAGATCGTCGCCCCGATCGCGCAAGCCCTCGGCGCCTCGCACACCGCCGCCACCCGGATGGTGGTGGCAGACGGCAAGTACACCGGCGAGGTCGAGTTCTACTGCTACGCCGAGGGAAAGGTCGCGGCGATCGAAAAACTCGCCGCCACTGAGGGTTACGACCTGTCGCGTTGCTACGCGTACTCCGACTCGATCACCGATCTGCCGCTGCTCGGCGCGGTGGGGCATCCGACCGCCGTCAATCCGGACCGCAATCTGCGCCGCGAGGCCACCGCGCGCGGCTGGCCGATTCTGGCCTTCTCCAACCCCGTGTCACTGTGGTCGCGCTTTCAAACACCGTCGTCCACCACGCTCGCCGCGACGGCCGCCGTAGGTTTGAGTGCTGTACTGGCCGGCGCGATCAGCTACCGAATCCTGCGTCGGCGACGCTGATGTCCGGGCGTTCGGACACCAGGTCGCCGGACGCTTGCCGACGGGTTGCCAACTTGCCACAGGGGCCCGGGACCAGGCATTTAACCACGAAACGCCGAGAAAAACACCAATTGTTCAATGCCATCCGACCCATGCCATTCGACCTCTTGATGTGAATGCAGTCACAGTGTAGAAAGGTAATTACGGAAGGGCGGAAGGCCAAGACAGTACCGGAAGAGAAGGAACTGTCTCCCGACCCTCTTTCCCAGCACGGACACCAGGCACCCACGCGGAGCACGCCGCGACAAGGGCAGAAGCGTTGTGGGCCTGCGAGATCCGGGTATTCGGCGGCGAGGGCCTCGCACAGGTTGCGGGGATGAACCGGCGATGTCCGGGTAGTCGCCGAGGCCGCAGAACACAACCCACCTAGCACGCTTGGTAACCGGGTAGTCCGTGCTAGCGGGCGGTGAGGTCGACAGACAACGCCGCCCGCTTTGACGTGTCAGGAGACTGTTGACCCACCGGACTGCAATCCCACCGGACTGCTATCGCACCGCCGAGTCGGCGATCGACGTAGCCTCACGCGCCCCGTCCTCGAAGGCGCCGCAGCAGAAGATCACCCAGCCGCCCACGGCTTGCGGATCTCCGCTCCCGAACCCGGCGGCCGCGTCCAGGTACGCCTGCCGCCTGCGCAACCAGAACACCTCCGGCACGCCGAGGCTATGCGGGTCCAGCCCGCTGGACACGGCGACGAGGCGTGCGGCCGCCCGCGCGACCACCCCGTCCGCCGTCCCGAAAGGTCGCAGCGTCAGTAACTCACCGTGCACTACGGCGGCGATCACCGGTGCCGGCGCCCGTGAACCGAGTACCGTTTGCGCCAGCAGATCCAATCGCGGCGCCACACCCGCCTCGCCGCGCGGCCTGCCGAGCGACTGCTCCGCCGACACCAAATCCGCGGCGGCGAGCAGATGCAGCCGCGCCAGAGCCTGCAGCGGCGCCCGCTCCCAGGTGGCCACGAGGTTGCGCAGCGCAGCACCGTCCAACGCCTGCCCGACCCGCAACGACCCGGCCAGGATCGGATCGGCCACGCGGCCGTCGGCGGGGAGTTCGGTGCTGCCGCCGTCGATGGCGGCGGAGGACCGGGCGGCGCGCACCGCTGCCTCGGCCGCCGTGGTCGGCCAGCCGCGGCGGTTCGCCTTGTGCCGATGCACCTCGGCGAGCGCGTCGCGGGCACGGTCGGCCGCGTCCCGGACACCCGGTAGATCAGCGAGAGGCTGGAGCGGATCGGTCACGGCTTATGAGGCTACTTGCGCGCTCCTCGACCGATCCGCCCGCCCAGCTGCCGCTACCCGGCCAGCAGGGCGCGTCCCGGGATCGCGTCGAGAAGCTTGCGCGTGTAGTCCTGGCGCGGGTTGTCGAACACCTCGTCGGTGGAAGCCGCCTCGATCACCTTCCCGCTCCGCATGACCAGCACGTCGTCGGCGATCTGCCGGACGACGGCCAGGTCGTGGGTGATGAACAGATACGTCAGCCCCAACTGGGCCTGCAACTCGTTGAGCAGCCGCAGGATCTGCGCTTGCACCAGCACGTCGAGTGCGGACACCGCCTCATCGCAGACCACCACCTCCGGCTGGAGCGCGAGCGCACGAGCGACGGCCACACGCTGACGCTGTCCGCCGGACAGCTCGTTCGGGTAGCGCCGCAGGACGCTGGATGGCAGGGCAACCTGCTCGAGCAGTTCCCGGACGGTCGCCTCCCGCTCATCGGGCGTGCCGATCCGGTGGGTGCGCAGGGGCTCCTCGATGGTGCGGTAGACCGTGTACATCGGGTCGAGCGAGCCGTAAGGGTCCTGGAAGACCGGTTGCACCCGGCGCCGGAAGGCGAAAGCACCCTTGCGATCCAGCGTGGCGACCTCGTCGCCGTCGAAGGTGACCGAGCCGGAGGTCGGTGCGAGCAGACCGAGGACCATGCGCGCCACCGTCGTTTTTCCCGAGCCGGATTCGCCGACGATCGCCATGGTCGAACCACGCCGCAGCCGGAACGACACATCGTCTACCGCGACGAACTCCGTCGATTTCCACGGCACGCGCTCGCGCATACGGAACGTCTTGGTCAGGTGCTCGGCCACGACTACCTCGTCCGGGACCGCATCGAGTTCGGCGGCGGCGGCCGCCACCCGCACGGCCTCGGCGCGAATCTCGGCCCGCTGCCTCCCTGACGACTGCCGCTGGGCGGCCAGCGACGGCGCGGAGCTCACCAGCCGCTTGGTGTACTGGTGCTGGGGGTCGCGCAAGATCCGCATGGCCGGGCCGGATTCCACCACCCGCCCGCGATACATCACCACCAGGTGTTCGGCGCGCTCCGCGGCCAGTCCGAGATCATGGGTGATCAGCAGAACCGCCGTGCCGAGTTCAGCGGTGAGCCGATCGAGATGGTCGAGGATCTGCCGTTGCACGGTCACATCCAGCGCCGAGGTCGGCTCGTCGGCGATGAGCAGTTTGGGACGGCAGGCCAACCCGATCGCGATCAGCGCACGCTGCCGCATACCCCCGGAGAACTCATGCGGATACTGGTTCGCCCGGCGTTCGGCATCGGGCATACCCGCTTCCTCGAGCAGTTCCACGGCCCGCTCAGCCGCCTTCTTGCCCTTCGCGATGCCATTGGCCGCCAACGTCTCGCGAATCTGGAATCCGATCTTCCACACGGGATTCAGATTCGACATCGGGTCCTGCGGGACGAAACCGATGCCGCTGCCGCGGACGGCGACGATGTCTCGTGTGGCTGCCGCGGTGAGGTTCTCGCCATCGAACAGGATCGAGCCGGCGGTGACCCGTCCGGTTCCGGGCAGCAGATCGATGATCGCGTGCGCCGTGGTCGATTTGCCCGAGCCCGATTCGCCGACGATGGCCACGGTCTGGCCCGCGTACACCGACAGGTTCACATCGCGGACCGCGGGCACCTGCTCGCCGTCGGCGGTGAAACTCACGTTCAGGCCGGTGATCTCGAGCAGCGGTTCCCCCTCGCTCATCGCTTCCTCGCCTTCGGGTCCAGGGCGTCGCGCACCGCGTCGCCCAGCATGATGAAACTCAGCACGGTCAGTGCCAGCGCCGTCGCGGGGTAGAACAGGATCGCCGAGGTGCGGATCTCCTTTTGCCCGGTGGCGATATCCGCGCCCCAGGACACCACCGTGCGTGGCAGCCCGACGCCGAGGTAGGACAGTGTCGCCTCGGTGACGATGAAAACGCCCAGCCACAGCGTGGTCACCACGATCAGCGGTCCCGCCGCATTCGGCAGCACGTGCCGCAGCAGCGTCTGTAATCGCGATACCCCCAATGCCTGTGCCGCCGTGACGAAATCGCTGTTCTTCGCCTGAAGCACCGCGCTGCGGGCGATCCGTGCCGCCTGTGGCCAGGTGAACGAGGCCAGGATGACGATCACGGTCCACATCGTGCGGGCGTCCAGCAACTGCATGATCACGATGGCGGCCAGCATCAGCGGGATCGCATAGAAGACTTCGGCTACCCGGGATACGACCGAGTCCAGCGGACCGCCGTAAAAGCCCGACAGCGCGCCGAGCGTGCCGCCGATCAGTACGAAAAGCACCGTCGCGCCGACTCCGGTCAGCACGGAAGCCCTTGCGCCGTAGACGGTTCGGGCGTAGATATCGCACCCTTGCTTGTCGAATCCGAAGGGGTGGCCGGCGCTGCGCGGGTCCATGCTGAAGTCGCCGTTGCAGTACCGCGGGTCCTGGCTGGTGAACCAGCCCGGCCAGATCACCACGATCAACACGAACACGATCAGCACCGCCGCGGCGATGAAGATCGGGTTGCGCCGCAGCTGCCGCCACGCGTCGCGCCAAATGCTGGTCGGCGCACCGGAATCCAGCACGACGTCGGTGGCGAGCACGTCGACCTCGTCGGCCGGTGCGACGAAGTGCTCCTGGCCGCGGCGCTCCTGGCCGCCGCCTGCCGTCGGGTCAGGCATAGCGAATCCTCGGGTCGAGTGCGGCATAGAGCAGGTCGACGACCAGGTTGGTGATCAGAAAGATGACGATCAGCACCGTGACGAAGGAAACCACCGTCGGCGGTTCGCCCCGAGTGATCGCCTGGTAGAGCGTGCCGCCCACGCCGGGAATATTGAAGATCCCCTCGGTGACGATCGCGCCGCCCATCAGGGCGCCGAGGTCGGCGCCGAGAAAGGTGATCACCGGAATCATCGAATTGCGCAGGATGTGCACGGTCACCACGCGGCGCCGGCCGAGCCCCTTGGCTGTCGCGGTGCGCACGTAGTCGGCGGACATGTTCTCCGCCACCGAATTTCGCGTCAACCGCAGCACATAGGCGAACGAGAGCGATCCGAGCACGAACGCCGGAACCAGTAGTTCACCGATCGTTGCCCGCCCCGAGACGGTCACGGGCGCGATTCCCCATTTCACCCCGAGCAGGAACTGCGCGAGGAAGCCGACCACGAAGACCGGAACCGCGATGACGATCAGGCTGATCACCAGCATGGTCGAATCGAACAGCTTGCCCTTGCGCAGACCGGCGATCAGCCCGAACGCGATGCCGAACAGGGACTCGACGAGCACTGCCAGCAGCGCGAGTTTGATGGTGATCGGGAACGCGCGCGCCAGTTCGTCTCGCACCGGGCGGCCGGAGAAGGCCGTTCCGAAGTCCAACGTGACGATGCCCTTCAAATACAGCAGATACTGCACGAGGAAGGGCTCGTCGAGGTGGTAGCGCGCCCGCAGCTGCGCCTCCACCGCAGGCGTCATCGGCTTGTCGCCGGCCAACGCGTGGATCGGATCGCCGGGAACGAGGAACACCAGGGCATAGATCAGCAGCGTCGCCCCGAGGAAGACGGGGATCATCTGAAGCAGACGCCGCAGGACATACCAGGCCATTTCGCCTCCTGGGTCCGCGCGGCTACTTCTCGATGCTCTCGAAGTCGAACAGGCCGTTCCACGCCAGTTCGGCCTTGTGCACTCGGTCCGAGCGGCCCGCGGCGGCCACATAATCGAACACCGGGACATCGGCCAGATCCCGGATCAGCAGCGCCTGTGCCTGCGCGATGATCTGGTAGGACTCCTCCTGGGTCGGCGCGGCCTGGGCGGCGTCGAGCAGCCGGTCGAATTCGGGGTTTTTGTAGTCGACGTTGTTGGTGTCGGAGTAGCTGTAGTACTGCGAGGTCAGGAACTGCAGCATGGTCGGATAGTCACCCTGCCAGCCGTAGCGGAACGCCTTGTTGATGGTGTGCGCGTTGACTTCGTCGCGGATGTTCTTGAATGTCGGGTACGGCGTGCCGATGGCATCGATGCCGAGGGTGTTCTTCACGCTGTTGGCCACGGCCTCGACCCAGGCCTGGTGGCCGCCGTCGGAGTTGTAGGCGATCTCGTAGCGGCCCGACCACGGCGCGATCGCGTCGGCCTGCGCCCACAGCTTTCTGGCCTCGTCGGGGTTGTACTTCAGCACCTGTGCGCCGGGCAGGTTCGGGTCGAATCCGGGCAACGTGCTCGCGGTGAAGTCGCGCGCCGGAATCCGGGTGCCGTGGAAGATGTTCTCGGCGATCTGCTCTCGGTTGATCGCCATCGAGATCGCCCGGCGGCGCAGCAGCCCTTCCTGACCGGAGAAGTGCGGCACGTTGGACTGGATGCCGATGTGCTGGTTCTGCGCGGTGGGTTTGGTGATCGCGCGGTCGCCGAGGTCCTGCGTGTAGGAAGTGAGTGCGCTGTCCGGCACGGTGTCGAGGGCGTCGAGGTTGCCCGCTTGCAAGTCCGCGTAAGCGGTGTCGAAGGACTGGTACATCACGAAGCGCAGACCCTTGTTCTTGGCCGGGCGGCCGCCCGGATAGTCCGGGTTGGGCACCAAGTCGATCTTGACGTTGTGCTCCCAGGCGCCGGTGCGCGCGAACTTGTAGGGTCCGTTGCCGATCGGGTTCTCACCGAACGCTTTCATGTCCTTGAACGCGGCCTTCGGCAATGGGTAGAACGGCGCGTATCCGAGGCCGGTCTCGAAGTCGATCGACGGTGCCTTCAGCTCTATGGTGAAGGTGCGGTCATCGACCACCTTCAGCCCCGACATCGTCTGTGCGGTCGGCTTTTCCGCGGACACCTCGTCGAAGCCGACGATGGGGCTGAACACATAGCTCTGCAACTGCGCGTTGGCGCCGAGCGCACCGTAGTTCCACGCGTCGACGAATGACTCGGCCGTCACGGGCGTGCTGTCGCTGAACTTCCAGTTCGGCTTGATGGTGACCCGGTAGTTCTTGCGATCGGTGGTCTGGATGGACTCCGCCATCTCGTCGTGTGCTTTGCCGTTCGCGTCGTAGTACTTCAAACCCGCGAACAAGCGGTCGACCACACGCCCGCCCATGTTCTCGTTGGTGTTGGTGGGTACCAACGGATTCTGCGGCTCGGCGCCATTGACGGTGACGATATCGGCATCCGCGCCGTCGCCCGAGGAGCAGCCGGCCACCCCGAGGCTCGTGGCCAGTAGTACCGCCGCCGTCAGCGCCATCGCTCTGTGGAATTTCAACGCGTTCTCCCGTTGCGAGAAGGGGGGAGCCGGACGACACCCGCGCGACATCCACCAGCGCATGCCGACACGATCCGCCTGTGTGTTGGCAGAGTAACCACCGGCGCAGGCACTGTCACCGGATTGATCCGAGTTCGTTGCACTTGTTACCGATCCGGCAACATCGCCGAAATATCCCGAGTTCGCCGCATAAACACCCACGCGGCCGAAACCATTGCCTTCGTCGGGGTCGCCGCGCGGGGCCTTCCCACGGACGCGCGACGGCGTGACAGCGGTCAAACCTGACCGGCACCGCGCGCGGCGTAGGTCACAGTTGATTACTGTCGAACTCGGCTGCGTCGAATCGTGCGCTCAGGCTACGTGGAAAGAAGAGACGAAGATGACTGAAACCACCGCCGACCACAGGGACTCGTACCCGCCGATCGCGGAGTTCGCCGCCCAGGCGAACGCCGACGCGACGCTGTATCAGCGTGCCGCGACCGACCGCGATGCGTTCTGGGCAGAGCAGGCGGGTCGGTTGCATTGGCATCGGCCGTTCGATCAGGTGTTGGATTGGACTGCCGCGCCGGTAGCGCGATGGTTCGTCGGCGGTCGGCTCAACGTGGCCTACAACTGCCTGGACCGGCACGTACTGGCCGGGTACGGCGAACAGGTCGCCATCCATTGGGAAGGCGAGCCGGGCGATTCCCGCACCATCACCTACACCGAACTGCTGGCCGAGGTGTCCCGGGCGGCGAACTACTTCACCCGACTGGGACTGACCGCGGGGGACCGAGTCGCGATCTACCTGCCCATGATCCCCGAGGCGATCGTGGCCATGCTCGCCTGCGCCCGACTCGGGCTGACCCACTCGGTGGTGTTCGCCGGATTCTCCCCCATCGCCCTGCGCCAGCGCGTCGACGACGCCCAGGCTCGGCTGGTCATCACCGCTGACGGCCAATGGCGCCGCGGCAAACCCGCCCCGCTCAAGACAGCCGTCGACGAAGCCCTCAGCGACGGCGAAACGACCGTCGAGCACGTGCTGGTGGTCCAGCGCACCGGCATCGACGCGCCCATGACCGCGGGACGCGACCTGTGGTGGCACGAGACCGTCGCGAACGCCGCCCCGGAGCATGAAGCCCAGCCGTTCGACGCCGAGCACCCGCTGTTCATCCTCTACACCTCCGGCACCACCGGAAAGCCCAAAGGCATCCTGCACACATCGGGCGGGTATCTGACCCAGACCTCCTACACCCACCACTACGTGTTCGACCACAAGCCGGGTCAGGACGTCTTCTGGTGCACCGCCGACATCGGCTGGGTCACCGGCCACTCCTACATCGTCTACGGTCCCCTGGCCAACCGCGCCACCCAGATCGTCTACGAAGGCACGCCCAACTACCCCGACGAACACCGCCACTTCCAGATCATCGAGAAGTACGGCGTCACCATCTACTACACCGCCCCCACCCTCATCCGCACCTTCATGAAATGGGGCAGCGATATACCCGCCGCCCACAACCTCACCTCGCTGCGGCTGCTCGGCTCGGTCGGTGAACCGATCAACCCCGAGGCCTGGCGCTGGTACCGGCAGGTCATCGGCGCGAACAAGACCCCGATCGTGGACACCTGGTGGCAAACCGAAACCGGCGCCATCATGATCTCTCCCCTGCCCGGGGTCACCGCCGCCAAACCCGGCGCCGCCATGACCCCGCTGCCCGGCATCTCCGCCGCAGTCGTCGACGAAGAGGGCAAGCCGGTTTCGCTCGGCGAAACCGAAGCGAACGGCTACCTCGTCCTCGACCAACCCTGGCCCTCCATGCTGCGCGGCATCTGGGGCGACATGGACCGCTACCGCAGCACCTACTGGGAACGCTATGCCGCCCAGGGTTGGTATTTCGCCGGCGACGGCGCCAAGCTCGATAAGGACGGGGATCTGTGGGTGCTCGGCCGCGTCGACGACGTCATGAACGTCTCCGGTCACCGCATCTCCACCGCCGAAGTCGAATCCGCGTTGGTCGGGCACCACTACGTCGCCGAGGCCGCCGTGGTCGGCGCGAGTGACGACACGACCGGCCAAGGCATCGTCGCCTTCGTCATCCTCACCGCGGAGGCCGAAGACACCGGCAAGGACCTGATCGCCGAACTCCAGTCCGAAGTTTCCCGCGAAATCAGCCCCATCGCCAAACCCCGCGAAATCCACATCGTCCCCGAACTCCCCAAAACCCGCAGCGGCAAAATCATGCGCCGCCTGCTCCGCGATATCGCCGAAGGACGCGAACTCGGCGATACCTCCACCCTCGTCGACCCGGGCGTCTTCGAGGCGATCCGAGCGCGAAAGGGCTGACCCGGACCGCTTGGGCGCGGCCGGTGGCGGACTGCGTCACCGGCCGCGGCCGTTAGAATCGCGTAAGGAGTGCCGGGAAGTCTGGTCGGCAAAGGGACGCGCACCGAACGCCGATGTCGGTGGTCACCGCGTCCGCTCAGCCCGCCCACTGCCCGAAAGGTTTCTCGTGATCACGCAGGTGCGCCCGGAACTATCCCGCTACCTCCGTACCGAAACCGTCGGTGGCGCACTGCTTCTGATCGCGGCGGCGACAGCGTTGCTGTGGGTGAACTCGCCGTGGGCCGCGAGCTATCTGACGATGACCGAGACAGTCGTCGCGATCCCGCGGTTGCATCTGGAACTGACCCTCGCCGACTGGACCAAAGACGGCCTGCTCGCGGTGTTCTTCTTCGTCGCCGGGCTGGAACTCAAACGCGAACTCGTGGTCGGCGAACTCGCCGATCGCAAACGCGCCACACTGCCGGTGATCGCCGCGATCGGCGGTGTGGTGACACCCGCGCTGATCGCGGCGGTGATCGGGTTCGGCGTCCCCGGCATGGACCGGGGCTGGGCCATCCCGGTCGCCACCGATATCGCGTTCGCGCTGGCCGCGCTCGCGTTGACCGGCTCGCGCATACCGGCCGGCGCACGGGTGTTCCTGCTCAGTCTCGCGGTGGTCGACGACCTGATCGCGATCGTCCTGATCGCGGTGCTGTTCACCACGACGATGTCGCTGCTGTGGCTGCTCGCCGCGGCCGGGTGCTTCGCGGCATGGGCACTGGCACAGCGCAAACGGGTAAGCACGCCGTTGCTCTATGTCCCGCTGGCCTTGGTGTCCTGGTACGCATTGCACGAGGGTGGCATCCACCCCACCTTGGCCGGTGTCGCGCTCGGCCTGCTCACCAGGGTGCGCCCGGATCCCGGCGAGCGGCAGGCGCCCGCCACGCGGCTCGAGCACCTGTTCCAGCCGATCTCAGCTGGTCTGTGCGTTCCGTTGTTCGCGCTCTTCGCCGCTGGAGTTCCCTTGAACACCACGGTCTTCGGCGAACTGTTCAGCGACCGGCTCGCCCTGGCCGTGATGTTCGGCCTGCTGCTGGGCAAACCGCTGGGAATCTTCGGGATGAGCTGGGCGGCAATTCGGCTGGGCATCGCGACCCGCCCGAACGAACTCGGCTGGCGGGATATGTTCGCCTTGGCGGTGCTCGGCGGAATCGGCTTCACCGTTAGCCTTCTCGTGGCAGAACTCGCGCTCGCCGATATCGCGGACGGTTCCTCCGTCGAGTTGGCGAAAACCGCTGTGCTGGTCGCATCACTGGCGGCCTCGCTCGCCGGTTCGGCGCTACTGTTGCGGCGCGGGCGTGTCCACCAAGCGCGGCGGGACGCCCGTGCGCTAGAACGTGAAGAGTAAGGCGGCGAACGATGTGCCCGGAAGCAGTAGCCTGCCCGACCGAGGGAGGGCACCGGTCACGCCGCGGATCGAACGGGGCCGAAGCAGTGCCCGGACAGGGAGAAGGGTCGACCAAGTGAGTTTCAACCACGGCGGTAACGGGAACGACGCGCAGCGCGGTCGTACGGTGACCTCCATCCCCCTCACGGACGCCGATCCACTCGGCTCCGCAAGCTTCGGAAGCTTGGTTCGTGACGCCACCGAGCAGATGTCGACCCTGGTCCGCGCCGAAGTGGAACTGGCCAAGGCCGAGGTCACCGGCGAGATCAAGAAGGGCCTGCAGGGCAGCGTCTACTTCATCCTGGCGCTGACCGTGCTGCTGTTCAGCACCTTCTTCTTTTTCTTCTTCCTCGGCGAACTGCTGAGCGTGTGGCTGGCGCGCTGGGCGGCCTTCTTGATCGTCTTCGCGCTGATGATCGTCGCGACCGCGGTGCTCGCGTTCCTCGGGTACCGGCGGGTGAAGAAGCTGCGCGCACCGGAGAAGACGATCGATTCGCTCAAGCAGGCACGCACCGTGCTGCCGCAGGCGCTGGGCGGGCACGAGGACCATCTCGCGCTGGAGAAACGGACTTCCTAGGCGCGCGTGCGCGCGCCGGTCGGGCTGCTATTAGGCTCGATCGGCGTGTCGGCGAACTTGCTTCCGGATCCGTCCAGTGTCCGTTACGACGGACCATGGACGCATCGGGACGTTCATGCCAATGGCATTCGGTTCCACGTCGTGGAGGCGGTGCCCGAGCGATCCGATGCCCCGCTGGTCATGCTGCTGCACGGATTCGCGGACTTCTGGTGGTCCTGGCGGCACCAGTTGACCGAACTGGCCGAGCTCGGCTATCGCACCGTGGCCGTCGACCTGCGCGGCTACGGCGACAGCGACAAGCCGCCGCGCGGCTACGACGGCTGGACACTGGCCGGTGACGTCGCCGGTCTCATCCGCGCCCTCGGCTACACCGAGGCCACACTGGTCGGGCACGCGGACGGCGGACTGGTGTGCTGGACCACCGCGGTGCTGCACCCGCGGCTGGTTCGTTCGATCGCGCTGGTCAGCTCACCGCACCCGGCGGCGTTGAAGAGCGCTGTGTTGCGTGACCGCCGCCAGCGCGCGACGTGGCTGCCCAACTTCCTTTGCTACCAGCTGCCCCGGTACGGCGAACATCTCCTGACCACCACCGACGGCTTCGAGGTGGAGCGGTTGCTCCGGCAGCGGGTGAGCCCGGGATGGGCGGGCACCGCTGAATTCGTCGACACCGCGCGGCGGATGCGCTCGGCTATTCAGATCCCCGGCGCCGCGCACTGCGCGCTGGAATACCAGCGTTGGGCCTTCCGCAGCCAGTGGCGTCCGGACGGTCGCCGGTTCATGGCGACGATGCGCGAACCCATCCGCATCCCGGTGCTGACCATCCGCGGCGACCTGGATCCCTACGTGCTCCCGGGAACCATCCGGCGCGGCCGGTACCTTTCGCCGGAACGGCGTCTGGTCGGCATCCCAGCGGCCGGGCACTTCGCGCATCAGGAAAACCCCGACGCTGTCACGACGGAGCTGGCCAAACTCCTCGCCTGAGCCCTCGGAAGCCTGATCGGCATGCCGGACGAAGACCGGCCCCGCCTCTGTCCTTGGCTCGCTGAACAGGATCGGGTACCCGATCAGGGCGCACCACACGGTCGAATACCGCAGGCACGACGGAGCCGATCAGCTGAGCACACACGCTCCGGTGGCCACCGACCCAACCGAGCCGGAAGCGGCGTTCAGCTCGGAACGGACCTCGTTGAGCGTGAGGACATAACCGGTGTCGTTGTCGGTGACGGCCGCACCGAAGACGACTCCGAGCACTTCACCCTGCGTATTCACCAGCGGCCCACCAGAATTCCCTGCTTGAACCAGCCCGCGCACGGTGTACACCTCCCGCTCCACCGTGCCGTCACGGTAGATGTTCGGTCCGGACAGGTCCAGAGTCTCGCGTATTCGCGCCGCGCTCGCGGTGTATCGACCGCCTCCCGGATAGCCGAGCACAATGGCGCTTTCGCCCGTCCGGGCCGCGGCCGACGCCTGCGGGACGACCGGAGCGGAGAGTCCCGGCACCGCGAGTACCGCGACGTCCGTAGACGGATCGAACAGCACCACCGTGGCGGTCCGCGGGCCGGCCGCGGTGTCCACCTCGAGACTTGTCGTGCCCGCCACAACGTGGGCGTTGGTCATCACGCGCTCCGGCGCGATCACGAAGCCCGAGCCTTCCAGCGCCCGCTGGCAACTCGGCGCAACGCCGCGAATGCGCAGCACACTCTGCTGCAGCGACGCCGCGACCGGGCTGGCGAGCACGCTGGGATCGGGCGGCTCGACGGCCGCGATCGGTGCCCGTCCGAACGGACCGATCACGTCCGGCAGGCCCGAGGTGTTGAGCAGCTTGGAGAACTCGTTGGGCAGTCGGCGCAGCCAGCTCGGCGCGACGTCGTTGACGTCGGCGAGCACTCGCGAGCCGTTGATCGCGGTAGCGATGGCCGGCTGCGACGAAGTGGCCAGCGGCAACGCCAGCAGCCACGCGGTGACCAGCACCGCGACCGCCTGCAGCGCCGCACCGACCACGCTGTCCACGCTGCGGGTGAACGGATGGCGCATGCCGCTGCGCGCGGCGCGGCCGAGCACCATGCCGGCGACCTCGCCGACTATCACCAGCACGACGATGAGCAGCACTCCGGTGAGCACTCTGGCTCGCCCCTCGTCCACGTGCACGAGGATGTGCGGTGCGATCAGGATGCCCGCCACGGCGCCGAGTACCACGCCGAGGAAGGCCAGCGCGGAAGCGACCGCGCCCTGCCGCCACCCCGACGAGGCGGCGAGCAACGCGAGCAGCACCACGGCGATGTCGAGCCAGGCCGACGAACTCATAAGGTCATCCCCACGGCGGCGAGTGCGGTCTCCAGGTCCCGAACGTCCTCGTGGTTCCACGCACGATCCCAGCCAGAGGCTTTGCTGATCCCCGCGAGGATGCCGCCGGTCAGCCCCCAGACCAGCAGCCCGTCCACCTGGAACGCCGGACTCTGGTAACCGAGGCTACTGCGGACCACGAAGCGGTTCGCCGGATCGAGCAGCTCGGCGAGCCGAACCCGAACGACCCGCTCGGTCTCGCTTTCGTTCACCACCCCGACCTCGCCCGGCGTGTGCCAGTACCCGAGGACCGGTGTCACATCGAATCGCGACGGCGGCACGAAGAGTTTCGGCAGCACGGCGAACGGCTCCACGCCCGACCGGTCGAGACCGGTCTCCTCGCACGCCTCGCGCAGCGCCGTGTCGATCGGCCCGGAATCGCCCGGGTCCACCGCACCGCCCGGAAACGCGACCTGACCGCGATGCTGGCGCATGGTGGCGGCGCGCTGGGTGAGCAGTACTTCCGCGTCGTCGGGCAGTCCGCCCTGCGCGTCCGGATCCGCCTGCGCCGATCCGGCGAACAGTACGAGCACCGCGGCTTGGCGCGGCGTCGAGGTCACCGTCAACGCCCGGCGCAGGGCACGGGCCCTGGTCAACGTGTCAGCGGAATCGGCGGCCGGTTCGGCCGATCGGGTCAGCCACGTCGGAATGCCCTGCGGTATCTCGATGGTCATCTCAGCCCTCCCGGCACGCGCCGACCCGATCGCCGCGCGTGTTCATGCGGCCACGCCGAGCTCACCCGCGACGGTGCCGGCGATGTCATCGACCCCGGTGAAACTTCGCACGACGACTTCGGCGACCGAGCCGTCGGCCCGCACCAGCACCGAGACCGGCAACACCGCCGGGGCACCGACGGCCGTGCGTACCCGCGCATCGGCGTCGAGCACACCGGGCAGCGGCACGTTCAGGTCGGTCAATCGGGCCAATGCCTTCGTTTCATCAGGGTCGCTGTGCACGGTCAGCACCGTAATCGCGTCCCCCACTCGGTGGGCGTATTGCTGCAAATAAGGCAACTCCTGGGCGCATGGCGCGCACCAGTAGGCCCAAAGGTTGAGCAGGGCGGGCTTGCCCGCCAGCACGGCGGCCAAGTCGACCTTTCTGCCGTCTGCCAGGCAGGTCAACGTTATCCCTGCCAGCGGGCCGTTCCCCGTGCCGGCAGCAGACGGGCAATCGGCCAGACCGGCAGCGGCGCGCAGTTCTCCGGGAACGGCGGTAACCCGGGTTTGCGGTGACGTGGGCGTCTCGGTGTCGTCTCCGCGCGGCCACACCGCGACGGCCAGCGCGACCACCACGATCAGACCGGCAAGTGCCCAACGCCACGCATGCCCCACACCTTTTCCGCCCGCGGGCTCCGAACTCACCGGCCCACCAGCTCGAGCAGATGCTCCCGCTCGGGTCCCTTCACCAGCTTGGCGGCTGCCTCCGGATCTGTCGGCCCCGCCCCGAAGGACGGACAGTCCTTGGCCAGGATGCACGCGCCACACGCGGGTTTGCGGGCGTGGCAGACGCGGCGGCCGTGAAAGATCACCCGGTGCGAGAGCATCGTCCATTCCTTGCGCTCGATCAGCGCGCCGACGATGTGTTCCACCTTCACCGGATCTTCCTCGGCGGTCCATTCCCAGCGGCGTACCAAACGGCCGAAATGCGTGTCCACGGTGATGCCGGGGACGTCGAACGCGTTACCGAGGATGACGTTGGCGGTCTTGCGCCCGATCCCGGGCAAACGGACGAGTTCGGTCAGCGTGTGAGGCAATTCACCCTCGTAATGCTCGAGCAACGACTGCCCGAGCCCGATCAGCGCGGCGGCCTTGTTCCGGAAGAACCCGGTCGGCCGGAGGTATTCCTCCAGCTCCGCGCGGTTCGCCTCGGCGTAGGCGCGAGCGTTCGGGTAGCGAGCGAACACCGCGGGCGTGGTGCGATTCACGCGCTCGTCGGTGCACTGTGCGGAAAGTATTGTCGCGACCGCCAATTCGAGCGGCGTGGTGAAATCGAGCTCACAGTGGGCGTCGGGAAAAGCGACCGCGAGTTCCCGGTTCATCCGGCGCGCTCGCCGGACCAGGCCGAGCCGGGTTTCCGCCTGTCGCGTCCTATTTCTCCGTTTCGGAGCCGCGGCGGCGACCGGCTGCGTTTCGGCGGGCTCGGCGGCGGGCGAAAGCCCGTTCCCGACGGCGGTGGAGGGGGAGACGCGCACGCGTCCACCATACGGAACGGCCAACCAACGTTGCCCTTCCAGTTCAGTTGCCGTGTTCCATCTGAGACCTGGACCGTGTTTACTGCTCGTCATGCAAGGACTCGCTGTGGTGCTCTTCCCAGTGGTGTTGATGCTGTTCGCACTGGGTATGGAGCGGGTCGAGAATCGGCTCCGCAAGCTTCTCGAACCCGACGAAGAGGTTCAGCAGTACCTGGACAAAGCAAGCAACGCCGAAGTGAAGGAGCTGACGAAGCTCGGTTTGCCCGCCGCCGTGGCCCGGATGCGCAGGCGCCGCTCCCGCGGCGAGGACATGGACGTGGCCCGCGCGAGCTGACCCGGCAGTACTCGAGGGCGTGGCGGGTAGAACACGAAGCCGCCCGGCGGCGGCGCCGATCACACTGGTACGGTTCTCCGCGGCACCCCGCAATTCACTCGTTACGTGGTGTCCGTCACTACGCTGTCACCACGCCGCGTAGACTGCGCTGTTGGCCGAGTCGCTTCGGTCCAGTACAGAGCCATTTCCGATAAGGAGCACATTCGTGGACGAGGCCCTCGCCAGAGCAGGCATCTTCCAGGGCGTCGAGCCCACTGCGGTGGCCGCCCTCGCCAAGCAACTTCAGCCCGTCGATTTTCCCCGCGGCCACGTCATCTTCAATGAGGGCGAACCGGGTGACCGGCTGTACATCATCACGTCCGGCAAGGTGAAGATCGGCCGTCGCTCGCCCGATGGCCGCGAAAATCTGCTGACCATCATGGGCCCGTCCGACATGTTCGGCGAGCTGTCGATCTTCGACCCGGGCCCACGTACCTCCACCGCGACCACGGTGACCGAGGTGCGTGCGGTGACGATGGATCGCGACGCCCTCAAGACCTGGATCGACCAACGGCCCGAGATCGCCGAGCAACTGCTGCGCGTGCTCGCTCGCCGCCTGCGCCGAACCAACAACAACCTGGCCGACCTGATCTTCACCGACGTTCCCGGTCGGGTGGCCAAGGCCCTGTTGCAGCTCGCGCAGCGGTTCGGCACGCAGGAGGCGGGTGCCCTGCGGGTCACCCACGACCTGACCCAGGAGGAGATCGCCCAGCTGGTCGGTGCCTCCCGTGAAACCGTCAACAAGGCCCTCGCCGACTTCGCGCATCGTGGCTGGTTGCGGCTGGAGGGCAAGAGCGTGCTCATCTCCGACTCCGAACGGCTCGCCCGCCGCGCCCGGTAACACGCACCAACCGTCGTACAGACGCACGCCGGGTTCAGCGCTCCACTGAACCCGGCGTTTGTCGTTGCCGAGCTTTGTCGTTGCCGGGCTTTGTCGTTGCCGGGCTTTGTCGTTGCCGAGTTCAGCCGTGCACGCGCAGGTAGTCCAGCTGCGCCTGCACCGAGCTGCGCGCGGCCACCCACAACTTCTTGTCCACGTCGGCGTACACCCGCCGCACCACCGCCATCGCGTCGGCGTCCGCGCCGAGCACCCGCAACGCCTCGCGCACCTGGTCGAGGCGCTCGCGCCGATGCGCGATGTAGGAGCGCGCGATCGGCTCCAGATCCGGATGTTCCGGACCGTGCGCGGGCAGCAGAGCCTTGCCCCGGCCCGCCGTTACCAGGCGGTCCAGCGACGACAGGTAGTCGGTCAGCGCGCCGTCGCTGGAATCCAGCACGGTGGTGCCCGCGCCGAGGATGGTGTCTCCGGTCAGCACCGCGTCATCGAGGACGAAACTCACCGAGTCGGCGGTGTGGCCGGGTGTGTCGAGTACGGCGATCCGCAGGCCGGCGGCCTCGATCACCTCACCGTCGGCCAGCGGCGCGTCCGAACCGCGCAGAAATCCGGAATCCTTGGCCCGCACCGGGGTTCCGGTCAGCTCCGTCAGCCGATCGATGCCGCCGGTGTGGTCGTGATGGCGATGCGTGACCAGCGTGAGAGCGATCTCGCCGCCAGTGGCCTCGACGATCGCGGCGGCGTGCGAGCTGTCCTGTGGCCCCGGGTCGATCACCACGTGGTCCGACCGCCCCGGTGCCCGCAGAATCCAGGTATTGGTTCCGTCCAGGGTCATCTGCCCCGGATTGTCGGCGAGCAGCACCGCCGCCGTCTCGGTGACCTGCCGCAGTTGCCCGTAGGCAGGGTGTGTCAATGTCATCGCGCCCTCGTCATCGCTAGCCCTCGTGATCGCCGACCTTGCCGATCATCCGCAGAGACCGAGGTGCGCTCAGCGCACCTCGACGATCAGTTCGACCTCGACCGGGGTGTTCCTGGGAAGCTCGGCGACGCCGACGGCCGAGCGCGCGTGCTTGCCCGCGTCACCGAATACCTGGCCGAGGAACTCCGACGCGCCGTTGATCACCACCGGCTGTTCGTTGAATCCCGGTGCGGAGGCGACGAATCCGACGACCTTCACGATCCGCACGACCGCGTCCAGCCCCACCAGGTCGTGCACCGCGGCCAGCGCGTTGAGCGCGCACAGCCGCGCCGCCTGTGCGGCCTCCTCGCTCGAGACCTCCGCACCCACCTTGCCGACCGAGGTCAATCGACCCTCCACGAACGGCAACTGGCCGGAGGTGTAGACGAGCGACCCGGTGCGGACCGCGGGGACGTAGGCCGCAAGCGGAACCACGACCGGCGGCAGGGTGAGCCCGAGCTCGGCGAGGTTTTTCTCCCATTGGCTCATTGCGTAACCGCTCCTTTGCTACTTGGGTCGTTTGAGATAGGCGACGTGCTGTTCACCGGTCGGTCCCGGCAGGACGGTGACCAGCTCCCAGCCGTCGGCTCCCCACTGGTCGAGAATCTGCTTCGTCGCGTGCGTCAGCAAGGGCACGGTCGCGTACTCCCATAAGGTCGTATCACTCATGTGCGAAGCGTAGCTGTGTTCATTGTGCGGCGCCCACGGCGCTGCGTGTTCATTGTGCAGCGCCTACGCGCATCGGTGACTCGCCCGACAGGCACAGAACTCTCGAGCGGCATCCGGCGCAGGCCCTGAACCCCGATCCCGCGCCACCGACCGGCACGGCCTGAAGACCCGCAGAGGCACAACGGCGGATCAGTTATAGGCTCGCGATCGTGGGAGTACCAACAGCAGCGTCGCTTTCGGCGGACACGGGCCTGGACACACGGTGGCCGAAGCGCGCTGAACAGGCCCGCTTGCACTACGTCTCCGGCAAGGGCGGCACAGGAAAGTCGACGGTCGCCGCGGCTCTGGCGTTGGCGCTGGCCGCGGGCGGGCGCCGTGTGCTGTTGGTGGAGGTGGAAAGCAGGCAGTCGATCGCGCAGCTGTTCGATCTGCCGCCGCTGCCACCGACCGAGACCCGGATCGCCACCGCCGACGGGGGCGGCGAAGTGGTCGCACTGGCGCTCGACATCGAACACGCCTTTCTCGAATACCTCGACATGTTCTACAACCTCGGCTTCGCCGGGCGGGCGATGCGCAGGATGGGCGCCATCGAGTTCGTCACCACGATCGCGCCCGGTCTACGCGACGTCATCCTGACCGGCAAGATCAAGGAATGCGCGGTCCGCGTGGACAAGTCCGGTCGGCGGGTCTACGACGAGGTCGTGGTCGACGCGCCGCCCACCGGTCGGATCGCCAGCTTCCTCGACGTCACCAAGGCCATGGTGGAGGTGGCCAAGGGCGGACCGATCGCCGCGCAGGCCGAGGGCGTTTCGCGGCTGCTGCACTCCGACGAGACCATGATTCACCTGGTCACCCTGCTCGAAGCGCTGCCGGTGCAGGAAACCGCTGACGCCGTGGCCGAACTCACCGCCGCCGACCTGCGCATCGGCACCGTGATCGTGAATCGCGCGACCGAAACACAGCTGCCACCCGGACTGCGTGCCCGCGCCGCCCACGGGGATCTCGACGCCGACGACATTCGCGCCGGACTCGCGTCGGCGGGGATCACCTTGTCCGACAGCGACTTCCAAGGCCTGCTCACCGAAACAGTCGAACACTCCGCCACTCTGCAAGCGCAGGACGACAGCGCAGCGGAACTGGCCCGCGTCGACATCTCCCGGCTCTATCTGCCTGCTCTGCCCGACGGGATGGACCTGGGTGGACTGTACGAACTAGCCGACCACCTCAGCGCGCAGGGAGTCCGATGAGTACGCCGAGTACGCCGCCTACGCCGAGTACGCCGCCCCACTCCCCGGCAGCACCGCTGGATATTTCGCGGATCATCGCCGATCCGTCCGCCCGCGTGGTGGTCTGCTGTGGCTCCGGCGGCGTCGGCAAGACGACCACCGCCGCCGCCATCGCGCTGCGCGCCGCCGAGCAGGGACGCAAAGTCGTGGTGCTCACCATCGACCCCGCGCGCAGGCTGGCTCAGTCACTCGGTGTCGCCGACCTCGACAACATCCCACAGCGGGTGGCCCTCGGTCCCGAGGCCAAGGGTGAACTGCACGCGATGATGCTCAACATGCGTCGCACCTTCGACGACATGGTGCTCGAGCACACCAACCCGGAAAAAGCGGAGCAGATCTTCGCCAACCCCTTCTATCAGACCGTAGCCTCCTCTTTCGGGGGCACGCAGGAATACATGGCGATGGAAAAGCTGGGCCAGCTGGCCCACCGGGGCGAGTGGGACCTGATCGTCGTCGACACCCCGCCCTCACGAAACGCCCTCGACTTCCTGGATGCACCCAAGCGGCTGGGCAACTTCCTCAACGGTCGCATGATCCGGGTGATCATGGCGCCGGGCCGCGGCGTGACCCGGTTGGTGACCGGCGCGATGAGCCTGGCCGTGCGCGGCGTGTCCACCGTCGTGGGCGGGCAAATGCTCAAGGACGCGTCGAACTTCCTGCAGTCTCTCGAGTCGCTGTTCGGCGGCTTCCAGGAGCGGTCCGACCGGACCTACGCGATGTTGTCGAAGCCCGGCACGCATTTTCTCGTGGTCGCCGCGCCGGAACCGGATGCGCTTCGCGAAGCCTCCTTCTTCGTCGACCGGCTCTCCAGCGAAAGCATGCCGCTGGCGGGGCTGGTGCTCAACCGCACGCATCCGGTGCTCAGCTCGCTGTCGGCCGATCACGCGCTCACCGCCGCCGATCAGCTCGAGCAGGCCGATCCGCGCACCGCGGCGGTGTTACGCGTGCACGCCCGCCGAGTGGCCGCCGACAAGCGGGAGCAGCATCTGCTGCATCGCTTCACGGGCGCGCACCCGCGCGTATCGATCGTGTCGGTCACGGCGCTACCGTTCGAAGTGTCCGATCTCGACGCGTTGCGCGCGGTGGGCGATCAGCTCACACGAACGGCGCGGGCCACCGTCTGACAGTCAGGCGCATCCGCTATCTCTCGAATGGGAGATCGCCGGCCGGAAACGAACCGAGCCCGCTCGCGCGGGCTCCGGTTCGTGATTCGCTGGGACTACATCGCTACTTGATGCTGGCGCTGGGCCTGGAAGAAATCGGCCCAAGAGGTTACTTCCGGGTGCTGTTTCAACAGGGCGCGGCGCTGGCGTTCGGTCATGCCGCCCCATACGCCGAACTCGACGCGATTGTCGAGCGCATCGGCACCACACTGCATGAGCACCGGGCAGTGCCTGCAGATCGTCGCCGCTTTGCGCTGCGCCGCGCCGCGGACGAACAACTGATCGGGATCCACTTCCTTGCATCGAGCCTGGGCTACCCAGGCGATCCTTGCTTCGGCCTGCTCTACGTCCAATCGAGCGATGGGGGTTGTCATGTGCATTTGGTGTGCCCCTTTGCAGTCCGAACACCGGTCAACGGCGCTCCAGAATCGCGTTGCCACCGCGCAGCACCCAATCCCCGCTGCGGAGTGCACCACATTCCACTTTGAGTGTTAGCTCTATCACACTGGGTTCTCAATCTAGGTAAAGGTACGGCGCTTGCGCAAGACCGTCCCGAGATTTTTTGGTACGTCCGTCCCTGCAAAATCGGACGCACACCGGACGGTCAGGCAGATTGCGCGCACGCCGTCGTCCGACACGCCGCACGCGATCTCGCGACACGCCCATTCCGGCTCGAGAACAAGCAGTTCCGAGCGCCGATCAAATGCCGCCAGGAATACTCGAATCCCAACCCGTAATCTTGTTCCGTGCCGATCACACATACGCTCGCGCGGCTGGCCGGCAGTTGCGTGCTGGCCGCCGTGCTCGTCGCGGGGTTGTTGTTCCCGCTCGCCGGTGGCTTCGGATTCGTCTCCAATCGCGCCGCCGACGCCGTCGACAACGTCTCGTCCGAACTGGTCGAGGGGACGGTGCCCGCGGTCTCGACCATGGTCGACGCGGCGGGCAATCCCATCGCCTGGCTGTACGAGCAACGCCGCTTCGAGGTGCCCAGCGACCGGATCTCCAACGACATGAAGCTGGCGATCGTGTCCATCGAGGACCGGCGCTTCGCCGAACACGAGGGCGTCGACTGGCAGGGCACGCTGCGCGCGTTCCTCACCAATACCACCAGCGGCGAGGTGCAGCAGGGCGCGTCGACACTGGATCAGCAATATGTGAAGAACTTCCAGCTGCTCGTGGTCGCCAAGACCGACGCCGAGCGACGCGCCGCCATCGAGACCACGCCTGCGCGCAAGATCCGGGAGATCCGGATGGCGCTGACGCTGGACCGCGAGCTGACCAAAGACGAGATCCTCACCCGATACCTCAACCTCGTCCCGTTCGGTAACTCCTCCTACGGCATCCAGGACGCCGCGAAGACCTACTTCGGCGTCGACGCGGCCGACCTGAACGTGTCGCAGGCCGCGATGCTGGCGGGCATGGTGCAGAGCTCGTCGAAACTGAACCCGTACACCAACACCGCGGGCGTGCTGGCCCGGCGCAACACGGTGCTGGACACCATGATCCAGAACATCCCCAGCCGCGCCGACGAGTTCCGCGAGGCCAAGACCAAGCCGCTGGGCGTGCTGCCGGAACCCAAGGGGCTGCCGCGCGGCTGCATCGCGGCCAACGATCGTGGCTTCTTCTGCGACTACGCGCTGCAGTATCTGGCCAACGCCGGCATCAGCCGCGAGCAGATCGACAAGGGCGGCTACCTGATCAGGACCACCCTCGATCCCGCCGTGCAGGATTCGGTCAAGCGGTCGGTGACCGAGGCGGCGAACCCGAACCTCGACAACATCGCCGAGGTCATGTCCGTGGTCGCGCCGGGACAGGATTCGCATCCGGTGGTCGCCATGGCCAGCAGTCGCACCTACGGGCTGAACCGGGACGCGAACGAGACCGTGCAGCCGCAGCCGTACGCGATGGCCGGCGACGGCGCCGGCTCGATCTTCAAGCTCTTCACCACCGCCGCGGCCATGGAGAAGGGCCTCGGCATCAGCGCCGAACTGGACGTGCCGGGCCGCTTCGAGGCCAAAGGCATGGGTAACGGCGGCGCGCGCGGCTGCCCGCCCGCCACCTACTGCGTCGAGAACGCGGGCAAGTACAAGTCGCCCATGTCGGTGACCGAAGCGCTGGCCACATCGCCGAACACCGCGTTCGTCAAGCTGATCCAGGCCGTGGGCGTCACCCCGACCGTCGACATGGCGATCCGGCTGGGCATGCGCTCCTACACCGAACCGGGCTCCTCAGGTCACGGCAATCAGAGCCTGGCCGACATGATCAAGGACCAGAACCTCGGCTCGTTCACCCTCGGCCCGGTCGCGATCAACCCGCTCGAGCTGTCCAACGTCGCCGCGACGCTGGGTTCCGGCGGCCGGTGGTGCCCGCCGAACCCGATCAAGGAGGTCATCGACCGCCAGGGCAAGCAGGTGCCGCTGACCCAGCAGGCGTGCGAGCAGGTCGTCGAGCCGGGCTTGGCGAACACCCTCGCCAACGCGATGAGCAAGGACGACATCTCGGGCACCGCGGCGGGAGCGGCCGCCTCGACGGGCTGGAACTTCCCGTTGTCCGGCAAGACCGGCACCACCGAGAGCCACCGCTCCTCGGCTTTCCTCGGTTTCACCAACGCGCTGGCCGCCGCGGCATACGTCTACGGCGACAGTCCGACGCCCGGTGAGATCTGCTCGTTCCCGCTGCGCAACTGCGGCGACGGCAACCTGTTCGGCGGTAACGAACCGGCGCGCACCTGGTTCAACGCCATCAAACCGGTGGTACCGCTGTTCCCGCCGCCGGCACTGCCACCGCTCGATGACAAATACGTGCGCGGCGCCAACAACGCCCAGGTGCCCGACGTCGTCGGCAAGACCCAGTCCGAGGCCACCGCCGCGCTGGTGGCGGCAGGCTTCCAGGTGTCGCCGGTGACCGGCGCCGGTGACCGGCCCAAGGGCACCGTGATGGGGACCGCGCCGAACGGTTCCGCGATCCCCGGTTCGGTGATCACGCTCTACATCAGTGACGGCACTGTGCGCGCCGCACCACCGCCGGGTCCGCCGCCACCGCCGCCCGGAGCGCCGGGGCTGCCGCCACTACCGCGGCTGCCACCCATTCCCATCCCGATCCCACTCCCCCGCTGAGCACACGAAAGGGGCCGCGAACCTCGCGGCCCCTTTCTGTATCTGATATGCGCCGCATCTGATATGCGCCGCGCCCGGCCCCGCCGTGGCCACGCAAGCTACCGCCTCCGGGCCTGCCGGGATTCGGGGCTACAGCCGCGCCTTCACCGCGGCCGAGATGCGCGAACCGTCGGCTTTGCCCGCCGCCAACCCAGTGGCGATCTTCATGACCTGGCCCATCTGCCGCATGCCCGGCCGCTCGCCGATTTCCTCGGCAACCTGCGCGATAGCGGTATCGGCGAGATCGGCGACCTCGGCGTCGGTCAGCTGGGTCGGCAGGTACTCGTCGATGATGCGTGCCTCGGCGTGCTCGTTCGCCGCCAGCTCGCCGCGCCCGGCCTGCGTGTAGACCTCGGCCGATTCGTTGCGCTTCTTCGATTCCTTCTGCAGCACGGCGACGACCTCGCTGTCGGTGAGCTCCCGCGCCTCGCTGCCGGCGACCTCGACGGTCTGGATCGCCGACAGCAGCATACGCAAGGTGGAAAGGCGCAGCGTGTCCTTGGCTTTCATCGCGGCGGTCAGGTCCGCACGCAGCTGCGATTTGAGTTCCGACATGCCGCTCACGGTAGCGGGTCCGGCGCGACGGTCACACTACATTTGCCTCGGCGTCCGATTTCCCGGCCCGGGAACCGGCGCTTGTGCCGAAGCACACTCGGCGCTCCCGAGCGGGGTCACCTATGCTGGGCAAATGCCCGTGATCTCGACCTCTGCTGTACGCACGACCGCGCTCGGAGCCGCCGGGGCCGCGGTAGCCGGAATCGGCTACGCCTCGCTGGTCGAACGCAATGCCTTCATCCTGCGGGAGGCAACCATGCCGGTGCTGGCGCCGGGGTCGTCGTCGCTGCGGGTGCTGCACCTCAGTGATCTGCACATGATGCCGGGTCAGAAGCTCAAGCAGCAGTGGTTGCGGGAGCTGGACCGGCTGGAACCCGATCTGGTGGTCAACACCGGTGACAATCTGTCGCACCAGAAGTCGGTTCCCGCGGTGGTCCAGGCGCTCGGCGGATTGCTTTCCCGCCCGGGCCTTTTCGTTTTCGGCAGCAACGACTACTTCGCACCGGTGGCAAAGAACCCGCTGAAATACTTCAAGCGCGACCACCGCCGCACCTTCGGCGCGCCGCTGCCCTGGAAGGACCTGCGCGCGGCCTTCACCGAGCGCGGCTGGCTCGACCTGACGCATGTGCGCCGCGACCTCGAAGTCGCCGGTATCCGGATCGCCACCGCCGGCGTGGACGACCCACACCTGCAGCGCGACCGCTACGACACCATCGCGGGCGCCCCGAACCCGATGGCCGACCTGCGCATCGGTCTCACCCACTCACCTGAACCGCGGGTACTGGACCGCTTCGCCGAAGACGGATACGACCTGGTCCTGGCCGGACACACCCATGGCGGCCAGCTGTGCCTGCCCGGCTACGGTGCGCTGGTCACCAACTGCGGAATCGATCGGTCCCGGGTGAAGGGCCCGTCGAAGTGGGGCGAGCGCACCCAACTGCACGTCTCCGCGGGCGTCGGCACCTCGCCATGGGCGCCGTACCGATTCTGCTGCCGTCCCGAAGCGACCTTGTTGACGCTGGTCGCCGCGCCGCCGAAACGGCCGGGGGCCGACACAGGCCAGGGAGTGTCGGCGTCGGAGGCCGTCGCCCGCTAAGGTCCCCTGCCGAGACGTGAGTCAGGTAGGGGACGAAGCAAGTGAACAGAAATCCGCACGCGGCCGCGAGCGAGGAAATTACGCGCCTGCGAGGCGCAGTCATGGGCGAGTGTCGACGCGTGAACCGGACACGCGGCGTGTCCTCACGCACGACGGACCGCAGTGCCAGTGAGGCGCAGTGGTGAGTGGATCCGACGACCGGCGCGACGACCCTACGGTTCTGGGACGCTCCGCCACACCACAGGCTCCTCGGCAACCACAGTTCGCCCCTGACCCGGCGCGTCACGATGCCGGTGCCGCGTGGCGTCCGGCCGCTGGAGCGGATCCGGTCACGCCATCCGAAGCACCGCGTCCATTTTCGCAGTGGCCGTCGGGCGGCGCCGACCCAACCCGGGTGAGCGAACCGGCACGATCCACCGGCACGCCTTGGCGGCGTAGCTCGAACGAGCAGACGGCCGATCATGATTCGCAGCAGCGGCCACCGGGCATCGACGGGCAGCCGGAGTATCCGCCGACGTTGCAGTGGCAACCGGCAGCTGCGAGGGAAGCAGGCGCACCGTCTTATCCCCGGCAGCCGGCTGTCGACGGCAGCGCGGACCGATCATCCCGCGCGGACCAGACGATGGCCTACCCCGACCCCACCTTGCAGTGGCAACCGTATGGGCAACCCGATCCCACCCTCCAGTGGCAACCCGGGCAACCCGATCCCACCCTCCAGTGGCAACCTGGCGCGCAGGGTGGTCCGGTCACGCCGGGAAGTAGCACTTGGGCGCCCAACGCGGCTGATTCCACCAGGAACGCCCCGTCGCGGGGTGGCGGGCACCCGCACGCCCAGCGGGGCCACGACGATCCGACCATGTTGGCCCGATCCCTCGGTGTGCCCCCGGCATCTGGGCAGCCGCACCCCGAATCAGGTTTCGGAACCACCGGACAAGCCGATCCGGCCATGTTTGCCCGACCACTGGGTGCATTCGACCAACCCCTCGCCGTCAGCAGACCGCAACCCCATTCGGGAGAGGGTGACGGCACGGTTTTGCCCCCGTACCCGACCACCGACCGTTTCGTACAACCAGCGCAGACCTACCAGTGGCAACCGGCGGGCGGGCCGGGACCTTACGGCACTCCCCCACCCGAGCAGTATCAGCCCGGATACGGTCCGGGCGGACCTCCGCCTTACCTCCCGAGCGGGAGCGGCCGATCCGCCACGTCCCGCGGAAAGGCCGTGCTCCTGGTCGGCCTGGTCGTGCTGCTGGTCGCGGGTGTCGCGGCGGGCGCCGTGGTGCTGACCAAGAGTGGATCGAACGATTCCGCCCAGGGCAGTTCGCCCTCGCTGGTGAGCGCGCTCACTACTTCCGGCTCGCCCGCACCGGCCACCAAGACGGCGCCGACGACGACTACGGGCCGGGCAAGCGACAAAACCCCGGTCATCCCCGGCTATCAGGTGGTCGCGGCACCCGACAACGGTGCCGCCTACGACGTGCCGGCCGACTGGACCGTCGCCTCTGCGGGCACCATCGGCGGGTTCGGCCATCCGCCCAACGCCGTCGCGGGCAAAGGCTATGCCAGCGAAGGCAAGGGCTACTGCCCCGGCTCCACCCGGACAGTCGCCTTCCTCACCGGCTCGGACACCGCTGATCCGGCCACCGCGGCAACCGAACTCGGCACCAGGACGGCCGCGCTCGCCTACCAGGGCACCCCGGGCGGCCGACCCCGCGCGCCTGTGCCGTTGGCGTCGTCGGACGGGTCCCAGCACGGCGCGTTCGTGGAGACCACAGGCACCGTCGCCACGGCCAAGCCGGGCTGTGCGACGGCGTACTCCATCTATACGGCCGCCTTTCCCTCCGACAGCGGAACCTTCGTCATGGTGATCGTCGCCGACACCGGCGTCCCCCGCGCTCTCGACGCCGCGACCGCCAAGCGGATCTGCGCCAGCATTCGGCCGGTCGAAAGCTGACTGACCTGCCGGTTTAACGTCTCGCCCCGCACTGTTGTAAGCTACTGCAGGTTCGATTCACGGGGTGTGGCGCAGCTTGGTAGCGCGCTTCGTTCGGGACGAAGAGGTCGCAGGTTCAAATCCTGTCACCCCGACTCGTGGTTGAGACGACGGGAAGGCCCCTGACCAGTACACCTGGTCGGGGGCCTTCTCCGTTGTGGGTCTTGCGACGATTCCCACGCCCAGGACCATCGAACACTCAGCACAGCGGATGAGTCCGACACGATGATCGGGCGCTGCCTACTAACGTGTTGTCGGGTGGTGTGCGGGAATTACGATCGCTGAACCTATACTCTCGCAATCTACGAAAAAGGGGGGCAAATGAGCGAGCCTGTCGATGGAGCGCGCGCAGACAAACCGCTGGCCGGGAAGACCGCGCTGGTCACCGAGGCACATACCGGGATCGGCAAGACGATCGCGAAAACGCTTGCCGCGCAAGGGGCACAGATAGTGGTTCACCATCCGCACATTCCGGAGTGGGCGGCGGACGTGGTCAAGGAGATCACCGGCGCGGGTGGTGCCGCACTGGGGCTCGCCGCGGACGTCGCCGACCGCGCCGAGTACCAGGAACTGGTGGAGGTGCTGCTGGAGGACTGCGGTAGGTGGGACCTGCTGGTCCACACGGCGGCGGTTCCCGAGGCCGTGCCGTTCGCGCAGATCGGTCCCGAGGCATTCGATCTCGGCTTCGCCGCCGCGGTGCGGGGCGTGTTCAACGGGATGCAACTGGCCTCGCAGCACCTCGCAGAGGACGGCCGGATCATCACCGTCTGCGACTCCGCGACCCCGGGTGGCGCGGTCTACGACGCGACCCGGGGTGCGGTCGAGCAACTCGGCAAGGCCGTAGCGCCGGAGTTCGCGCCGCGGCGGATCACCGTCAACACCATCAGCCATGGCGTCGGCACCACTGACCACGCGGAACTCACCACCGCACTCGCCGCGATGAATCCGGCCGAGCCCCCCGCAGTGGTGGCTTACCTCGCCGGTGCCGCCGCGAGCACGGTGACCGCGCAAGCCATCCGGCTGGGCCCAGCGGCGCAGCCGGGGGCGTAGCCGGTCGGCTACCCGACGACGTTCCCACCGTAGGAACTGAATCCACGCCCCTTCGCCTGGCAGGTGAAGCTCCCGTGGAATCCCACCGCGCACGTCGAGCCCGCGTGCTCGATGCTCGGACCCCACTGTCCCGAGCCGGTCTGCACGTCGTAGATGCGGGGATTGCCGCCGGGCAGCGTGTACGGCGTGCCCGGGTCGAAGGTGGGGTGCGCGGGCAGCCAGGGCTGGTCGATCACTATCTCGTTCACCGTTACCGGCACCGGCACGTAGGTGTTGCCCACGTAGTAGCTCAGGTGCAGCGGAGAGCCGAAGTCGCAGCCGACGGACCCGTCAGCGAAGATCGCGCAGTTCGTGCTGCCGGCCGAAAAATAGACCGTGCCCGCGTCGGCGTGGGCGTTTCCGGCCGCGATGAGCGGCGCTACGGCCGCGGCGGCAAGTGCTCCGGCGAACCTTGTGCTGCGCTTCATGCCATCTCTCCTTAGTGAATTCGCTGACCGACCCGACAACTCTGTCGGCCCGGCGCCGGATTCTGTTTCGCCCCTGTCGAACACAGGCTGCTCGCCCCGGCGCAGAGCCCGCCAGGTTGATCGCCTCCGCGCTGCAGACCGTCGAAGAGTGGCCGGTGATCGCATTCTCGCCCCTGCGGAATCGGCGCCCTGCGCAGATTTATACATTTGTTCTAGACAAACGTCCTAACCTCATGTCAGACATACGTCTGAGACATTTGATCGACGAGGCGGGAATCGAGGAAATCATGAGCACCAAGTCCGTAACCAGCCAGCTTCGCGTGCTCGTCGCCGGTGGCGGCATCAGCGGCAATGCCGTTGCGCCGCAACTGCTCCGGTCCGGCATCCGGGTCACCGTCGTGGAGCGGGCCGCGGCGCCGCGGCCCGGCGGACAGGCCGTCGACCTGCGCGGACCGAGCCGCGAAGTGGCCGAACGGATGGGGATGATGCCGGGTATTCGCGACTTCCAGCTCGACGAGCGCGGCATGAAGTACGTCGACGACGCGGGCCGCGAGATTCTGCGCATGCCGAGCGAGTACTTCGACGGCAGGGGCGCGGTTGCCGAAATCGAAATCACCCGAGGCGATCTCAATCGGATTCTGCTCGACCTGCTCGCCGCTGAAGGTTGCGGCGACTACCGCTACGGCGAATGGATCACCGCGATCGAGCAAGACCACGCGGGCGTCGACATGACCTTCCGTCGGCTGGACCGACGGCAGAGCGACCTGGCCGTCGCCCAGGTCGGGTTCGGTGCCGCACACCCCTGGTTACCTTCGGCAGCCACAACGACCATCTCGTTGCAGTCAGCTCCAGGAAGAGCCGGCGCGAACGACCACTCCGCACCCATGTCCACCGAGCCGGCCACCCCTCGTAGACCGGCCCGGCGGACACCACCCCCGAAGTCCGACCTGTCACCCCTCGAGACAGGCCGTTCCCCGGTTCCCGGTGGTGGCTTGCACCCCCACGAGAACAACAATGCAGGCGCGGGCTTGGCGCACCCTTAAAAACAACTTGCAAGGCGAAACCGCAGGTAGAGGAGCGTTACCAAGTGGTGACGCGGCAAGGTCCTCCGGCACCGCCGGGTTCGCGGGATGATGGAGACCGAGTGCGCCAAGGAGATTGGAAGCGACGATGGAGACCGTGGTGGTCTGGATTCTGGCCAGCCTGCTCTACTGGTGGGGCCTGCTGAACTGACGAAACCTGGCCGCCTACCCGGCCAGGTTTACTACAACCGTCGTAGTTATCCCGTTTCGAGCGGATGCGCCGTCAGCGGCGTCGCAGCCGCGGGTGCCTGTCGGTGCGTCATCGTCGCGCCGGGCGCCGGTATTCGCCCCGGGCATCCGATCAGTGGCGCGCATCACAGAAACAGGGCGGAATAGGTTCCGACGAGGTGTCGTTGAAGATCCCTGTCGGCGTCCGGACAGCCCCGGGCCGCACCCTTTTCGTCGCTTCGAGCGACCACCCGCCGAGAGGCGCTTGTGGGACGTCGACCCCAAATCGTGACGCTGACGCGGCGTCCGGCAACTCAGCGCCGTCAGGTCTCGCGACCTGACGGCGTTGCCCTTTTCCGGGGCCGCCGATTCCTCGCGTGCCAGTAACAAAACCCCCGGCCGGCGAAAGGGTCCACACGTCGACCTACCGACCCGATGCCACCGGTGCCGAAATTGCGCCAGGCGACGGTACCCCGTCCACCGATGAACGAGTCCCGCCCTCGAAACCACTGAGGGCAGGACCTTTTCGGCTATCGCTACTTACGGTTGAACGCGCCGTCCACGAGGCTTGCCGTGAAGGCATCCCACTCGCCAGGGGTGAATACCAGCGCCGGGCCGGTGGGGTTCTTGGAGTCGCGTACTCCGATCACGCCTGCGTCGAGAAACGCGACCTCCACGCACTGGGAGCCGCTCTCGCTGCGGCTGCTCTTGAACCAGCGTGCCCCAGTTAGGTCAACGTTCACGCTCATACTCCCTTGCAGCCTGGCGAAGCAGGTCTCGCGTTCTTGTCTCGTCCAGGGCATCTACCCGGATGGCGTCAGCGAGTTCATGGTAGCGCTGGACCTCGTCAGGCTTCTCGACATACAGATCGCTGCTCACCCGCCCTTCGACATATACAACGGGCGGCTCGACCTGCTTGCCCTTGCGGTCGGATCCGAAATCCAAGATCACAAATGGGCCGTGCAAGAAGCCCCAGGTCATCCCGGCCGAGTAGGGATGTACACGCAGCGTCACGTTCGGTAACTTGCCGACCTCGGCAAGATGCATGAGCTGCGGTGACATCACTCGCGGCCCACCCATGACACGGTGTAGTGCGGATTGATGCAGAAGGACCTCGACAGCAAGCGGGTTGGACTTCCGCGTGACCATCGCCTGCCGCCTCAGGCGGACCGCCACTCGCCGCTCGATGTCGTCTGAGCTGTTGTAGCCCGGAAAGGCACGGAATGTCGCTTTCGCGTAGTCTGCGGTTTGCAGCAGTCCAGGAATCTGCTCCTGATAGGTCACGAGCGTGCGCGCCGATTGTTCCATCCCTACGTACATGTTGAACGCATTGGAGAACAACCCGCCCAGGGCGGTCACCTCAGGGTTCCGCGCAGCCTGCACGGCGAGATCGACAGCCTTTTCCAACTCGTCCGGGTCTACCTCGTACAGCTCGCACAGTGCCCGCACATCTTGTTTGCGTAGCTTTTGCGGACGTCCAGTCTCGAGTCGTTGTAGTGCTGCCGGGCTCAGCTGAACTTCCTGCGCCGCAAGGGCGATGGTCAGCCCGCTCGCTTCCCGTCGCTCGCGCAGAAATCGCCCCAATTGGCGACGCAGCAGCGTTGGCGATCCATCCTCGGACACCCGAATACCCCCTCGGTTCTGAATGTGTAAGACCGCGATTCTGAACCCATCATGCTCCCAATCCGGGGTTGTTCGTGGGGTTTTGAGCGGATTGTTTTGAATGTTCATCCAGGTGTAGTGCAGGTATGAAGCGCCGTGGTGTCCTGACTCAGCGCCCGTTGAAAATCTCTACTGCCTCGCATCAGCGTTCTTTCGAAGACGGGCGGACCTTCAGCTACGAGTGCGCAGGGAAGAAAACTTGGACCACATACCTTTTGGCGATACACCAGAGGCCCGGTGCTACTTCTACCGGCGGGTGTGCGACCTGCCTGCGGTGATAGACCCTCCGCAGCTGGGGCGCATCATCATGCCCGCCAGACACGTGTGGGCGTTGATGATGCCCGCCCGTCTGGGCCAGGCGGTAGAACACGAAATGCGTTGCCGAGCAGAAACACTCGGAGCCGTCCTCGCCCATCCCCGTTCCGGCAGGTGGTCCTATCTCATTCGTCCGGACATACCGGACGAGGTCGGTGTCTTCGCAGAGCTGTTCCGCTTGAACGTTTCGGTTGTACGCGAAGGTGGCACCATCGCGCTTCCCTCACCCGCAGATCACGGTGCGTCGTTCCGGCAGTGGGTACGACCACCGCGTTGCATATACCGGCCATCAGGGCTGGTCGTACTCGCGGCGATCCGGGTATGCGCCGGTCCGGGACGACGCCGGATGGTGGCCCATGGGTGATCGTGCGTGCGGACCGTGGATCATGTGGTCGCACTGCGGCTTCGGCAAGTTCGATCCACGCACCAACACACTGATCGAGGTCGCCTGCCCGTCGCGGTTCTGCGCGACCTGGGTGCCACTCACCGACGGAAAGCTCGCCGACCACGAGCGAACCGATGGTGGACATTGTCCATGGAGCGGCGTTCACGTGGAAGACGACCGCGCCGACCTGCCGGACCGGATCATCGACACGGAGGCGGCGCGATGGAGTGGCGAGCAGTGACCTCCGCGAACGGTTCCCCGCTGCCCGAGGAACCAGACGTACACCTCAGCGTCTTCCTGCACGGCGCCCGGTTCGACTTCGCCGCGTGCCTGACCGCCGCACTCCGGTTCATCCAAGACCATCAGGCCCGCCACCACGCCGACGCAGTAACCGTAATCGCGGGCGACCCAACAGATCTACCTCGCCTTCCATGCGAAGGGCTCTTTCTACAGCCTTGAGCGCACGGCACACCCGCGAGGTCCGCGCACCTGCTCGGATCCTGTCCGATACCGAGCAGATGTACGGCGACTGCCGGTACGGGGCTGCGATGCCGGATCGGACGGAACCAAGACAGGGTTCGCCGCGTCATATAGTTGTCACGGGGAAATCCGACGCCGAAGCCAGGGAGAGCTATGCGCACCGCCGACGTCATACGCACCGTCCTCGGTGGTGCCGCCGTGCTGGCACTCGCCACAGGCTGCGGGTCCGGCGTGGACGGGACCGCCACGACCAGCAGCAAAGCAGCAGAAGATATCCCGATATTCAACCCATGCACACAACTCAGCGACGACGTTCTGCGAGCTGCGGGGCTGGACCCGGCCACGAAACGCGTCATTACCGACCCGCCTGAAGGGCCCTCGTCGTGGCGGGTCTGCGGCTGGTATCCGTCGGCACACCAGTACAGAGTCGACGTCATGTCAACCAGTCACACGATCGACGAGGCTCGGACGAACGGCAAGGTGACCATCCTCCGGGAGGTCACGATCGGTCCGCGTAACGGCGTGATTACCCAGGACAAGTCCGATAAACAGGGCGACAGCTGTTACGCGAGCTTCCCAGCGCGACAAGGCATGTTCGAGGTTGCCGTTGGGTGGGAGAGCAGGACCCAAAAGCCGGATATTTGCGAGTTGGCTGTAAAACATGCTCAGGAACTCGAGCCCGGCCTACCAAAGTAGCTGGTGCCATTGGCAGTCGATTTCCGGCCCGCGCGAGGGAGAAACCATGGCCGATGAAATTCAGGGCGAGATGCGCCGGTGGCAGCAACTCAAGCAACAGGCTGACTCCGGTGAGTTCCGGATGGAGGAAGGCATCGGCGAAGCACTGCGCAGACGTTGCGAAACATTCCTCGGAGAACTAATGGCACTGAAGAGTCAGGCACAACGGCTCGATCACCTGTCAGGTTACGGCGATCTTCCTTCCGCCAAAACGATCCAGGCCAAGTTCGAGAAGAAGGCCGCTGGTGGTGACTCGCATGATCCGAATGACTCCGCCGTCGCCCGCCTTCAACAGCACATCGAAGTCGTCCAGTTGATGCACGACACCTACGCCGCCGCGATCGGCAAGCTCCAGTCCACCGATGCGGCGGCCGCCGGCCGGATGACCACCGTGACGGAAGAAGTGCGCTGATGGTCAATTCGCTGGATGTCGCCAAGGGCGTCATCAACGTCGTCGCCGGTCCGGGGGCAAGCATTGTCATCGATGCGTACGCGCAGTCGAATCGAAACAATGAGCGGGATGCCAATCTGCGCAAAGACGCCGATGATTACTGGCGATCCGATCGGCAGATCATCGAGAACGAGTGGGGCAAACTCGATCCGCAATACCATCAGCCGGCGCCGAGCAAAATTCTCTCGCCGGAGGCATTCGAAACCTGGTCGCACGAGCAGATTTGGAATGCGCTGAACGGACATGACGGGGTCAAAGGTGTCGAGCAGGGCGATATCAACGCGGGTGCCGACGGGTGGCGACGACTGACCGAGCAAGCCACGAACGCGATCAACGCGTTCCGCGCGGGCGTCGACTCCGACATCGAAACACTGTGGACCGGCAGAGCCGCCAACTCCGCAATGGAAGCCACGCGCACCTATTCGGACGAGTTCAGAAAGCTGACCGTCAGCTTCCAGATGGTCGCCAACGGCATCGACCTCACGCAGGGTTACCTCGATCAAGCCAAACGATCGGTCGCCCCACCCGAGACTGTGGACGCCCTCGGCGAGTTCCTGGGCCACATCCCCGGCAACGGTGTGCTGAAGCTTTCCCAGCATCGGGCGAATGAGGCCGAGGCGCATGCCCAGGACGTGATGAGCACGGTTTATCAACCGGGTGTCTTGAAGGTCGACGGGCGAACGCCGCTGCTGCCCGAGCCGTACAACCCGGTGCACAACTCCGGTGACCAGCCCACCCACGCCAGCCCGGTTCCGGGGAGCAATCCCACTTCGAACTATCCGACCGGCCCCAATCCGGACGGGGTAAATCCCACCGGACCGCAGCCCGGCGACCCGAACAGCTCCACCGCGCCGAACACCAACGACCAGAACACCAGCAACCAGACCGCGAACCAGCCCGACACCAATCCGGCCAACACCAGCACGCCACAGACCGTTCCGCAGAACTATCTGGAGGACCAGGTCGGCCGCCCGAACACACCGAACCCCGGCTCACCGCACCTGACCACGTCGAGCCCTGGTTCACCGAGCATCCCCGGCATGCCGGCCGCCCCCGGCCCGGGCAAGAGCATCCCCGGCAGGCCGACCGGACCGACCGTCCCGAGTGTGACGGGAACCGGGACCGGCCGTCCGCAGACCGGGCGGCCGGGCATGCCCGGATTCGGTATGCCGCCGGCCGCACGTGGCAAAGGGGACGACGACGAGGAGCACAAGACCCCCGACTACCTCGTCCAGGATCGCACCACCGAACTGCTCGGCGAGCAGCCACGCGTGCTGCCGCCCGGCGGGGTCATCGGCGGATGAAGGAAAACCGCTGGCAGCTGGACGGTTTCGCGTTCGTCCTCGCCATGTCCGCGATGGGACGGGACCGGCTGCCGTACCCGTTGAGCTACCGACCGGAGTTCACCGAACACCGCGACGACTACGAGCGGCTACGCGCCCGCACGGCACAGCGCTTGGGACACGTCTTCGATGAACGGCTCCACCGCGCGCTGACCACGTTGCTGCAGCCGCGCGTGCGGATCGAGATCCACGGTTTCCACGGCCCGAACAACGCCCAGGTGGTGCGCATCCACGCTGGTCTCGCCGGCCGCCTGGCCACCATCGCGCAGCAGTTGCCCGGCCCCAACCGTGAGCACGGCCGTGACGTGATCATCACCCAGTGCGGTGCGAACATGCTGGCCGCCCAGATCGCCGCGAAACTACCCCGCTGCCCGGGCGGAACCCACTACCCGTTCACAGCACGACGCAGTGACCTCGACCAACCGGTGTACTCCCGCCACCCCACCCGGCTGTCACCTATCGAAGAAGTCAACCGGTTCCTCCGCCGCCCCCGCGCCGGCACCGGCGAAATCACCGTCTACCCAGGCGCCGCCTACGACGCCCGCCCCACCAACGACGGCCATGCCCTCATCTGGCTCGACTACCCCACCGACGGCCGCTATCTACTGTCCAGCCACAGCCCCAACGATTTCAGCATCGCCCCCGGCCCGGCCGATGAACTCCTCCGTCAACTGCAAAGCCGCATCGCTACCGCCGACCGCGTTCGCTCAGACGCTTGGTCGTGATCAGCCAACGCCTGCGCCTATTGACAGCCGATTGCTTCCGCACCGACGCCGGACGGCACCTGGACTCTGGTCCGCATTCGGTGGCGGCCGGTGATCCCGCCCGAACAGGGGTGCTCGCCCCGGCGGCAAGCACCGCGAGGTATCGGCTACACCGGCCTGATTCAGCAAGTGCAACCTCGGTGCTCCGGGCTCGCTGTCGCCGACCACCGAATGGGGACCAGAGCCGAAAATGGGACAGAGCCGAAGACTGGACAGGCCCGCTCGGATTGGTGGAGTGCGAGCTCGGGTGGTATGCAACCGGCAAATGTTTCAGCGGACCGCAGCCATCCGCGTTGCCATACCGGACGCTCAGTCCGGAGCGAATCGTCCGAGGCCGCCACAGCGATCGGTGCACGGGGCCATCGTGCCCACATAGCTGGTTCGACGCACCGACTTCGCGGGTGCGACGTCCGTTGTCCCGACCTGCGTGGACGCGGGAGGTGCGGAAGGATGCAGCTCATGGCGTCGCATGATGGAACCTTGCACCGCAGGCTCGGGCTCACCGATTCGGTGATCATCGGGCTCGGGGCGATGATCGGGGCGGGTATCTTCGCGGCGCTGGCTCCTGCGGCGGCCTCGGCGGGGAGCTGGTTGTTGCTCGCACTGGCGGTGGCGGCGCTGCTGGCGTACTGCAACGCGACGTCGTCGGCACGGCTGGCGGCGCGGTATCCGGTTTCCGGGGGAACGTACGTGTACGGGCGGGAGCGGCTCGGGCCGTTCTGGGGCTACCTCGCCGGGTGGGGATTCGTCGCGGGGAAGACAGCCTCGTGTGCGGCGATGGCATTGACGGTCGGTAGTTACGCTTGGCCCGAGCAGGCGCATGCGGTGGCCGTCGCGGCGGTGGTGGCAATCACCGCGATCAACTACACCGGGGTACAGAAATCGGCGTCGGCTACTCGAGTGCTGGTCGCGGTCGTGCTCGTGGTGCTCGCGGTGGTCGTCGCGGCCGGGTTGTTCGGAACGCACTCGGCGGCAACGGCATTGACCGACCGAATCGGTCCGCGCGATGTTCTCACGGCGGCCGGGCTGCTGTTCTTCGCGTTCGCGGGCTATGCCCGTATCGCGACCCTCGGCGAGGAGGTGCGCGACCCGGAGCGAACCATTCCCCGGGCCGTCATGATCGCGCTCGGGCTGGCTCTGGCGGTTTACGCGCTGGTGGCGGTCGCGGCGCTGAGCGTGCTGGGGTCCGCCGGGCTGGCCCAGGCCACTGACCCGCTCGCCCGAGTGGTTACCGCGGCGGGCGTCCCGGCGGCGGCCCCGGTAGTGCGGGTCGGCGCGGTGCTCGCGGCGGCCGGATCGCTGCTGGCGCTGATCCTGGGTGTCTCCCGCACGGTGCTCGCCATGGCGCGGGATGGTTATCTGCCGGCTGCGCTGGCCGCGGTGCATCCGCGATTCGGGGTCCCGCATCGCGCGGAGCTCGTAGTCGGCGCGGTCGTCGCGGTAATCGCCGCCGTCTTCGATCTGCGTGCGGCGATCGGCTTTTCCTCGTTCACGGTGCTCGTCTACTACCTGATCGCGAATGTCTCCGCCGCGACTCTCACCGTTGTGGAGAACCGCCCGCCCCGCTGGATTCCCATCGTCGGCGCAGCGGGGTGCGTCATCGTCGGATTCTCGCTGCCACTGGTCGCTGTCCTGGCCGGACTCGGCACACTCGCGCTCGGCGCAGTGCTGTACGCGCTGCGAAATCGATCACGCGGATAGACAGAACTCGCAGCGGAAGATCGCCACCGAGCCTGCCGCGGCCCGGCAGCGTCAGCGGGTAACCCGCCGCGGCGAAGATTTCCGCGGTCACCGTGGCGGACCCGGCGACACCGCACCAGGCCGTCCCGGCTGGGCAAGTTCCACGCTCCTTCGTCCGCCTGTTGCCCCGATGATTCCCGCCGAGCGGGCTAGCCTTGCCACATGCAGCGTTTCGGTGGATTCCTGGCGGGGGTCGCGGCGTTTTCGCTGGTAGCGGGCAATCTGCTCGTCGGGAGCGCACAGGCCGCGCCCGATGATCAGCTGCGGTGTGGCGTCAGCTCGGGCCGAGAGCTACAGCGCGCGGCGCCGGAGCAGGTCGGGTTGGATTCCGCGCGGCTGCAAGAAGCGCTGCGCTTCGCCGCGGAACGAAACCGATTCAACGTGCAGGTGTTCCGGCACAACTGCCTGATCGGTGAGGGCCCGACGAACAATCAGACCGATAACGTCCCGTGGAACATCTGGAGCGCGACCAAGAGCATCGTTTCCGTTCTCACCGGAATCGCCTTGGACCAGGGCAAACTCGAACTCGACGCGCCGATCGACCGTTACCTGCCCGCTGGACTCGGCGGCCCGGCGCGCCGGTCGATTACCGTCGAGAATCTGCTCACCGAGACATCGGGTATGCGGGTCGGTGTGCTGACCGAGGGCGTCACCGGGGTGATCCCCGTCGACCCGAACAGCGCGGTGCAGGCGCTCGGGGTGCCGCTGGACAATCCGCCGGGCACCGTCTTCACCTACAGCCAGCGCAACGTCGACCTCCTGGCTTACGTGGTCGAACTCGCCGTGGGTGAACCGCTGCAACAGTTCGCCCAGCGGGAACTGTTCGATCCGCTCGGTATCGCGCGCGACGACTACTACTGGGCCCGCGACCGCTCCGGACATACCTACGGCTACGCACACCTGATGATTCCACCGAAGGATTTCGCGAAGCTCGGCCTGCTGGTGAGCAACGACGGACAGTGGGGTGCCCAGCGCGTCGTCTCCGCCGAGTACCTGCGCAAAGCGCGCACGCACTCGCCGACGAACCCGTGCTACGGATACCTGTTCTGGCTCGGGCCGGGTTGCGCCGAGATGGCGGACTTCCTGCCCAGCGACGCCTACATGATGGCGGGGCTCGGATTGCAGAACGTCTTCGTCATTCCGAGCCTGGATCTCACGGTGGTGTGGACCGGCGTTTTCGGCAACGTCAGCGCCCAGGGCGTGAACGGGATCATTCAGAACACCCAGGAACTGACCTATGAATTCTTCCGCAAAGTCTTCGACGCATTCGATGAGCGGCCGGTGCCCGACCAGGGCCCCTACATCGAGCCGCCGGTGCGGCTGGACCCCCGCCGTTTCGTCGACAACGACATTCTGATCGCGGTACTCGGCCTTGGGCCCGCCGCCTATCCGGGCTGCAACGTCTTCGCCTGCCTGAATTACCCATTGGAGCCGCCGTTCGCCGACACCCCGCCGGGCTGCGCCATCTTGGCTTGCCTCGGGCAGGATCCGCGCACCCCGGGCATCCGCTGAGCGCTACTGGTCGCCGTTCAACAGGCCCTCGACTGTGCCGGACGGGCCAGTTCCGGGACGAACAGAGAACCCCCGATCGCACAGTCATGCAGCCCAATGACTTCAATATGAAGATTCCCCGACGACGGCCCTGCCGGGACCGGCGCTATCCGGACAGTGTCGTGACCCACCCGTGGACCCCGTCGGTGCGCAGCGCGGCGTAGTGGCGTTTGCGCAGCGCCTGGGAGATCGGCCCGGGGACACCGCTGGCAACCACACGACCGTCCACTTCGACGACCGGAGCCGCACCGGCGGAGGTTCCGGTGACGAACACCTCGTCGGCGATGTACAGCTCGGTGAGGTCCACGGTGCGTTCGACCACCGGAATGCCGTCCTCCGCCGCCAAGGTGAGGACGGTCCTGCGGTTGATGCCGTCGAGGATGTCACAGGAGACGTCCGGCGTGATCAGCGTGCCGTTGCGGACCAGGAAGATATTCGCCGCACTGAGTTCGCAGACGTGCCCGTTGCCGTCGAGGAAGACGCAATCGTCGTATCCGCTGTCGATCGCATCCTGCTTGGCCAGGACCGAATTCACATAGGCGCCATTGACTTTGGCGCGGGACGGAATGGCATTGTCCGGAATCCTTCGCCACGGGCTGGACTTCAGCCGCATCCCCTCCTGCGGGACGATCGGCACCGCGTCGTAGACGAACATGCTGACCTGGATCGCACAGCCACGCACCCGAGTGCCCGGGATGGATTCGACCACGTGCACCGTCGCCCGCACGAAGACATCCTCGTGCGGGGCGTTCGCCGTGATCAGTTCCGCTACAGCAGCGCGAAACCTGGCGAAATCCCATTCCATGGCGAACCGGTCGATCCCGATGATCTTGCACGACTCCTCGAGCCGCCGGAAATGATCATCCAGCCGAAACGCGGTCCGTGCTGCCCCGTTCACGTGCACTGGGAAGACGGTGTAGACGCTCAGTCCGTACAGCACCGCGGACGATGCGACACCGACCACGGCCGCGTCGGCCGCAACGATCCGGTCACCGAGATACACGTGGGGATGAGGATTAGCCATCGCCGCAGGCTAACAGCGCGGCGTCCGGGCAGGCGAACCAATTTCGAATCGGACACGGTGACGCGGCGAAACGCGGGAATTGAGACCGTAGACATGGATCCGAGCTGAGCTGTCGGCGAGCAGTCCCCTTCTCCGGCATCAGCCCAACTGCGGGCGGCACCTGGCAGGTGCCGCCCGTTCAACCTAGAACACCTCAGCGGTTGCTGAGCAGAACTTCGGCGATCTGAATTGTGTTGAGGGCAGCGCCCTTTCGCAGGTTGTCGCCCGAGATGAACAGGGCGAGACCGCGACCGTCGGGGACGCCGGGGTCCTGGCGGATGCGGCCGACGAGGGAATCGTCGGCACCGGCCGCGGCCAACGGGGTGGGCACGTCGACCAGTTTTACGCCGGGGGCCTTGGCCAGGATCTCCTTGGCGTGCTCGACGGAGAGCGGCTCGGCGAACTCGGCGTTCACCGACAGCGAGTGGCCGGTGAAGACCGGGACGCGCACGCAGGTGCCGCTCACCGCGAGATCGGGTATGCCCAGGATCTTGCGGCTCTCGTTGCGCAGCTTCTGATCCTCGTCGGTCTCGCCGGAGCCGTCGTCGACCAGCGAGCCGGCCAGCGGAAGCACGTTGAACGCGATCGGCGCGACGTACTTGTTCGGTGCGGGGAAATCCACCGCGCGGCCGTCATGGGTCAACTGCTCGGCGGCGCCGATCACCGCGCGCGCTTGGGTGGCCAGTTCTTCGACACCGGCCAGGCCGCTGCCGGATACCGCCTGATAGCTGGACACGATCAGGCGACGCAGACCCGCGATGTCGTGCAGCGGCTTGAGCACCGGCATGGCCGCCATCGTGGTGCAGTTCGGATTGGCGATGATGCCCTTGACCAGATTGCGCGTCTGCTCCGGGTTGACCTCGCTGACCACCAGCGGGACTTCCGGGTCCTTGCGCCAAGCCGACGAGTTGTCGATCACGGTGACACCGGCCGCCGCGAAACGCGGAGCCTGCACCCGGGACATGGTGGCACCGGCGGAGAACAGCGCGATGTCCAAGCCGGACGGATCAGCGGTCTCGGTGTTCTCGACGACGATCTCGCGGCCGCGCCACGGCAGCGTCTTGCCCGCCGAACGCGCGGAGGCGAAGAACCGCACCTCATCGGCGGGGAAGTCGCGCTCCTCCAGCAGCTTCCGCATGACGGCGCCGACCTGCCCGGTCGCGCCGACGACTCCTACCCGAACGCCCATGACCTATCGCCCCGTTCCCGCGTGGACCACCGCGACCTCGTCGCCGCCGAGGTCGAACGCCTTGTGCAGCACCTTGACCGCCTCGTCCAGTTCGGTGTCCTTGACCAGCACGGAGATCCGGATCTCCGAGGTGGAGATCAGGTCGATGTTCACCCCCGCCTTGGCCAGCGCCTCACAGAACGTGGCGGTGACCCCGGGGTGGCTCTTCATACCCGCGCCGACCAGCGAAACCTTGCCGATGTGGTCGTCGTAGAGCACCTGGGAGAAACCGATATCGGCCTGGCGCTTGGTCAGCATCTCCACCGCGCGGGCGCCCTCGGTCTTCGGCAGCGTGAAAGTGATGTCGGTCTTGCCGGTCTCCACCTTCGAGATGTTCTGCAAGACCATGTCGATGTTGATCTCGGCGTCGGCGACCGCGCGGAACACCTTGGCGGCGTAGCCCGGTTCGTCCGGCAACCCGACCACGGTCACCTTGGCCTCGCTGCGGTCATGGGCGACGCCGGTGAGGATTGCTTGCTCCAAGGGGATGTCCTCCATCGATCCAGAAACGTAGGTGCCCCGCTTGTCGGTGTAGGACGAGCGCACATGCACGGGCACGTTGTAGCGGCGGGCGTATTCGACGCAGCGCAGCATCAGCACCTTGGCTCCGCAGGCCGCCAGTTCGAGCATCTCCTCGTAGGAGATCTGGTCGAGCCGCTGCGCGTCGGGCACGATCCGCGGGTCGGCGGTGAAGACGCCGTCCACGTCGGTGTAGATCTCGCAGACGTCCGCGTTCAGCGCGGCCGCCAGCGCGACTGCGGTGGTGTCCGAACCGCCACGGCCCAGCGTGGTGACGTCCCTGCTGTCCTGGCTGACGCCCTGGAAGCCCGCGACCAGCACCACGAGGCCGTCGTCGAGCGCGTCCCGGACGCGGCCGGGGGTGACGTCGATGATCTTGGCGTTGCCGTGCGCGCCCGTGGTGATCACGCCCGCCTGGGAGCCGGTGAACGAGCGGGCCTCGGCGCCCAGCGAGTGGATGGCCATGGCGACCAGCGCGTTGGAGATGCGCTCACCGGAGGTGAGCAACATGTCCATCTCGCGGGCCGGTGCCGCCGGCGCCACCTGCTGGGCGAGATCGAGCAGTTCGTCGGTGGTATCGCCCATGGCGGAGCAGACGACCACCACGTCGTGGCCCTGCTTCTTGGTCTCCACAATCCGTTCAGCGACGCGCCGGATGCGCTCGGCGGTCGCCACCGAGGATCCTCCGTACTTCTGAACCACGAGAGCCACGACAGGGTCCTCCAAGATCGACAACAAACTGGTAACAGCCACCCAGACTACCGGCCGGGGTTCAGCGGTTATGCCGATACCTACCCGGCGTGTAGAAATCCACCACCGTGTCCGATCCCCGGGCACCACGCGTGGCCCGCGACGCGATGCGACGATGGGCGGATGAAGAGCACGCTGCTCGAAGTGCGATCGGGCCACAGCGAGGTGGTGCAGGACATCACGCCGCAGTGCGCCGCATTCGTCCGCGAGGCGGGCGGCGCCGGCAGCCGGGACGGACTGCTGCACATCTTCGTACCGCACGCCACCGCCGGGATCGCGATCATGGAATTGGGTGCCGGCAGCGACGACGATCTGCTGGCCGCGCTGCGGGAGCTGCTGCCCGCCGACGACCGGTGGCGGCACGCGCACGGTTCGCGCGGCCACGGGCGCTCCCATGTGATGCCCGCGCTGATCGCGCCATACGCGACGGTCCCAGTGCTCGGCGGGAAACTAGCCCTCGGCACCTGGCAGTCGATCGCGCTGGTCGACCTCAATGTGGACAATCCGGACCGACAGGTGCGGCTGTCATTCCTCGCCGACGGGAACTGAGCCGATGGGAACTGACCGGGGGCTCAGGCCCTGGTGAACCAGGTGACCTGCGCGCCGTTGCCGAATTCCTTGCGCTGAGCTGGAGTGAACAGCGTCGGACGGAACGCGCCGGAGAACACGGACATGCCGCCGCCCGCGACGACCGGGTAGCTCTTGATGATCATCTCGTCGATCTCGCCGAGCAGTTCGGCGGCGAGCTTGCCGCCGCCGACGAGCCAGATGTCCCCACCCTCGGCCCGCTTCAGCCCCCGCACGAGCTCGACGGGGTCGCGTTCGACCACCTCGATGGCCGGATCGTCGACTGGACCGAGCGTGCTGGACACCACGTACTGCTTCATGTGCGCGTACGGGCTGGTCACACCGAGGGACAACCCGGGCTCGTAGCTGCCCCTGCCCATCACCGCGGTGTCGAACCGCTTGTTCGGCTCATCCACCGCCATTCCAGACTGCGTACGCAGGAAGCTGGGCACGAACTCCGGATATTCGCCGATGGCCCAGGCCGTCATCGCGTCGTCGAGAGGGTAGAAGTCGAACTCCCCCGCGGGGCCCGCGATGTAGCCGTCGACCGACACACCCACGTAGTAGACAAGCTTTCGCATACCCATACCGCCTAACACGTTGTACTCTGTCTGTAGTGATTTGAAATGTAGTACTACGACTGGAGTGGTGTCAAGTGCGGACCAACCCGGAGCGACGACAGGCGCTGGTGGACGCGGCGATCGAAGTTCTCGCGCGCGACGGCGCACGCGGACTGACCTTCCGCGCGGTGGACAAAGAGGCAGCGGTACCGGCGGGCACCGCGTCGAATTACTTCGCCAACCGCGACGACCTGCTGACCCAGGCGGGCGGTCGGTTCTACGAGCGGCTGCGACCGAGCGAAGCGACCATGGCCAAGCTGGCCGGAGGGCCGAAAACCCGCGCGAACATCATCGAATTGATGCGGGAGACGGTCGGGCGCATCGAGGCGTTCCGCACCGGTTACCTGGCCCTGCTGGAGTTGCGTTTGGAGGCGACCCGGCGACCGGAGCTTCGCGCGGTACTGACCGATCGGGTTCGCGAGGACATCGAATTCAATGTGCGTAACCATCTCGAGGCCGGTCTACCCGGCGACGAGAAATCGGTGCTGCTGCTCTACCTGGCACTCAACTGGCTGATCGTCGATCGACTCACGTTGCCGGAGGTGTTCACCGAGGAACAGAGCGTGGCGTTGATCGAGGCCGCCGTCGAGCGGGTCATCAGCGGCGGCAACTGAATGGTTACCGCGCAGCTTCGCGGAATGGTTGTGACGCGCAGCACTGAGGTTCGATAATGGGGCGATGATCGCACATGTAGGAGATCGACTCTGCGTACACGGACACGTGGTGGGTGAAGTGGATCACCTGGCCGAGATCGTCGAGGTCCGCGGGCCGGACGGGACGCCACCATTTATGGTGCGCTACTCCGACGGTCACGAATCACTGGTGTATCCAGGACCCGACGCGATCGTCGAGCCCGCCACAGACTGAGGCCACTCAGGTCGAGCGCTAGGCGGGTTCCCGCCTGCGCTCGGCCCGACGTGCGATACGGCCCGACTACATCCGGCGGCGCACTCGAGACGGCTGCTTCTGCCATGTCTCGACTTCTGCCACAGCCCGGCTTCTGCCACAGCTCTGCCCGCGCGCGGTCTACCGAGAACGGTCTACCGAGAACATCGCCGCGCCTTTCATACGTGTCGCGTGCGGCGGCGCGTGAGGGCGAAGGCCAGGATTCCCACCATCAGCACCTTGCCGACCGTCTCGATGATCGCGTTGACGTCCACGGCCGGGTGCCAGGTGAGTTGACCGTCACGCAGTACGTACGCGCCGACGGGTTTGGCACCCACACCGAACCCTGCCCCTTCACCGACCCCTGCCCCTTCAACCCGGCCGTCGTCGCTCCCGGCGCCGCCGCCCCCGCCACCGCCGCCACCGACCGAGGCAGCGGCAATGACGACCGCCCCATCGGATTCGTACGGCTCCCCGTACACCCGGCGCACGGTGATCGCGTCCCGCACTTGCCCCAGCAGTTCGGCGTACTGCACGACAACCTCCCACCTTCGACCGGACGGCATCGCCAGACCGACGCCGTTCCCGCTCCGATGGTAAGCGGGCGGGCCCCGCGCGGCGTATCCGGTCAGCCGGAGAATCGGCTTCAGCGGTCGAGTTGACGACGCCGACAAGGGCATAGACAATCGGCCGAATTGTCCACCCGGGGGTCGGAGGTATGCCATGCGCACCAAAACAGATATCCGATTCTTCGTCGACACCCAGCCCACGCAGGTCATGGACGCCCTGGTCGCTGTCGAATCGCTCCCGGAGTGGTCGACCTCCTACAGCGACATCCGGGTGGCGACGCGCGACCGGCTGCGGCGACCGCAGCGCGTCTTCGTCCGGGCGGAGCTGCTCGGTAGCTCGGATCTACAAGTGCTGGAATATGATTGGACCAAGAACCGGGCCGCCTGGACAGTCGTCGACAGCACCCGGGGCGTGCGGGGCGGCGGCTGGTTCGAGGTGTCCGACGGCGTCGACGGCACGGACGTCTGGTACCACGCCGAGCTGTATCTCCCCATCCCGATTCCCGGATTTCTGGTCAAACGAACAGTTCGCAAGGCGAACGAAGTAGTGGCGGAGAGCTTCGTCGATTTCGCCGAGCGATTCCCGGAACCGGAATACTACGAGCATGTATAGCCGAAGCGAATACTGAAGGGCGGCGCTGCGCCCGGTGCGAAATCACCGATCCGGTAGCGCAGCGAAACAGCGCCGACCCGGCCGGAGTGCGACGATGTGCACCATGATCGGTACCAAACGGGTTCGATTCCAGCCAACAGCGGAAGACGCTTCGGTCACCCAGCTCGAGCTGTTCTTCGACCTCGTGCTCGTCTTCGCGTTCACCATGGTCACCGGCTTGGCCGCCGAGGACACCAGCGCGCAGAACATGCTGCGCGGTTTCCTGGTACTCGCGCTGATGTGGTGGCTGTGGATCGCCTACTCCTGGCTCGGCAACGTGGTCCGCGCCGACGAGGGCATCGCACGGGTGGCCATGTTCGCGGCCATGGGCGGCGCCTTCCTCGCCGCGCTCACCATTCCCGAGGCGTTCGACGACCTACCCGGCGGCTGGTTCGGCCCGCTGGTATTCGCCATCGCCTACCTGGTCGTCCGATTGGTACACGTCGGGATGTTCTGGCTGGCCAGCGCCGAGGACTCGCAACTGCGTAATCAGGTGCTGCGCTGGTCGCTCGGCTCGATCACGATCGGCACCACACTGCTGGTCATCGCCGCTATGACATCCGGCGGGGTGCAGATCGCGCTATGGATCGCCGCTATCGCGGGCGACTACCTCTGGACCCTGATCGCGGGCACGGACTGGCGGTTGAATTCGGCCACCCATTTCGTCGAGCGGTACGGGCTGATCATCATCGTCGCGCTCGGTGAGTCCATCGTCTCGATCGGCATCGGGGTGGCGGGGTTGCCGATCTCCTGGCCGATCGCACTCGGCTCGCTGCTGGGTCTGGCCATTTCCGGTCTGCTGTGGTGGGCGTATTTCGACGTCGCCGCCCTGTCGGTGGAACATGAACTCGTCCGTGCCGAGGGCGCACGGCAGATCAAGATCGCGCGAGGCTCCTATACCTTCTGGCATTTCCCGATGATCGTCGGGATCATCGCGCTATCGCTCGGACTGAAGAAGGTCCTCTACTACGTCGGCGACTCCTCCCACCACACGCTGACCGACGCGCTCTACGGAATTCCGCTGTACTCGCTCTACGGCGGCGTGGTGCTGTACCTGATCGCGCTGGCCGGGTTCAAGCACTACGCCACCGGCATGATCACGCTGTCCCGGGTGGTCACCGTGGTGGTTCTGCTGGCGCTCATCCCACTGGCGTGCGCGTTGCCCGCGCTGGCGTCGCTGGCGCTGCTGTGCGTCATCCTGATCGGGCTGATCACTTGGGAGACAGTCCGTTTCGCGCAGCCGAGGGACGAGATCAGACACCCGGCCGCCGACTGAGCTGATGGCGCACACCGTCTTCGGCCGGCGTCGGACCGTACGCGGCCGGCGATACCCGGACACCGTCGCGGACCGCGTCGCGGATCTGATCGATGTTCTCGCGCAACATATCCGAGACGAGTTCGTCGGTGCGCGGGTCCTCCAGCACCTGGAACACGATGCGGAATGTGGTGTCGGCGATCAGCCGGATGATCTCGTCGTGAAACGGGATGTAGCGCACCCGACCCACCTGCGGGTCCTGCTTGATCAGTTCGAGGATCATCTCGTCCAATTCGGCCCGGTTCTCTGCCAGGGCCGCCGCGATATTGCGGGTGTAGTGCCCGGTGCGCAGCACGTTCGCCACTTCGTCCATCATCGCGATCGTCATCGGACGACGGATGGTGTCCACGATGGTGACCACGAAGTGATTCACCACCGCCGCCGTCACGCGATCGCCGAACACCCGGTCGGCCACCCGGGCCAGGCGCACGACGATCACCACGGCCCGCAGCAACCGGAATCCGCGGAAGAACGGGCTGGTCACCGGGATCATGCCGACGATTTCATACCAATAGACCAGCGGGAAGGTCCACGACCAGCCCACGCGCCGCCAGCGCCACAGGAACTCGGCGGCGAACACCGCGCACAGCGACCAGTCGATGAACACGACCACGCGGTAGGTGTGCCCGGAGACCGGAAAGGCGGTGATCCAGACGACCAGTGCCACCGAGACGACGGCCAGCCCCAGCATCGCGAAATCGGTCCAGAGCATGGGCGGCTTGCGCGGATACTCGTGCGGATGCGGTGCTTCCCGCAGACCGTATCGCTCGATGCCCGAGCTGGGGGTGAGAGCGGACACTGCGGATCCCTTCGACGCCGAACGGTGCCGCCGACAGTAGTACGCGCGAAGCATGCTCGGCACGGTTGGGGAACACCTGGTGGGTGCCCTGCGGCCAGGCCACGCAAACCGAGACGATCAGCGACCGGCGCGGACGATCGCCTCGATATTGCGTTCGGCCAGTGCGGCGATGGTGAGCGACGGGTTGACCGTGCCGGTGCTGCCCGGCACCGCGGCACCGTCTACCACGTACAACCCGGCGTGGCCGTGCACGCGCCCATAATTGTCGGTAGCCCGCCCGAGCACCGCGCCGCCGAGCGGATGCGCGGTGAACAGCGCGTTTGCGTCATAACCGAGAGCGCCGTACTCGACGAGCGCGCCCGCGCGTTCGGCGATCCGGTGGTCGACCGCGCGCGCCGCGGACACGATCTCGTCGCGGTTGCGCGCCGGCCAACTGAGCCCGACTCCGTTCGTGGCCCGGTCGTATCCGAACCGGGCTCGGGTCGAATCGAGCACCATGCCGAGCGAGGCCAATGCGCCGGTCTCGAACGGGATGCCAGGGATGTACCAGCTCTCCAGGGTCAGCGGCGCACCGGATTCGTCGAAGATCCGGCTCGCGCTCGGCACACCTTGGCCGTGTCCGGCCAGCGCGCTCGCGCCACGGGCGAGCACCACGTCGCCGTTGGTGCCCCAGCCGTCGCCGACATGCTCGTTCAGGCGGGGCAGCGCACCGGTGGCCTGGGCGCGGACCAACAGTTCCGAGGTACCGATCGAACCCGCGCCGAGGAAGAGCCGGTCACAGGTGAGGGTGCGGGTGGCCAGTACGTCGCCGGTGGGCGATAGCTTGGTCACGGTGACCAGATAGCGGTCGCCGTCCTGCGCGATGGCATCGACGCGGTGGCCGGGAAAGATGGCGCAGCGGCCGGTGCTCTGCGCGTACCGCAGATAGTTCTGGTTCAGGTCGAACTTGGCGCCGTTGGAGTTGCCCAGAGTGCTCCTGGCCGCGGTGGCCGAAGGCCGTGCGGCTCCGGCCAGTTCGGCGCGCAGGATATCCCAGTTGAAGATCGAGTCGTTCGGTTGAGGCTGGTAGCCCGCCTTGCGCACCTGGTCGTCCCAGGCGCGGGAATGCGTGAACGGCGAGGAGTCGTAGATGTCCGCGGGCATCGTGCTCAGCCGCAGCATCGCGCGCACCCGCGGGTAGTAGACCCGCTCCATCTCGCCGTAGTCGACGGTGCCGCTGAAGACGTGGTCGAAGAAGCGGCGTTCCGGGGCGATCATGGCTCCGCTGAAGATCACCGAGCCGCCGCCGACCACCGCCGACCGCCAGACATCGATGCCCGGATACTCGACGCAGTCCAGCACGCCGCCGAAGCTGGCGAATCGCATCGGCACCTTGGTGACGCCGGTGAAGTGGGTGCGGTGCCAGAACCCGCGACCGTCGGGCAGGTCGTCTCCGGTGAAGATCTCCCGCCACGGGTCGTTCGGCCAGCGCGAACCACGCTCCAGCACGGTGTTGGCGACTCCGGCCTCGGCCAGGCGCAGCGCGGTGACCGCGGCGCCGAACCCGGAGCCGATAACTATCGCGGGCGAGTGCTGAGGTGGATCGGGAAGCGGCGCAAAGATTTCCGGCACCCAATCGCGAAACAGGGCCTCCCAAGCCGGGTCGGTGGCCGCCGCGCTCGTGCCGGCCACCGTTCCCACAGCACCGAGCAGCGCGGCCGTGCCCGCCGCCTTGAACAAGGCACGTCTACGCACCGGTCACCTTCCATCATCACACCTGGCGTGCGCAGATTACCGGTATTCCCGTTTTATGAACAGATATCCGATTTCGCTATCGGCCGAACGGCGTCTCGTCGGCGCGGCAGACAGCTCCCGGAGCGGGCATCTGCAAGTCGATGAGGTAGCGCTCCCGCAACTTTCGGGTGCAATCGTTGAGCGGCGAGTGCCCGTAGCTCCCCTCCACCACGACCAGCCTGGCGTTCACCAATTCCTGCTGTGCGCGCCGTGCGGCCGGCAACGGGGTGACCGGATCGAATCGGTTGTTGACCAGCAGCGCAGGGGTGTCCGACCGCAGAATCCACGGTCCGGTGTAGCGCTGGGCGAACCCGTCGGGCGGCGACGGCCAGGACGCGCAGGCTTGGTACAGGTACAGCCAGAACGCCCCGTAGGTGGGGCTGACAACGGCGAGAGCTCTTGCCAGCGCGGGCCATTGATCGGGATCACGCGCAAAGGTATTGTCCGCGCAGGAGATCGCGGTGAACGAGTCGAGAAAGTCGTCCGGTTCCGCAGTCGCGGCCAGTATCTCGGACACGGCGTCCGGATTGCCGACCGGACCTCGCTCCAACTCGGCGAGCAATTCGGCCAACGCGGGCCAGCCCTCGTTCTGGTCGTACAGCAGTAGCGCATGCGCGGACAGCGCCTCGGAGTAGGTGACCGTGCGCACCCGCTCACCCGTCCCCACCACGATCGGCGCCTCACGAAGACGTTGCAGCACAACGTTATTGCGGGCACGCAAGTCGAGCTTCACCGCGCTGCCCTGCGCCGGGAGCCCGGGTGGGCTCGCTTCGGCCGCGAAGGCGCAGCGCGGTCGCCCGGCCTCCGCGCACAGTCGCAGAAATTCGCTCAGCACTTCCTCGGTCCCGGCCGCGACATTCTCGATCGAACGTCGCGTGTCGTTGGTGTACGTGTCCGGGTCGATCATCGAAGCAAGGTGCAGCGCGCGTACCCGATCACCGAACAACGCGCCGTACACCTGACCCAAATAGCTTGCGTAGGAACCGCCTTCGTACGTCAACTGCGGATCGCCGACCGCACGGCGCAGCAGGTCCAGATCGCGTGCCACATCGACGGTGGTCAGGTGCCCGATCAGGGTGCCGCTATGGGCCGCACAGCCGGCGGCAAGCCGACGGCCGGCCGCGGCGGCGGCGAGCTCCTGTTCCGGATTCACCGGCGGCAACCACGCGTCGGACCAGAACCGTTGCTGCTGCTCGGCATTCGGAAAGCAACGGACCTGTCCGCTGCGGCCGACGCCACGCTGGTCGAAGGTGATCACGTCGAACCGTCGCGCGATCTCGCCGCCGAACAACGGCCCCTGCGCCGCCCAGCGCAATCCCGAACCACCGGGACCGCCGACCGCGGTGAACAATGTGCCGATCCGCCGTTGCGGGTCCGCGGCTGGCTGGCGAACGACCGCGAGCGGCAGGGTCGGGCCGTCGGGGTGCGCATAGTCCACCGGCACGGCCGCTGTCGCGCACTGGTACCCGCTCAGCTTCGGTTCGGGGCACGGCGCCCAGTCCAGCCGGGGTGTCGGCGCCGCATCGGCTTGTTCGACCAGATTCGCCACGGCCGACTCCTGCCGGCTCGGTGTTGCGCCACAACCACTCAGCGCCGGGAGCGACATGGCGAGGGCGACGATGACCAGCTTCCAGCTACGCACGAACATCATCCTGTGCCGACGCACCGGCGGGCGTCGTCCTCCTCAGGGCTGACATCGAACCCTGACATCGAACCCTGAGATCGATTCACCGGCCATCCCTCCGGGCTGCGCACCACGCCGGCGTCCACCGCACCACGTCGCCGCGAAATCCGGACACACGCGGGCAACTCGGTGTCACATCGGACGCCGAAGGTGCGTCGCATGCCATCGACACCTCCTGAAGGAACGCCGGCCGGACGACGGCCACCAGGCCGAGCGGAGCCACGCCAGCTGCTTACGACAGCACCAGCCGGATCATGGCGACGAGACCGACCACGACGATGACCGCGCGCAGCACGACCGGCGGCATCCGCCTACCCATCTTTGCGCCGAACTGGGCGCCGATGACCGAACCGAGAGCGATCAACGCCACCACCCGCCAATCCACCTCGGCGACCACGATGAAGATCAAGCCGGCCACGGTGTTCACGATTCCCGCGAGGACGTTCTTCGCCGCGTTGAGGCGCTGGATGTCGTCGTGCACGAAGACCCCGAGCAAGCCGACCAGCAGCACGCCCTGCGCGGCGCCGAAGTAACCGCCATAGACGCCGGTCGCGAACACCGCGGTGTAGAGGATGGGGCCGCCGTGCTGCGGAACCGGGGCGCCGTCGTTCTCCCGCCGGCGCTTCACCCAGCCCGCCAGCCACGGCTGCACCACGACCAGGACCAGTGCCACGGCGATGAGTACCGGCACGATCGCCTTGAACGCGTCGGGCGGAAGCACGAGCAGCAGCACCGCCCCCGTGATTCCGCCGAGCAGCGACGCGGTGCCCAGTCGCAGCAGCCGGTCGCGCTGGCCGGCCAGTTCGCGGCGGTAGCCGTACACGCCGCTGAGCCCACCGGGAACCAGACCTACGTTGTTGGACACATTCGCAGTGACCGGCGGCAAACCGAAGGCGAGCAGGACGGGAAAGGTGATCAGAGTGCCCGAGCCGACGATCGTGTTGATACCACCCGCCGCGAAGCCCGCACCGAGGACGGCCAGTTGCTCCAGCCAGGTCATAGCCATCCTCCGACGTCGCGTCCGCCCCTGGAGCCCGCTACGAGCCCCCTACGCGGGTGTCCACTATCGGACCGGACACTAGCGGGTCATCGGATCACCCGATGACTGGACCGGCCTTCCCGGGCGCGATCGCGACACGCTAAACTCGCGAGCATTATGCAGCGGGCACTTCTTCTCGGCCGCCGCGACGGGGTCTGATCGGACCGGCTCCCGTCGCGGGGTTCCGCCGCGCCGGTCGACCCAGCCCATTTCGGGAAAACGACACCCTCGGAGAAACCGCCCATGTCCCCTGCTGACGCGTTCGTATCCGGTACCAGAACCATCACGGCGCCGAGCAAACCCGCTCCCGCCACCCAGCCGGCCTGGAACAAGCAGAACAACTCCTCGATGCCGACCTTCCGTTATCGGCCGTTCGCCGAAGAGGTCGAGCCGGTCACTTTGCCCGACCGCACGTGGCCGGAGAAGATCATCGACCGGGCTCCCGGCTGGTGCGCGGTCGATCTGCGCGACGGTAACCAGGCGCTGATCGACCCGATGAGCCCGGCCCGCAAACGCCGCATGTTCGATCTGCTGGCGCGGATGGGCTACAAGGAGATCGAGGTCGGCTTCCCGTCGGCGAGCCAGACCGATTTCGATTTCGTCCGCGAGATCATCGAGGACGGCGCGATTCCCGACGACGTGACCATCCAGGTGCTGACCCAGTGTCGCCCCGAGCTGATCACCCGCACCTTCGAAGCGTGCGCCGGCGCGCAGAACGTGATCGTGCACTTCTACAACTCGACATCGATCCTGCAGCGAAAAGTCGTGTTCCGCGCCGATCGCGCCGCGATCAAGAAGATCGCGACCGACGCCGCGGCGCTGTGCTTGGAGATCGAGCAGCGCTACCCGGACACCAACTGGCGTTACCAGTACAGCCCGGAGTCCTACACCGGCACCGAGTTGGCGTACGCCAGGGAGGTCTGCGACGCGGTCTCGGAGATCATCGCGCCGACGCCGGACAAGCCGCTGATCATCAACCTGCCCGCCACCGTCGAGATGGCCACGCCGAACGTCTACGCGGACTCGATCGAGTGGATGAGCCGCAACCTGGCCCGCCGCGACGCGATCGTGCTGTCGCTGCACCCGCACAACGATCGCGGCACCGCCGTGGCCGCCGCTGAGCTGGGCTTCCAGGCCGGCGCCGACCGGATCGAGGGCTGCCTGTTCGGCAACGGCGAGCGCACCGGAAATGTCTGCTTGGTCACACTGGGGATGAACATGTTCTCCCGCGGGATCGACCCGCAGATCAACTTCGCCGACATCGACGAGATCCGCCGCACCGTCGAGTACTGCAACCAACTGCCCGTGCACGAGCGCCACCCCTACGGCGGAGACCTGGTCTACACCGCGTTCTCCGGCAGCCATCAGGACGCGATCAACAAGGGCTTGGACGCGATGAAGACCGCGGCCGACGACGCCGGAGCGGACGTCGGCGACATCGTGTGGGAAGTGCCCTACCTGCCGATCGACCCGAAGGACGTCGGCCGCACCTACGAGGCGGTCATCCGGGTCAACTCGCAGTCCGGCAAGGGCGGCGTCGCCTACATCATGAAGACCGACCACGGGCTGGCACTGCCGCGGCGCTTGCAGATCGAGTTCTCCCAGGCGATCCAGCGGATCACCGATGGCGAAGGCGGCGAGGTGACGCCCAAGGAGATGTGGGATGTCTTCCACGAGGAGTACCTGAGCCCGATCCGTCCGCTGGAACGAATTCGCCAGCGGGTCAGCGCGTCGGAGACCGACGGCGGGGTCGACTCGATCGTGGCGGTGGTGAAGGTCGACGGCGTCGAGCAGGAGATCACCGGCAAGGGCAACGGACCGCTCGCCGCGTTCATCGACGCGATCGCGACCGTCGGCTTCGACGTGGAGGTTTTGGACTACTCCGAGCACGCGATGTCCGCCGGCGACGACGCGCAGGCCGCCGCCTACGTGGAGTGCGCGATCGGTGACCGGGTGGTGTGGGGCGTCGGCATCGCCACCTCGATCACCACAGCGTCGCTGCGCGCGGTGGTATCGGCGGTCAACCGGGCACACTGAGCGCATCCTGAGCTCGAGCCGGACGTGACTCGAGCCGGACGTGATCCGGCTCGAGCCCGCCCGCGGCGGGAGCGAAGCAGCAGGTTCACCTGTCCCGGAACGAGTCCGGTGCCGGTTGCGCCGCACAGCGGCCGATCCCGCTGTCGCAGACCACTTGTCGATGGCGTGTCGCTCGGCGCGTCCTGCCCTACCTACGGCGACGCGGCGTAGCGAACCCCGTGCTAGCGTGGATTCGCACTCCAAGCGCCGAGCTCTCTGCTCGAATTCCCGAGCAGATGGGGGAACCGTGACAACAAACGACCACAACCCGACCTCTCCGCCCTGGCTGCAGAGTCATTCCGTGGGCACGGCCGAAGTCACCGAGGGGGAGTCATCGGCCACCGACCCGTCGACCGCGCGCACCGGCGGCGTGGAGGCGAAGGAAACCGACGGGGCGGGGCTGGATCAGCCGGACGCGCAGCCCGAACAGCCGCAGCCGCAAGGCTCGACCGAGCAGACGACTGTCTACCCGCAGATCGGCGGACCCGCGCAGTCGTACGGTCCGCCACCGTCCGGGCCTGCCGAGTCGTACGGTCCGTACGCCGCACCGGGTGCCGGTGGGTACCCGCCGCCGACACCGTTTCCCGGAGAGCCGTTCCCTACCGGCGCATTTCAGCCGCCGACGAGCCCAAGCGGTAGTCACCCCCTACCGGCGCAGGGTCCCGAGCACAGTTACGACGAGTACCGCCAGGAGATCGGCCCCGACGGCTTGGTCCGGCGCGTGCCCGTGGACGCACCGCAGCCGGAATCCGCTGCACCGCAGCCCGATCCGGCCAGTGGACCGATCTACAGCTGGGCGCCGCCGCCTCCGCCGCTGACGCATCAGCCGCCGCCCGCGTACCAACCGCCGCCCCCGCCCCCACCGCCGGTCGGGCAACCCTCGGGGCCGAGCTGGCAGGGCGGGCCGGCACAACACCAACCCGCACAACACCTGACCGCACAACCTTTCCAGCCGCAGCACGTGCCGCAACCCGGACAGCCGGGGCATTCGGTGAACGACCTGAATCTGCTCAGGCGGGCCCGCCGGTCCCCGCGCAGCGGCTGGCGCCGTGCCGTGCACAAAGCCTCCGGCGGCATGATCAACCCAGGCGAGTCGGCCGCCGACATCGTCCACCAGGACTTGGCCGACCGGGTGAATCAGCCGGTCCGCGGCGACTATCGGATCGCGATCCTCTCGCTGAAAGGCGGCGTCGGCAAGACCACCACCACCGTCGGTCTCGGCTCCACTTTCGCGTCGCAGCGCGGTGACCGGGTCATCGCGATCGATGCCAATCCCGACCTCGGCACACTGGCGCATCGGGTGCCGCGCCAGACCAGGTCCACCGTGCGCAATTTGCTCGAGGACCAGCACATCACCAGGTACTCGGACGTGCGGGCACATACCTCGCAGGCGCCCAGCCGCCTGGAAGTGCTCGCCAGTGAACAGGATCCGGCGGTCTCCGAGGCGTTCAGCGAGGCGGACTATCGTAAGGCGATCGGTATTCTGCAGTCGTTCTACAACATCATCCTGACCGACTGCGGCACCGGTTTGATGCACTCCGCGATGGCCGGCGTGCTGGATATGGCCAGTTCGCTGGTGCTGGTCACCTCCCCCGCCATAGACGGCGCGCGCAGCGCGTCGGCAACCCTGGACTGGCTCGACCACCACGGCTACGGCAAGCTGGTCGAGCGAACGGTCGTGGTGGTGAACGCGTCCCGGCGCGGCGCGTCGAGCATCGATCTAGACCAGCTGCGCAAGCTGTTCCTCGACCGCACCCGCGCGGTGCAGGTGGTGCCGTTCGACGACCACCTCGCCGAGGGCGCGGAGATCGATCTGGAACTGGTGAGCAAGCCGACGCGGCGGGCGCTGCTGGAGTTGGCGGCGATGGTGGCCGACGACTTCGGCTACGTCGGCGCACAGTCCCAGCAGCCTTACCGTTACCCCGGTCCACCCGGAATGTGATCGGAGGGCCGGGCAGTACTCGGTATCGCCCGGCGCTACAAGCACATCCACCGCCGCTCGGTGATGTCCCGGCGCCGACGCAAGCGCGGATAGGCGCGGACCGACCGGCCAGGGCCGGACGGAACCAGGACGAACAGCGCCCTCAGCAGCCCGAATGAGCCGCCGCGGCGCATTCGGCCGGGCCGTGGCACCGAGAGGACGCGGCTGCACCTGTGCGGGGCCGATGCGGCGGGGAGCCCTGCCGCTTTACAGTTGTGCCCGAGGGTGAAAGTTGGTCCCGAGCCCAGACAGCAGATCGGCGCATGGCAGAACAACGGTGGACCGTCTCGCGAAGAGCGGTGCTTCGCGGCACGGTTGCGGCAGGGGTGGCAACGGCGGGGGGACTGACGGCGGGTGCACTTCGACCGCCGTCCGCCGCGGCGAGTGCCGACGGGCACCGTGTCGCCATCCTGGGTGGCGGGGTCGCGGGCCTGACCGCCGCGCATGAACTGGCCGAACGCGGATTCCGGGTCACCGTCTACGAACGACGCGCATGGGGCGGCAAAGCCCGCAGCGTCGGAGTGCCCGGTACGGGAGCAGGCGGACGACCGGACCTTCCCGGGGAGCACGGCTTTCGTTTCTTTCCCGGCTTCTATCAGCACGTGCCGGACACCATGCGCCGAATCCCGTTCCCGGGCAACGCAAATGGCGTTTGGGACAATCTCGTCGCCGTGTCGGAGGCTCGATTCGCCCGGCGTGGCGGCGACGACTTCCGCATGCCGATCGGTGCGCGCGCCCGGTCCGGGTTCACTCCGGACAGCTTTCGGGAGACGCTCGGTGCGGCGCTGGCGACCGCGCTGAAAATGCCTCCTGCGGAGGGGATCTACTTCGCCGAACGCCTGCTGGTCTTCAACACCAGTTGCGATGCCCGCCGCCTCGGTCAGTGGGAAAACACCTCGTGGTACGACTTCGTCGGCGGCCACGCGCGTTCCCACGAATTCCGCGCGCTGCTGTCGCGCACACTGACCAGCATCATGGTCGCCGCGAAAGAAAACGTGGCCAGCGTGCGCACCATCGGCACCATGGGCGAGCAGTTCCTCGGCAATCCGTTCGAGATCGGCAACGACGGCGGGCTGGATCGCGTGCTGAACGGCCCGACCAACGCGACTTGGATCGACCCGTGGGTGCGCCGAATCCGGGAGTTCGGCGCGGAATTCGTGCTCGGCACCGAAGTGCGCGGGCTGGAGGTGCGCGACCGCAGGATCACCGTTGCCAGCGCGGTGGACGAATCCGGCGCACAGCGCACCATCGAGGCCGATTACTTTGTCGTCGCGCTGCCCGCCGAGCAGGCCCGCAAGCTATGGTCGCCGCAAGTGCTGGCGGTACAGCCGGAACTGGCCGGGATGGACCGGCTCGTCACCGACTGGATGAACGGCATCCAGTTCTATTTGCGCCAACCGGCCGACATCGCCCGCGGCCATACCGCCTATATCGACGCGCCATGGGCGCTCACCTCGATCAGCCAGAATCAACTGTGGCGCCGCAAGCTCACCGAATTCGGCGACGGTAACGTGCAGGACTGCCTGTCGGTGGATATCTCCGATTGGCAAACCCCCGGCATACTGCTGGGCAAAACGGCCGAGGAGTGCACCCACGAGGAGATCGCTCGCGAGGCATGGGCCCAGATCAAGGCGCACCTCGATGATCGCGGTGCGGTGCTGCGTGACGCCGACCTGCACTCCTGGTTTCTCGATCCGGGTATCACCTGGCAGGAGGGGCGGCGGCGCAATGCCAACGCCGACCCGCTGCTGATCAACACAGCCGGCTCCTGGGCGTACCGGCCACAGCCGCACGGCGCGTTGGAAAACCTGTTCCTGGCAGGCGATTACGTGCGCACCAACATCGACCTGGCCACGATGGAGGGCGCCAACGAATCCGCTCGCGGCGCGGTAAACGCGCTACTGGACGTCGCCGGCTCGAACGCGCAGCGCTGCCGGATGTTCACGCTGTACCGGGCGCCCGAACTGGAACAACTACGCACGCTCGACGCGGACCGCTACGCGGCCGGACAACCGAACCTGTTCGACGTGCCGATCTGATCCGTGCTGATCTGATCCGCGCCGAAGATCGATCTCCCCCGCGCGAACAGAATTCGATCCGCATACACGGCCGCGCGGTGCTTGAATCGAGGTATGGGCGACAGCACCGCACCGAACGAGATCACCGACCCGGCGCAGTTACGGCAGTTGCTCGGTGAAGTCAATCCGCGCGCCGCCACCAAAGAGCGGGTTGCCCTGCACACCCGAGACCGGGACTGGATCGCGAACTCCCCGTTCCTGGTGATGAGTACCAGCGACGCGGACGGCAACTGCGACGCGTCGCCGAAGGGTGATCCGGCCGGGTTCGTGCGCGTGCTGGACGACACGACGCTCGCCATCCCCGAGCGGCCAGGCAACCGGCGCGCCGACGGCTACCACAATATCCTGACCAATCCGCACGTCGGCCTGCTGTTCCTGATTCCGGGCCGGCGCGAGACGCTGCGGATCAATGGGCGGGCCCGGCTGGTGCGCGACGCGCCATACTTCGACGACATGGTGGTGCGCGGCCACCGCCCGATCCTCGCCGTCGAGGTGGATATCGACCAGATCTTCTTCCACTGCGCCAAGGCATTCATCCGCAGCCATCTGTGGGAGCCGGATCAGTGGCCGCTCGACACCCTGCCGAGCCCTGCCCGCCTGGTCAAAGAGGTGAACACGAACATCACGGAGACGGTCGAGGAGTTGGAGCGCTACTACGATCCGGCGAACTACGACGTGAAGGTGTATCGCGGCTGAGCCGGGGTGGCCCACACCACCGGGCCGCGACGCGCCCGGATCGCCGGGCGAACATAGACTCGCGACGTGGCAGACATATCGGTGCGCGGACGGCTCGCGCTGACGGCGGCGGCCGCGGCGTCCTGGGCCTCGCAGAAGGCTGGTCGCGGCAAGGGCTCGATGATCGGCGGCTTGATCGCGTTGAAGATCGATCCGACGGTCATGGGCCAGCTCGGACGGCAGCGGCGCACCGTGCTGGTGACCGGCACGAACGGCAAGTCCACGACCACCAGGATGACCACCGCCGCGCTCAGCACACTGGGCCAGGTCGCCACGCAGGCCGACGGCGCGAACATGGACGCCGGCATCGTCGCCGCGCTCAACGCCCACCGCCGGGCGCCGCTGGCCGCGATCGAGGTGGACGAACTGCATCTGCCGCACGTCACCGACTCGCTCAATCCCTCGGCGGTGGTCCTGCTCAATCTCAGCCGCGATCAGCTCGACCGGGTCGGCGAGATCAACATGATCGAGCGCAAGCTGCGGGCGGGACTGGCGAAGCACCCGGCCACCGTCGTGATCGCGAACTGCGACGACGTGTTGGTCACCTCGATCGCCTACGACCATCCCAATGTGGTGTGGGTGGCGGCGGGCGGCGGCTGGGCGATGGATGCGACCAGCTGCCCGCGCAGCGGTGAGCCGATCGTCTGGGAGGGCGGGCACTGGCGTAGCACCGGCGCGGATTTCCAACGTCCGCAACCGGATTGGTGGCTGGACGGCGATGATCTGGTCGGTCGCGACGGCGTGCGTTCCCCCTTGCGGCTGGCGCTGCCGGGGCGGGCCAATCGCGGCAACGCCGCACAGGCGGTGGCCGCCGCCGTCGCGCTGGGCGCCGACCTCGGGCAGGCTGTCGCGGCCACCGGCACCGTGCGCGAGATCGCGGGTCGTTATCGCACCGTGCAGGTCGGCGAGCACGACGCGCGTCTGCTGCTGGCGAAGAACCCGGCCGGGTGGCAGGAGGCGCTGTCGATGATCGAACCGACCTCGGCCGGCCTGGTGATCGCGGTGAACGGCCAGGTGCCCGACGGTGAAGACCTCTCCTGGCTGTGGGATGTGCGGTTCGAGCACTTCGAAGGCGTGCAGGTGGTCGCGGCCGGCGAACGCGCCACCGACCTCGCCGTACGGCTGACCTACGCGGGCGTGGCGCACACCACGGTGCCGGACCCGGTACGCGCCATCGCCTCCTGCCCGGCTGGCCACGTCGAGGTGCTGGCGAACTACACCGCGTTCCGTGACCTCAACCGCGACCTCGAGCAGCGGACCGCATGAGCGTGACCACGCAGGGCTCCGCTCAGGCTAGAAAGGAAGCACCGTGAGTGAATCCACTATTCGCATCGGCCTGGTTCTGCCGGATGTGATGGGCACCTACGGCGACGGCGGCAACGCGCTCGTGCTGCGTCAGCGGCTTCGCATGCGCGGCTACGACGCCGAGATCGTCGACATCACGCTGCCCGAGCCGGTGCCGGATTCGTTGGACATCTATACCCTGGGCGGCGCCGAGGACTCCGCGCAGCGGCTGGCGACCCGGCACCTGCAGCGCTACCCCGGCTTGCAGCGGGCGTCCGCGAAAGGCGCTCCGGTGCTGGCGATCTGCGCGGCCATCCAGGTGCTCGGCCAGTGGTACGAGACATCGACGGGTGAGCGGGTGGACGGCGTCGGCCTGATCGATGTCTCTACGTCGCCGCAGCCCGAGCGCGCCATCGGCGAGGTGACGAGCACACCGCTGCTCGACGGCCTCACCGCGGCGCTCACCGGCTTCGAAAACCACCGTGGCGGCACCAAACTCGGCGGTGACGCGGCCGGCCTCGCCCGGGTCACCCGCGGTGTCGGCAATGGTGTCGGCGATGGTCTGGAGGGCGTCGTCCAGGGTTCGGTGATCGGCACCTATATGCACGGCCCCGCGCTGGCCCGCAACCCCGAACTCGCCGACCTGTTGCTGACTCGCGCCCTCGGTGTCACCGACCTGGCCCCGCTCGACCTCCCGGAGGTCGACCAGCTCCGCCGCGAACGCCTGCGCGCGTGAGGGACCGCCGACGAGATCCACGCCGACATCCGCACCCATGCCGTCGACTCTCGTCAGGTGTTCACCCAGTACTACGGGAGCACGGCGCTGGACGCATCGAACCTGCTCATCCCGCTGCCACGTCATGGTGGTGTGTTCGGGCCCGGCCGTCGCGGTCACCCGGCCCGAGCCGGCGACCGCCGGCGACGGAGCGGACGTCCGGCACTAGAACGACGAGCCGGCCTGGTCAGCACCGATCGACCTCGGAGACATCGACCGAGACGGTAATCGCGCTGTCCTTGGCGTCGGTGTAGATGATGCCGCGCAGCGGGGGTACGTCCGCGTAATCCCGTCCCCAAGCGACAGTGATGTACCGCTCGTCGCCGAATTGGTCGTTGGTGGGATCGAGATCTATCCAGTGGCCGTCCCGGTCGTGGTCGTCGCCCCCGCGCACCCACACGGCCGCCCAGGCATGCGTGGCGTCGGCGCCGATCATCCGCTCCTTGCCCGGCGGCGGGTCGGTGGCCAGGTAGCCCGACACGTACCTGGCGGCAAGTCCGTGTGACCGCAGGCAGGCGACGGCGAAACGGGCGAAATCCTGACAGACGCCCGCCCGCGCGGCGAACACGTCGGCCACCTTGGTGGAGACGGTCGTGGCACCGGACAGGTAGGTGAAATCGGTGTAGATGCGGGTGTTCAGCTCGGCCACGGCGTCCAGCAACGCGCGGCCCGGCGCGAGGGATTCGGCCGCGTACGCCGCGATCTCGGCGGTGATCTCCGGCGGAGACAAGTCCAGGGTGAACTCCACGGCGAACGGCGCACTCGCACCGGTCGGACGCGCTTTCTCCCACGGATCGACGGCCGGGCCCCACGGATCTCGCATCGGCGCCGCGACCTCCACCAGCGACTCGCCGACGACCGTCAAGGCCCGGTGCGCGGTCGTCACGTGGAAGTAGGAGGTGGTGTTGCCATACACGTCCGCGCCGACCGAGCGGTCCGACGGGGCCGGGTCGACGTGGATGTCATGAGCGAGCAGTCGTTGGCCGGGGAAATCACGCGGGGTCAGGTAGGCGCGCCCGTATGAGCCGGCGACCTCCCCGGAATACGAATACGTGGTGCGGTGCTCCACGCGATAGCGGCGGAGCGCGCCGTCCGGGCCGATCATTCGACGACCTGCGCGCTACCCCACAGCGGCTGGATGCCGGCAGGCAGCGACAGCTTCGTGGTCTCGAATGATTCGGACACCTTGCATAGCCGCGTATGCACGCCGTCCAGGAGCTCGGCCAATTCGGTGCGCTGTCCGTCCGCGTCGGTGACCTCGAGATCGTCCGGGTCCAGTCGGCGCAGCATGCGTTGGGCGTCGGCGAGTAACCGCCGCGGTCGCGACGAGCGCGAGTTGCCGGGCAACGCGCGGAAATCCGCGTCGAGCCGGTCGAGCTGGTAGGCCAGCGACCGCGGGTTGCCGGTGTCGAACAGCAGCAGCCCGGCGACGGCGGCGATCCGCACTGAATCCCGATGCCTGCGACGGTAACTCACCGCCGACTCCGCGGCCCGCAGCATCCATTCGGTGACCTCCCGCTCGGTTTCCTCCGGATATTCCCGAGTGAGCGCGGCCGACAACAGTGCGGTCAGCGTCAGGCCACGCTCGATGCGCTTGCCGCTGTCCATCACGTACCAGCCGGGTTCACGTACCAGCGACTCCGCGTCGATCCCGGACAGCGCGAGCAAACCGGCCAGGGTCAGCGAGTGCACCTCGGAGAGCTCCGCCTCCTGGTTGCCCGCCGTTCCCCGATAGTCGGCCAGTGCCCGGTCGACCGCGCTGAGAATCATCCAGGTGTCCGCCGACAGCTGGTCGCGCACGGCTCGCGCCGCGATGCCGTACCGATCGACCGCGAAGGCCAGCGATCCGGGCAACTCCCGGTCGATCGTCAGCGCGACGAGGTAATCGTGCCCCGCGCAAGAGGGCGAATCCTGCCGTGCCGCGGGGTCGCGTACCTCCGGGGCGAACAGTCCGTCGGCCGGCGCGGCGGTGGCGGTGGTCCGGCCGACAGCGGCCAGCAGAATCGGCAGCGCATCCGCGCCTTCCAGCCAGGGGCGGTAACGGAACTCCTGGTAGCGCTCATGGGTGGCGATCAGCAGGCGCGCGGTGGCCTCGGCGCGCTCGCCGTAGCGGCCCATCCAGAACAGGTCGTTGAGGACACGCGGGGAACTGAGCGCTTCGACGACCGGGACGATGGGCCGTTCGCGTTCCTCACGCGGCGGCTCGGTGCCGACCGCCGCGGCCGCGATCGGCGCGGCGGCGACCCAGATGTCCTTGGCGGCCACCTCGCTCACCACGCCGTCGGGTACGACCCGCTGACGCAGTTGGCCGAGACCACCGGACATCACGGTGTAGCCGCCGCGCCGGGCCAGCGAGAACAGCCGCATGCCGACCGGTGCGGCGGCGAGTCCACCGTGCTCCCGCACGGCGGGCGCGACGGAGAACTCCGCCGGTTCCTGGCCGACCCACTGCCAGCCGCACGCGTCGACCCTGGCCGCCAAGTCGTCGCGCTGATCCCGGCTCAGTTCGGGTCCGGCCAGCGTGGCGCCGTCGACCGCTGAGCGGATGATCAGCTTGTCCAGGTTCGCGAGCAGGTGGGCACGCTCCCGGTTGTCGCCACCCCAGTACGACGGTGCGCTCTCCAGCTGCAGATCCTCGCCCAGCAGCGCGCGCGAGACTCGCGGCAGGAAACCGGCCAGTGCCGGGTTCTCCAGCAGGCCGCTGCCCAACGTGTTCACCACGGTCACCGCCCCGCGCCGCAGCACCTCCACGAGGCCCACCACACCGAGCCGGGAATCCGGGCGCAGGTCGAGCGGATCGGCGCATTCGGCGTCCAGTCGCCGCAGCACCACGTCCACCCGCTTCAGCGTGCCGAGCGACCGCATCCACAGCGAACCGTCGCGCACCACCAGATCCGCGCTTTCCACCAGCGGGAAGCCCAGTGTCGAGGCGAGATACGCCTGATCGAAAGCGGTCTCGGACCGCACGCCGGGACTGAGCACCACGATCAACGGCTCCTCGTCGTCGGCTTGCGCCGACTCGATCAGCATCGACCGCATCGCTCTGGCGAACGGTGTCAGCGGACGCGGATTGGCATACTCGAACGACTCCGGGATCGCGGTGGCCACCACCCTGCGGTCGGCCAGCGCGTATCCGCCGCCGGACGGCGCCTGTGCCCAGTCCGCCATCACCCGGAACTGGCCGTCGCTCCAGCGGCTGAGGTCGCAGGCGTGCAGGAACAGCTGATGCCGCCCTGGCACGGTGATGCCGTGCGCGGCCCGCACATAGCCGCGGTTGCCGAACACGACCTCCGGCGGGAGCAGTCCCGAGCCGAGCGTCCTGCGCGGGCCGTAGATGTCGGTGAGTACCTCGTCGAGCACTCGGGAACGCTGTTCGAGACCGGCCTCCAGCCGGGTCCAGTCGTCCGCGGAGACCAGCAAGGGGATCGGGTCGAGGCGCCACGGGCTCGGCGTCGTGGTTTCGCCTGCGGCGCCGGTCGCGAGATAGGTGATGCCGTCGTCATCGACCAGCCTGCGCACCCGGCTGTCCAGTCGGTCGAGTCCGTCGCTGCCCAGGCCGACGAAATCGGTGGACAGCTCCCGCCACATCGGCCGCACGCTGCCATCGGCATCGACCAATTCGTCGTAGTGGCCCGGGGTGGGCCTGCCGCATTCGTCCGCAGCGGCGGTATCGGCGCCCGCCGCGCGATAGCGCGCGAGCCACCCGCGCGTATCCGCACCGGTCGCCATCCCTCGCGGCTCATCAGGCACCGCCACCGCGCCGACCTCACTTCCGCCATCAAGGATGCTAAACAATCGCCGATTTCCATAACGATTCCGATTCGCCGGGAAACCAGAACGCCCGGCCCGCCGGGATCGCTAGGCCATCCGTGACATTTTCGCATGTAGCAGCCCTGAATACCGGCGGAGCAATGGACGTTACCCACCACCAAGAAAAAGTTGCGACATGATTGCTGAATGATCGAGAAAGTGCGGCAACCCGCGCGACAATGGGTCCAACCGCACCGATTGCGGTGGCGATATCACCGAATGACAACTCCGGTCCCTTCAGGAGGTCACATGCGCACAACAAGTTGTTCATCCTGCGACTCCGCGTTCGACCACTGCCACGGAACGCTGATCGTGCATGCCGGCCGAATCTCCGAATGCACCGAGGAGCGGTGCATGGATCCGGCCCATGCCCGGCACGCCTTCGTCATCGATTGCGGCGACCTCGCGGGCGGCTGCCGCTGCACGGAAGGCGACTCGACCCGCCGGCACGCTTTCGCGGTTCCGTACCCTGGCCGAGGTGAGCTATGACCACGTGTTGCTGCCCTCCGGTGTCGCGTCGTCGATCGCGCAGGTCGACGCCTATCTGAACACCCAACAGGGCGTCCCCGAAGCAGGGGCGGTCGCGCAGATCGCGGCCGAGCTCAACAACCGCAACGCGGAGCTACCCGAAGCGGACAGCTTTCTCAGCACGGTCTCGGTGGGCGGTGCCGACACCGGCACGGCGCTCTACGTGCCCTGCCCATACGACGCGATCGGCTTCGTGCGCCACCTGCTGTTCGAACTCGCGACTCCGCTGAACTACGCCGTCTACGACCCGCAGCTGGCCTGGCTGATCGATCCGGCCGGCCACATCCCGGCCATCGTCACCCACGGCGGCGCGGGCGAGTTTCCGTACCTGACCAAATCGCTTGCCGAACAGTGGGTTCCAGAGTTGAGCCCGCCGAACCCCTACTTGGTCGTCGAGCGCAGCGAGCAGTTCTACATCCAGACCTACCGCGGGAACGCGGGGGTCTACACCCTCGAATACCGCGACGGCTCCCCCGACGAACACTTCGGCACCTCCGTCGCCGACCCTGCCATCGTGGCCGCCATCATCTGGGACTGGGCCAACGACGAGCGGGCCCGTTTCCCCAGCCTCGCCTGGTCCCGCGTCGAACTCTGACCTCCCACCGCCCGTGCGCGCTCCCCGGTCGCCGTGCCGGAATTCGAGCGCGGCTCAGGACGAGCGCCGCTAGAGCGCGCGCCGCCCGGACAGTGCGCGACCGAGGGTCAGCTCGTCGGCGAACTCCAGATCGCCGCCCATCGGCAGGCCCGAAGCCAGTCTGGTCACGCTCAGACCGGGGAAATCGCGCAGCATCCGGACCAGGTAGGTGGCGGTTGCCTCGCCCTCGGTGTTCGGATCGGTCGCGATGATCACCTCGGTGACGTCGACGCCGTCCTCCTGATTCGCGATGCGCGCCAGCAACTCCCGGATCCGCAACTGGTCGGGGCCGACGCCGCTGAGCGGATCGAGCGCGCCGCCGAGCACGTGGTAGCGGCCACGGAACTCCCGCGTGCGCTCGATCGCCTGCACGTCCTTGGGCTCTTCGACAACGCAGATCATGGCGCGGTCGCGGCGCGGGTCGGCACAGATCCGGCACAGCTCGCCGTCGGAGACCGTCCCGCACACCACGCAGAACCGCACGCCGTCCCGCACCTTCTGCAGGGCGGCCTGCAACCGATCGATCTCCGGCGGCTCCACCTGCAGCAGATGAAAGGCGATCCGCTGCGCGCTCTTCGGACCGACGCCGGGCAGCTTGCCCAACTCGTCGATCAGATCCTGAACCGGCCCCTCGTACAACGGCTACCTCGGCTCAGAAACCGGGCAGCGAACCGCCGCCGAGACCACCGGACAGCGGCCCGAGCCGTTCCGCGGCGAGGCGCTGCGCGTTCGCCATCGCGTCGTTGACCGCGCCGATCACCAGGTCCTGCAAGGTCTCGATGTCGTCGGGGTCGACGGCCTTCGGGTCGATGATCAGCGACACCACCTCACCGGTCGCCTTGATGGTGACCTTGACCAGCCCGCCGCCCGCCGCGCCGTCCACCTCGCTCGCCGCGATCTCGGCTTGGGCTTCCAGCACCGCCTGCTGCATCTGCTGCGCCTGGGCGAGTAACTGTTGCATATCGAACTGACCACCTGGCTGCACGGGAGGGTCCTCTCTGGGGAAGGTGTCAGCGGCCAGCCTAGTCCTGCCGCGCCGGCTGCCGGGCGTGGCCCGATCGGTGCGGAGCTGTTCGCGGTGTTCGAGGCGGTGCCGGTAACAGGTTGGGCAGTGCGCGTCGAGAAAGCTCGTCCTACCATCGAAACAGGTCGGGTGAAGCGATGCAGCGAATCCGGAGACAACGATGCAGGCATACGGCTTACGTTTGCTGACCAGCGTGGCGCTCGCGCTGGGCCTACCCGGTATCTTTCTCGGCGCGGCCGGCCCTTCGGCATTCGCCGACGCCAACCCCGCCCCGCCCATCGATACAGCGCCCGTCGATACGGCACCCATCGATACAGCACCCGCCGAAGCGGAGAGCGTCGTCCCGGCCGTAGCCGACTACGGCGATGGCTGCGTTCTCTACTCGGACGACAAAGCGGCGACCCTGGATTCGCTACGGTCGCGCTGCTCACCGCCGCAGCAGGACGCCATCTTCCGCGACGCGCCGCTCGGCGCGATCCCCATGGGCGTGAAGGATGGCTGGGTGACCCGCCCGCCGGTCATGCAGGCTCTCGCGCCGCCGTTGTGGATAGGCAAGACCTTCTACACCGGGCCGGACGGGGGCTACCTGATGAACCGGATCACCCGCGCGGGTTTCGAAGCCTGGCGTGCCGACGTCTACGCCGCACCCGCCCTGACCGACGGCGGCCCGGTCTGGGCGCTCGACTACGCACCGTCACCGACGCCGCCGGTCTACGACGAAATCCGCGAGGTCACTCCGGGCGTCTGGTTCGGCTATTCCTGGTGGCGTGCGGCGTTCCAAACCACCTTGCTGCTGACCTTCGCTCTCGCATAACAGGCGCAGCCGACGGATCGGGCAACCGACCAGCAGCTTCGGTCAGGCCAGTTCGCGCTGCAGGTTCCCCAGCACCTCGGCCTGGATCTTCTTCAGCCCGAGCGGTGCGAAGATCCCCTCGAAGATGCCCTTGACGCCGCCCGCGCCCTTCCAGGTGGTGCGCAGCGTGACCTGCGCACCGGAGCCCTCCGGGGTGACGGTCCAGGTATTCACCAGCGACGAGTTCGAATCACGCTCGGTGACAATGGAATCCGATACCGACACGACCGCGTGCACATTCCGTGCACGGTTCTCGGTGGCCTGCAGCGTCCATTCCGCGACCGTGCCCGCCCCCTTGCCGCCCTCGACGACCTTGTAGTCGCGGTAATGCGGGGAGAGAATGCGCGGACGAACCGCGTCGTAGTCGGCGATCGCCTCGAGTGCGCGCTGCGGATCCGCCGCCACGACGATCGAACTGCTGGCGCTGACCTGTCCCACAATGAGCTCCTTGTCCGGATGGTGTCTCGACCGTTCCCTATCCTGCCCTGTCTCCTTGTGGCCGCACCGTCCAGCCTGGCTTGTTCTGGTCTCGTCCAACCAGTCCACACACCAGTCCGGCAGGCGTAGGCGGCGACTCGCGTAGCCAAGCTATCCGGCCCGGTATGGTCGGCCGGGAGCGCAACACCGCCCGGGTACCCGCTGTACCGGATCGAACACAGCCCGTCGCGTCGAACGTTCGGTATTCCCGATGCAACATTCGCGTGACTTTCTGCCGGATCGATCATTTCTCGGTGGCTGTAGGTAACGGTCCGTACTAGCGTCGAGGGGTGGCAGTGAGTCTGTTGGGGAAGGCCGGACGCGCACCGGCTACACGCGAATCAGGATTTGCCGCGCATCGAGCCGGTGTGGACCGCCTATTGGCGAGTTATCGCGCGATACCCGAGCACGCCAACGTCCGGTTGGCCAAGAAGACCTCGAACCTTTTCCGCGCCAGGGCAAAAAACACCGCGCCCGGTCTCGACGTCTCCGGACTCACCAAGGTCATCGCGGTGGACCCGGTCGCGCAGACTGCCGATGTCGCCGGCATGACCACCTACGAGGAGTTGGTGGCGGCCACCCTCCCGTACGGGCTGGCGCCGCTGGTCGTTCCGCAGCTCAAGACGATCACGCTGGGCGGTGCGGTCACCGGGCTCGGCATCGAGTCGACCTCGTTCCGCAGCGGTCTACCGCACGAGTCGGTGCTGGAGATGGACGTGCTGACCGGCGCGGGCGAGATCCACACCGCGACGCCGGACAACGAGTACGCCGATCTGTTCCGCGGCTTCCCGAACTCCTACGGCACCCTCGGTTACACCGTCCGGCTGAAGATCGAGCTGGAGCGGGTGCAACCGTATGTCGCCCTGCGGCACGTGCGCTTTCACGATCTGCGGGCGCTGGAGACGACCCTCGCGACGATCGTGACGGACCGGACGTTCGAGGGCGAGCGGGTCGATTACCTCGACGGCGTGGTGTTCTCCGCCGAGGAGAGCTACCTGACGCTGGGCCGCCAGACCGACGAGCCCGGCCCGACCAGCGACTACACCGGGATGGACATCTACTACCGGTCCATCCAGCACAACGGGAGCACGCCCAAGCGCGACCGCCTCACCATCCACGACTACCTGTGGCGCTGGGACACCGACTGGTTCTGGTGCTCCCGCGCATTCGGCACGCAGCACCCGAGGGTCCGCCGATTCTGGCCGAAACGCTACCGGCGCAGCAGCTTCTACTGGAAGTTGGTCGCGCTGGATCACAAGTACCACATCGGCGACAAGCTGGAGGCCCGCAAGGGCAATCCGCCGCGCGAGCGGGTGGTGCAGGACATCGAGGTACCGGTGGAGCGCACCGCCGATTTCGTGGAATGGTTTCTGCGGGAGATTCCGATCGAACCGATCTGGCTGTGCCCGCTGCGATTGCGGGAGACCGGGAAAACGGTGGACAACCACGCTGCGCTCGGCGCGTCCACGGCGCGGACCTGGCCGCTGTATCCCTTGGAGCCGAACCGAACCTACGTCAACGTCGGATTCTGGTCGGCCGTACCCACCCTCCCGGGGCAGCGCGAAGGAGCGGCCAACCGCGCCATCGAGCGCACGGTGACCGACTTCGACGGACACAAGTCGCTGTACTCGGATTCCTACTACGACGAGGATGAGTTCGCCGCGCTCTACGGCGGAAACACCTACACCGAACTGAAGAAACGCTACGACCCAGACCAGCGCTTGCTGGATTTGTATTCGAAGGCGGTGCAACGCAAATGACGACATTCCGGGACCGTTCCGATGTCTTCGCTGACCTCGGAACCAAGCTCAGCATTGCCGAGGTCTTCGAGACCCTCATCGAGGGCGACGTGCCGATCCGCCTGACCGCTTACGACGGCAGCGCGACCGGACCGGAAGATTCGGAATTCGCACTGGACATCAGGACGCCGCGCGGCATCAACTATCTGGCGACCGCCCCCGGCGATCTGGGCATGGCCCGCGCCTACATCGCCGGTGACTTGGCCGCCAGCGGTGTACACCCCGGCGATCCGTACGAAATCCTGCGGGCGATAGACGGGCTGAAGTTTCGCCGTCCGTCCGCGCTGGCCCTGGTGGCCATCGCGCGCTCGCTCGGCTGGGAGCGGCTCAAGCCGGTCGCCCCGCCGCCGCAGGAGACCTTGCCGCGCTGGCGCCGCATCGCCTTCGAGGGCCTGCGGCACTCCAAGACCCGGGACGCGGAAGCCATCCACCACCACTACGACGTTTCGAATGCCTTCTACGAGAAGGTGCTCGGCCCGTCCATGACTTACACCTGCGCGGCCTACGGTGCCGAGAACTGGTCGCTGGAACAGGCCCAGGAGAACAAGTACCGCTTGGTCTTCGAGAAGCTGCGGTTGGCCGAAGGCGACCGGCTGCTGGACATCGGCTGCGGTTGGGGCAGCATGGTCCGGTATGCCGCCAAGCGCGGCGTCAAGGTCATCGGCGTGACGCTGTCGGCCGAACAGGCGGACTGGGCGCGGAAGAAGATCGCCGAGGACGGCTTGACCGACCTGGCCGAAGTGCGCCATTCCGACTACCGCGACGTACCGGAGGGCAACTTCGACGCGGTGTCCTCGATCGGTCTCACCGAGCACATCGGCGTGCACAACTACCCGTTCTACTTCGAGTACATCAAGAGCAAGCTGCGCGACGGCGGCCTGTTCCTGAACCACTGCATCACCCGCCCGGATAACACCCGCACCACCAAGGCGGGCGATTTCATCGACCGCTACGTGTTCCCGGACGGCGAGTTGATCGGTTCCGGCCGGATCATCTCGGATATCCAGAACGTCGGACTCGAGGTGCTGCACGAGGAGAACCTGCGTGAGCACTACGCACTGACCCTGCACGAATGGTGCAAGAACCTGGTCGCCAACTGGGACGCCTGCGTCGCGGAAGTCGGCGAGGGCACCGCCAAGGTGTGGGGCCTGTACATGGCGGGCTGCCGGCTCGGCTTCCAGCGCAACGTGGTTCAACTGCACCAGGTCCTCGGCGTCAAACTGCCCGCCGACGGCGATTGGACCGTGCCGCTGCGGCCGTGGTGGCAGCCGTAATCCGGCGCGTTCACAAGACCTGACTGCCCGCCTCGTCCAGGAGCTCGTCCAGGAACTGGGCGGGCAGTTCAGTGTCCCCGACCTGACCCGATGGCGGCAGATCGGCGCGCAGCACGCGCAGGATGCCGACCACGCCGGGGCCGGCGTCCAGCAGCGGCCTGGTCCAGCCGAGCCCGGCGCAGGTCGCGACGGCGGGCAGCAGCAGGTTGGTGGCCTCCCCGACCCAACCCGAGGCGGCCAGACATTCCGCGAGCAGCAGCGCCGCGTCCAATTGCGCGCGCGGGCGGCGCTTTTCGAGCGTGTGGTCATAGAGCGCGCGGGCGCGTCGCACGGCCCGGTCATCGGAACCGACCCGGTGTTCGGTGAGCAGCGCCCGGATCGCGGCCAGTTCCTCGGCCTCCGCGGCGAGCAGGGCAGCGCCGCTGCGCCGGTGCCCTGCGAGCAGCGGCGTGGACTCGGCGCCGTCGATGTACCGGCGGTCCGCGGTGTCCGGTGGCAGGCCCAGCCGCAATCGTTCGGCGCGGATGTGCGCGCTCAACCGGGCCAGACGGTTGTCGATGGCGATGCGGGCGCCCTCGTCCAGCCGGGTGGCCGCGGTGTACAGGTCGCCCCGGACCGCCTTGACCCTGGCGCCGACGACGAAAGTCGAGATCAGGAAGTCCACCGGGCCGACCCGCGTAACCAGTTCGTGACTCTCGTCGAGCAATGGGTCGGCGGTACCCAGATCGCCCCGGCGGTAACTCAGTTCCCCGAGTAGCGCGGCGGCGACGCGAACCGCGTACGAGCGCGGGCCCGAGCGCGCCCGCGCGAGGTCCCATGCCTGCTGGAAGCAGCGGGTGGCGGTCGCGATGTCGAGTTCCTCGTAGGCGGCCGCGCCCTGGCCGCAGCGGCCGAAGACGATGCCGAGCGGGTCCTTCGAGCGCTCGTGGTACTCCTCCACCCATTCCTGGACCTTCCTGGCGCCTTCGAAATCGAACTCGCACAGGCGCACGAAGGTGGTCAGGTTCGCCGCGGTCGAGACCGTCCACGGCGGCAGTTCGTCCGGGTGTTGCAGACAGTCGGCAACCCGGTCCAGCACACCGTCGGTGTGGTCGCGCGCGATCTGGTCCGCGGCGGCGAGCACCACCGCTTGGCAGCGCTGCACGCGCACATCGTCGTCGCTGGACGAACCACTCGCCAGAATGTTCGACAACCTGCCCAGCGCGTTGCGCGCCGCGCCGGACTGCTGCAGGTTGACATTGGCCCTGGCCACCGCCATCAGCAGCTTCGAGCGTGAAGCCACCTGCTGCATCGGCAGTTTCGACACGCTGCTCAGCAGGGTGGCGAGGCGGGAGGCGTCGATCAGGTCCATGCCGCCGCTCTCCAGCAGGTCGAGCGCCATCTTCAGGTCGGGCGCGGCCAGCGCGTGATCGATCGACTTGCGCAGCAGCTGATGCTCGGCGTACCAGCGAGAAGCCCTGCGATGCAGATTCTTCGCCTTGCCCGGGTGGACCCGGTCGAGCCGGGTCCGCAGATGCTCGGCGAACAGCGGCTGCATGCGGAACCAGTCCGGGTCGTGGTCGACGCGCCGCAGGAACAGTTCACGCTGCTCGGCCTGCTCGAGCAGTTGGTCGGCGTCCGGCTCGTCGGTCAGCGCCGCGGCGAGCGAACCGCTCACCCGCTCGGTCACCGCGATCGACATCAGGAACTCGAGCATCCTCGGTTCCAGTGTGTCCAGCACGTTCTCGGCGAGGTACTCGCGGATGCCGTGGTCACCCTCGGACAGGGTGGCGATCAGCTGTGCGGGGTCGGTGTTGCCGCGCAGCGACAGCCCGACCAGCTGGATTGCGGCAGGCCAGCCGTCCGTGGCCGTGTGGATCTCGGTGACCTGTTCGGGTGTGAGGTCGAACCCATTGCGCTGCACCAGGATCTGCCTGGTCTCCGCCTCGGTCAGGCGCAGCGCGGACGAGCCGATCTCGACCAGTTCGTCTTGCACCCGCATCCGGCCGGTCGGCAGTCCGGACTGCACCCGGCTGGTCACCACGAAGCGCAGGTGGTGACAGCCGTGGTCCAGCAGCGCCTCCATCGCCCGATGCGCGCCGGTATCGGTGACCCGATGCCAGTCCTCGACGATCACCACGACCGGCTTGCCCGCGGCATGGATCTCGTCGATGAGCGTGGGTATCACGAAGGCGGCAGCTTCGGCGGGCCGTTCCTCGAGCACCTGCTCCAGACCGCTGCCGACATCCGGATGCACGTGGCGTATCGCCTGGATGAGGTGCGCCAGGAACCAGATTTCATTGTCGTCGTCCCGGTCGATGCCGATCCAGGCGACCGCGGCATCGGTCCCGGCGAGTTCGGCGCGCCACTGCGCGGCCAGCGCGCTCTTGCCGAATCCCGCGGGTCCGTGGATCACCGTGAGCCTGCGCCGGCCACCCGCGCGCAAGATATTCAGCAAACGTGGCCGCGGCGCCGGGGCGTGCGTCGGTGTCGGCGGACGAAATTTGGTCACGGCCGTCGGCGGCATGGTGATCGTTCCCGGCGTACCCGGGTGCTGCGAGACAGCCGGCCGCAGCGTCAACGGCCAGCTGCGTCGCGCGGTGACCGCGGGCCGGGAACCGGTCCATACCGCAGTCGGCTCGTCGGTGGCGGTCGACGGTGTGGACTCGGGTTCGACCGTGGTGTCCAGCAGCGCCATCTCATCGGGCAACTGATCATGGTCGTGCTGGATGGCGCGCAGCGCTTCGCCGAATTCGTACGCGCTGACCGGACGGTCGCGCGGATCCGGGGACATGGCGTGTTCGATGACTGCGGCCACGTCCGGCGGCAAATCCTGTTCGCGCAGGTCCGGCACCGGCTGCGTGGTGATCCGCAGAAATTGGGCGACCACCCGCTCGCCCGCCCGTCGTTCGAAGGCCGCGTGCCCGGTGAGCAACGCGAACAACGTCGAGCCGAGGCCGTAGATATCGGAGCGAACAGTCGGCTCGTCGCCCTTGAGCACCTCCGGCGCGGTGAACGCGGGCGAACCGGTGATCATGCTGCTCGACGTACGGAACCCGCCCGGAATGCGGGCGATCCCGAAATCGGTCAGCTGCGGCTCGCCGTAACCACTGAGCAGGACGTTGGCCGGTTTCACATCTCGGTGCAGGATGTGGGCGCGGTGCGCGCTCTCGATCGCACCGGCCAGCTTCACCCCGGCTCGTAGTGAGTCCGACCAGGTCAGCGGACCGTTATCCCGGATCAGCTGTTCCAGCGACCCGTGCGTGCAGTACGGCATCACGATCAGCGGCATGCCGGTGGCGGTGACGCCCACCTGGAGGATGTCGACGATATTCGGATGGCCGGACAGCCTGCCCATGGCCTGTTCCTCGCGCAGGAAGCGCTCCCGGCTTTCCTGATCGATCTCCGAGGAGAGCACTTTCACCGCGACGACCCGGTCCAGCGCGGTCTGGATGCAGCGATACACCACCCCGAACCCGCCGCGGCCGATCTCCACCGCCCCGGACAGGCCCATCGCCTCCAGCTCGTCGGTGATTTCGATGGCCACCGGATGCTGCGTATTCGATTCGGCCGCAGTCGATTCGGGGCCCACCCGACCCGAACTCGTCTGTGGATTCATGTGATCACCTCGATCTCACATCGAGCCGACGTCACCGGCGATCAACGTCGCACCGAACACCACGATGTCCGATATGTCTGCGCATACTCCAACGTAGCGCGGCGGGCGAGCACACGTCTCGCCGCTCGCGCGATTCGCGCCGGTGGGCGCTCGGCCGCGGGCTCGGTGTCCGGGGCGAGCAGCGACGAAATACGTTCCATCATGTTCTGGCGCTTGATGTTCTGAAATGCGGCGACTTACTGCCGACCATCCGGCCGGCCCAGGTCTGGACCTCGGATAATTCCGCGCCAGTCGTGCGCGCACCGGTAGGTGTCGCCTCGGCTGGTTATCTCGGCCGTGTCCGGCCCGTAAACGCGGATACCCAAGTAGGAGTCGGCCAATCGGGCGGCCCCGAGAAACCACTCCGAATGAGTGCGGTCGCCCGCGACGATATCGGATCGACTTCGGTCGATAGATTGCTTCTCGAGGGAGCTTTCTTTATTCGTAAAGTATCTTCCAATTAGACGAGACCGGACTTGGAGGAATCCTGTCGACACCCGACGGCAACCAGCGCCCCCCGGAGCATCAGCCGCGATCGGACACGAGCGAGGTCTACCGGCGGTACCTGAGCGCAGTCGTGCTGCATGAACAAGCCGCAGCCAGGGCGGTCGAGCTGGGTGCGACCGATCTCTACGCACTGAACATCCTCGAACTCGCCGGGCCGATGACGCCGGGCGAGTTGGGCGCACGCAGCGGACTGACCACCGGCCCGACGACGCGGCTCGTCGATCGAATGGAGGACGCGGGCTACGTGCGCCGCGTGCCGGTGCCCGGCGACCGGCGCAAGGTGACCGTCGAACTGGTCGGTGCACCGGCCGATCTGGATGAGGTCCTGGCCCCGGCGCGGCAGCGGATCAGCGAGATCATCGACAGCTATTCAGCGCACCAGCGCGAGGTGCTGTTCGACTACTTCATCCGGGCGGCGGCCGCCTACCAGTCCGCCGCCGACGATCTGCGCCACGCCGACTGACCGACGGCCAGGGCGATGACCTGGCTGATCCGGCCGTTGTCGAAACGACGAAAGCCCGCCACGCGGAA